>NZ_CP022203.1:0-300000 GCF_002305895.1 Corallococcus macrosporus DSM 14697
GGCCGGTTGCTTGATCCACCAGGAACCGTCTGTTAGCACCGCCGAACGCCTCGTTTTCCCCCTGCTTCTGCACGTTTGAGACACGCGTGAACGCCCTCGCCCAAGCCGCGACCCCCTCCCCAAGTGCTGGAATTCTCTGGGCTCGGATGCTGGATGCCATCCGCCAGGAGAAGTTCGACTACGCGCTGCGGTGGCTGGAGCGGATGCGCCCGCTGGAGGTGCGTGACGGCGCCCTGGTGATGGGCGTCCCGGACCGCTTCTTCCGCGACTGGGTGGATGACCACTACCGGCCCCTGCTGGACACGCAGCTCGCGCGGATGGGGGAGGGGCTGAGCACCATCGCCTACGAAGTGGTGGAGGGCCTGGAGCCGGACCCGCACTTCCCACCCACACCCTCCGTCAAGGCGAGCGCCACGCGCCCGGGCCGGCTGAACGCGCGCTTCACCTTCGACACCTTCGTGGTGGCGGACAGCAACCAGCTCCCGGCCGCGGCGGCGCAGGCCGTGGCGGACAAGCCGGGCCACCACTACAACCCGCTCTACATCTACGGCGGCACGGGCCTGGGCAAGACGCACCTGCTCCAGGCCGTGGGCAACTTCATCTGGGAGCGAGACCCCACCCAGCGCGTGGTGTTCCTCTCCAGCGAGCAGTTCACCAACGAGTACGTGGAGAGCGTCCGCGAGCACCGCATGGGGGACTTCCGCCGGAAGTTCCGTGAGGAGTGCGACGTGCTCCTCATCGACGACATCCAGTTCCTCGGCAAGCGTGAGGAGACGCAGAAGGAGTTCTTCTACACCTTCAACACGCTCTACGAGATGAACAAGGCCATCGTCCTCACCAGCGACACGGTGCCCGCGGAGATTCCGGGCCTGGAGGACCGGCTGCGCAGCCGCTTCGCCATGGGGCTGATGACGGACATCCGCGAGCCCACCTACGAGACGCGGGTGGCCATCCTCCAGAAGAAGGCCGTGGCGGAAGGGTTGGATTTGCCGGACTCGGTGGCGCACTTCATCGCCAAGCACATCCAGAAGAACGTGCGCGAGCTGGAAGGCGCGCTGGTGAAGCTGTCCGCGGTGCACAGCCTGACGCGCCAGCCGGTGACGGAGGACTTCGCGTCGCAGGTGCTGCGCGACATCCTCCCCGCCCAGAGCGCGGTGGACGTGGAGTCCATCCAGCGCGAGGTGGCCCGCTTCTACAAAGTCACGGTGGAGTCCTTGAAGGAGGACCGCCGTCACAAGGCCCTGGCCCACGCGCGCCAGGTGGCCATGTACCTCAGCCGCAAGCTGACCAAGAGCTCCTTCCCGGAGATCGCCGCGCGCTTCAGCAAGGACCACTCCACCGTCATCTCCGCGGTGCGCAAGGTGGAGGGCCTCCGCCTCACGGACGCCACCGTGCAGCGCGAGCTGGCGGAGCTGGAGTTGAAGCTCGGCAACCCCTGAGACAGCCGCGCACAGCCAGGATTGGCTCACGGTCGCGTATGCGGGGGAGTGAGCCCGCGCGTGAAGAGCCTGGTCGTGCTGCTCGCCGTGCTGACGGCAGGTGCGCTGTGGCGTGCGGGCCAGGGGACGCGGGTTCCGGAGGTGCCGCCGGCTGTCACGGGCCCCGTCACGCCGCACCTGGATGAGGACGCACCCACACCGGACCCCGAGGAAGTCCTCCCCGGCGTGAAGGGGCGGGAGCGGGTGCTCGTCGTGGGGCACCGGCTCCGCTACACGTTCGACCTGGACACCCGGACCCACACGGAGCCTTCAGCGGGCGCGCGGGAGTCCCTGCACACGGGCTGGAGCGGCCTGCTCGAGCTCACCTACCTGGGCCAGGAGGGCGACCAGCACCTGTTCTCCGCCCAGCTCGTGCCCACGCGGATGGACGTGGAGGCCGGTGAGACGCCGCTGACGGGTGACGCTGCGCTGCAGGTGCTCCAGGCCATGTTCGAGCGGCCGCTGTACGTGGGTCAGGACGTCCGGGGGAGGGTGATGGCCGTGCACTTCGATGCGGCGCAGGACGCGACGGCGCGGAGGCTCGTGCGGCGGCTGCTCGCGGCGACGCAGTTCGTGGCGGAGGACGGCTCGCGCTGGAGCACCGAGGAGTCGGACACGCGGGGTGACTTCGAGTCCGTGTACCGCGCGGGCGGCAGCGCCAACACCTACGTGAAGACGAAGCGGCGGTACCTGCGCGCCACCTCGCCGCTGCTGCCACGGCTGCAAGGCCACCTGGACTTCGCCCTCTTCACGGATGGGCATGTGAGGGACGTGACGGGCTCGGACGTGGTGGAGCGGGGTGGGGGGAGCGGACTGCCGCGCATCCGAGAGGAGACGCGGGTCGCGATGATCAACGTGGGCGTGGACTACCGGCTCTCGTCGCTGCGGCCCTTCCACGCCACGCGGGCGACGCTGCGGGCGGAGCGGCTCACGGCCTCGGAGGCGCCGGCTGGAGGGACGGGCGTTTCGCTGGAGGCGCGGGATGGCCTGCCGCGGACGGAACGGCATACGGCCTCGGAGGCGCCGGCTGGAGGGACGGGCGTTTCGCTGGAGGCGCGGGATGGCCTGCCGCGGACGGAACGGCTCACGGCCTCGGAGGCAGTGCCTGGAGGGGAGGGGGCTTCGCTGGCGACACGAGACAGGGAGCTCGTGAACGGGGCGAAGCTGGATGACCTGCTACCGACGCTGGCGAAGCGCGAGCGCCGGGACGCGGCACGACTGACGGCCCTGTTCCGCGTGAATCTGGCGGAGGTGGACCGGGCCGTGACGCTGCTGCGTCAGGGCGCCTCGGAGGAGGTGCACTCCGAGCAGATACTGGAGGCGCTGGCCAGCGCGGGGACGCCTGAGGCCCAGCGGGCGCTGGTATCCGTGCTGGAGGGGGAGCGGATCCACCCGAAGACGCGGGCCCAGGCCGCACGGGCGGCGGGGCGGATGGATCGGCCTTCACTGCTGCTGGGCGATGCGCTGGAGCGTGTGCTGGAGGAGGCGACGGGTGACGCAGGTGTGAGGCGCGAGGCGGCGCTGTCGGTGGGGGCGCTGTCGAAGGCCCTGGAGGTCCCGGAGCCGGGCCGGAGCAAGGCGCTGGTGGAGGGCCTCGTGAGACGCTGCCGCGCGGGCTCGTTGGAGACCGTGGTCTGCCTGGATGCCCTGGCCCGAGCAGGCGCTCTGGCGGGGCTCGATTACGTGAAGTCGGCGCTCGTCCACCCGGAAGCGGAAGTGCGTGGCGCGGCGACGGGGGCGCTTCGCTCCATCCCTGGCGCGGCGGTGGATGCCTTGCTGGACCAGGTGATGCTCGACGACCCGAGCGCGAGGGTGCGTGCGCTCGCGGTGAAGGCGATTTCCCAGCGGGTGGCCGGCGCCCACATGGAAGCGTTGGCCCGGGCACTGCGCGCGGAGCGGAGTGAGCGTGTCCGCATCGAAGTGGTGCGGCTGCTGGGCCACCTGCGGACCGTGGAGCCTCCCACCATGGCCTTGCTTCGCGACGTCGCCGCCAACGATGGGTCCGCGAAGGTGCGCGCGCTGGCGGCGGCGCTGCTCGGTGAGTAGGGCGAAGTGCCGGGCGGCTGCGTTCGCCCGGCACCCGCTCATCGTCGCGGTGCTGACCAGGCAGGGCGATGTGCAGAACGCGTGAGCCCATCCGGCACCCGCTCTCAATCTCCGGAGCTACGCGCCCTTGCGGCGGCGGCCCACGACGACCCGCATCAACCCCACGAGCATCCACGGGAGCAGCGCGGCGGGAGACGCGGACTGGCAACCGCAGCCGCTGTCCGGAGGCGGGGGCGGCGGAGACGTCCCCGCGTCCTGCCTTGAACCGGCGTCGGTGCCCGGCTCCGTCCCTGAGTCAGGCGCTTCGCCCGGGCCGGCGTCCGGCTCCGTGCCTGCATCCTGCTCACCAGCGCCCGCGTCCGGCTCCTCACCTGGGCCCGCGTCCGGCTCCGTGCCTGCATCCTGCTCACCGGCGCCCCCATCCGGCTCCTCGCCCGGCCCCGCGTCCGGCTCCGTCCCAGTGCCTCCATCGGTTCCACTGTCCGGGTCCTCACCCGTTCCGCCGTCCGTATGCGCGAGCGACGCCCGCGCGATGAACACGGCCGTGCCCCACTCCTCCTGGTCGTTGTCCGGCGGCGCCAGCCCCGCGGCCAACGCGACATCCCCCCGCAGGTTGATGCTGGGCGCGCCAGCGAACACCGGGTTGGACGGCGTCTCCTGGTCGATGCGCGCCGGGCCCAGGTCCGAGTCCACGAGGTCGTGCTCGCTCACGACCCGCTTCAGCGCATTGCCGTCGCTGACCCACACCGCGCGCAGGTTCGCGGCGTCAATGGCCCGGAACACCACGAGCCCATGGTCGTTCATGTCCGGCGGGAAGAACTCCAACTGCCGGATGTCCCCCACGCCGTCCTGGGCAATCACCCGCAAATCCGTCCCATTCCAGAACCACAGCGTCGTGACGTTCCGCTCGGACGCATCCCGGGCCGACCCCAGGAACGCCACCTGTCCCACGTTGTTGAACGCCGGCTGCACGGACGCGAAGCGGTACACCGGTGAGCTCGCGTCCAGCCCACGCGTCCGCGCCACGAGCCGCGGCTCCGCGTGCGGGCTGAAGATGCGCAGCTCCTGGAAGAACTCCGAGGACGCGGACGCGAGGTCCACCACCCCCGCCATCTGCTCCCCGTCGTTCAGCCTGGGTGAGTACAGGAACGAATAGGGGCTCGTGCTGTCGGCGACCTCGTCGCTGGCCAGGAGGGTCGCCGAGCTCTGGACCGAGACGACATAGGATTGCCCTCCTCCCCCATACGAAGCGCGAAAGCCGGTCCTGTCGGCCTCGTTGAGCTGCAAGCTGCTCCAGTTCGAGGCGCCAATCGGGACGCGGTCGATGCGCACCGTGTCCGGACTGGCGACATTCAACTGATAGATGCCGTTCTGGTTCGCCGCGGAAGCCCCGGTGACGGCGAAGGTCAACGTGCCGGAGGAGCTGAGCCCCGGGTCGCTGAGGCGGGCGTCTTCACCCAGGTCCGGGAGCATGTAGATGCGCTGCCCCGTGCCCTCCCGGCCCCACCACACCGCCTCGCGTCCCTCGGGGGTAATCGCCAGGCGGAAGGCAAGCTGCCCATCGTCGGTGAGCGGTATCTGGAGACTCCCCGCCAGCAGGTTGCCCGGCGCCAGGTTGTAGGCGCCGGACGCGTTCCCTCGCAGGTTGGTCCGCGCCTGGAGCTCCAGGGTGTATTCGGGCATCGCCGCCCAGGCAGGCGCGGCCAGCGCGAGCACCCCCAGCGCCAGCGTCTTCCCACGGACCTGACAGGCCCGCGCACTCCACTTCCGTCCCGCGAGTGACATGGATGCTGCCTCCCATTTTTCAAAGGAAGGCAGATTATCACTGACTCCCGACGCTCAGTCAGTGCGCCGCGGGGGTCGGCGCCGTGGAGATGGTCTCCAATGTTTCACTGACCTCCGCCTCCGCCAGCTCCTCCAGCAAGTCACTCAGCGCGACAATCCCCACCAGCTTCTTGTTCCGGTCCAGCGCGAGGATGCGGCGGACACCCTTCGCCCTCATCATCTCCGCCACCACGGAGAGGTCCTCGTCCTCGAAGGCGTATTCGAGCTGCCCCGTCATCGCCTCCGCCACCGTCGTGCCGTTGGGGTCCTTTCCCTGGGACACCGCCCGCACCACGATGTCGCGGTCGGTGATGATGCCCGTCAGCCGCTCACCGTCGCACACGGGCAGCGGGCCCACGTTCTGCTCGCGCATCTTCAACGCGGCGGCCTTCAATGAGTCCTTCGCGTTGATGACCGTGGGGTCCTTCGTCATCACGTCTCGTAGCTTCTTCATCACTCGGCTCCTTGCTCGGGTTCGAGCCCCACCGCTCAGGCCTCGGGCACCCACAGCGAGCGCAGGTCGGCGGGGAGCTGGCCCATGACGTCGTCGGCCTCGCCCTCGCTGATGTGATTGCGCACCGTGGTGAACACGGCGCGGGCCAGGCGCTCGGCCTCGTTGGGCGTGGTGTCCAGCTCCTCGGCCACCACGGCGAGGAACTGCTCCAGCTTGTACTTCCTGGCCACCTTGCCCTCGTGACGGGGGCACCGCTTCAGCATGTCCGTCACCTTGCGCGGGAGCTGGGCCTCCAGGTGCTTCGCCTCGGTGTCCATGAGGCGCTGCTCCAGCAGGCACAGCACGGACTGCGTCGCCTTCTCCGCCAGGTCGCGGACGACGCCCGCGTTGGCTTCGAGGTCCTTCAGGAAGACGGCATAGGTGCTCGCCGCATGTGATTCGCTGCGCTGCTCCTTGAGGCTGGGCGTGGCGCCCCGGCGCTCCCCTGCCTCTGCCTGTTCCTCACGAATGTTCGCCATGACGGTGGCCTCCCCGGTGTCGGGCTTGGGTGTCTTCCGTGAGCGTGAGCACCCCACGTCCCCCAGGCACCCGCCGCCCCCCGCGCGCCGGGGTGACGGGGTGGGGAGCGAGCCATGCACCGGCGGGACCGCCTCGGCGCCGTCAGTCCACCGCACCGCCGAACAGCGCCACCATCCGCTGCCAGTGCAGCACGCCCCAGAGCACCAGCGCGGTCAGCGCCAGGCCCACCGCGCCGAGCGACTCCCAGCGCCGGCCAATGGGCGGCCGCGCCTCCGGGTCCACCCGCCGCAACGCCACCACGCCCAGGATGAGGGCCAGCATGGCCATTCCCAGGAAGAGGACGCTCAGCACCCACCACACGCCGAAGAAGGAGAGCAGCGACGCCAGCACGGGCAGGAACAGCGAGCCCACGCCCAGGGACAGCGCGTGCCGGGCGAGGGGGTTGTTGACCCGCAGGTCCCAGAGCCGGTGCAGCTCACGCTCGGGGACGTCCAGGCGGAAGAAGAGCCGGCTGCGCGTGTCACGGAAGACGTTCACCGCGACCATCAACGGAACGAAGAACAGCAGCGCGGGCGCGCCCAGCGACGGCGCGGTGAGCAGCATGGCCAGCAGCGGGACGGCCAGCAGGCCCAGGCGAGCCCAGCGCATACCCAGGAAGAACGCCACGCCCACGCCCGCGCTGGCCAGCCACGCCAGCGCGATGCCGAAGGTCCCCGCCACCAACGCCACCAGTCCCAACCCGACGAGCACCACCGTGACGAGCCCCACCAGCCAGGCGCTCGCGTCCCGCCTTCCCCAGAGCTTGAGCCGGAAGTCCTCCAGGTAGTTCACCTCCGGGCGGACCGCGCAGGCCGGGCAGTACATCCGGCCCATCACCCAGGTGGTGCACACGCCGCAGACGAAGCTGCCACAGCGCTGACAGGTGGCGCCCGCGAACGCGTCCGGATGGAGGGCGCAGCAGGGCAGCGCACCGGATGAGACATCAGCCGTCATGCGTTCAGTCTCTCACGCTGACCAGGAACCAACATCCTGGCGCGCTGCGTCTTCCCTCCACCATTCCCTACCCACACCGCCAGACCTGCGTGCTAAGCGCGTCACGTGAGTCATTGGCATCAAGACTTGGAGGCACCTTGTTCCGAATGAAGGCCCTCGTCGCCGCAGCCCTCGTGTTCAGCGGGGCGCCGGCGCTTGCCCAGACACCGACACCCCAGGAGGCGAAGCCGCTGGAGCCCGGCCGCGAGGCGCTCGCCATCCCGTATGAGAAATACGCGCTGCCCAACGGCCTGGAGGTCATCCTCTCCGTGGACAAGAAGCTGCCGGTGGTGGCCGTCAACGTCTGGTACCACGTCGGCGCGTACCACGAGCAGCCCGGCCGCACCGGCTTCGCGCACCTGTTCGAGCACATGATGTTCCAGGGCTCGCGCAACGTGGCCGACGACGTCCACATCGCCCTGCTGGAGAAGGTGGGCGCCACCGACCTCAACGGCACCACCAGCTTCGACCGCACCAACTACTTCGAGACGGTCCCCAGCAACCACCTGGAGACGGCGCTGTGGCTGGAGAGCGACCGCATGGGCTTCTTGCTGGACGCGCTCTCGCCCCAGAAGCTGGAGACGCAGCGCGAGGTGGTGAAGAACGAGCGCCGCGAGTCCATTGAGACCGCGCCCTACGGCGCCGCCCGCGAGCAGGCGTGGCACGCGCTCTTCCCGCTGCCGCACCCGTACCACGGGGACGTCATCGGCTCGATGAAGGACCTGAACGCGGCCGACGTGGACGACGTGAAGGGCTTCTTCCGCCAGTGGTACGCGCCGTCCAACGCCACGCTGGCCATCGTCGGTGACTTCGACCTGGCGAAGACGAAGGCGCTGGTGGAGAAGTACTTCGGCTCGCTGCCCAGCCACCCCCGGCCGCAGCGGCCGGAAGTGGCGCCCGTGAGTCTCACCGCGCCCGTGGTGCTGCGCGAGGAGGAGCGCGTGGCCCGGCTGCCGCTGCTCTCCATCCAGTGGCTCACGCCCGCGTACCTGGAGGAAGGGGACGCCACCGCGGACGTGCTGGCCACGGCGCTGTCCACCGGCAAGGCCAGCCGCCTCTACCGCCGGCTGGTGCTGGACAAGGAGCTGGCCCAGAGCGTCAGCGCCATGCAGCAGAGCCAGGGCGCGCAGTCCGTCTTCACGGTGGACGTGGTGGCGCGGCCCGGCGTGTCCACGGACACGCTGCTCCAGGAGGTGGACGCGGTGCTGGATGAGGTCCGCCAGCAGGGCATCACCCCGGAGGAGATTGCCCGCGCCCGCACGCGCTACGACACGCGCACGCTGGCCGGCCTCCAGTCCGTCGGCGGCTTCGGCGGCAAGGCGGACGTCCTCCAGAGCTACAACCACTTCGTCGGCGAGCCCAACTACGTGGCCCAGGACCTGGCCCGCTACGAGTCGGTGACGCCCGAAGCCGTGAAGCAGTTCGCCCGGGACACGCTGCGCCCCGGCGCGCGCGTCATCCTCCACGCGGTGCCGCCCGCTCGCCGGCAGGCGCCCCTCGACTCGAAGGAGCGCCACTGATGCGCCGCCTCCTCTCCGCCCTGGTCGTCACCTCGCTGGCCGCCTGCGCCAGCAACCCGAAGCCCGCGCCGGCCAGCCCGGACTCGCCCGCGCTGGGACAGAAGCCCGCCCCGGCCGAGCCCACCGCCGACGCCGAGTCCTTCCGCGCCACGCCGCCCCAGCCCGGCAAGACGCCGGACCTGGTGCTGCCCACCTTCCAGAGCGCGAAGCTGGACAACGGCCTCACCGTGCTGGTGAGCACGCGGCGGGAGCTGCCGCTGGTGTTCGCGGGCGTGGCCTTCGCCGCGGGCAGCGCGCAGGACCCCCAGGGCAAGGAAGGGCTCGCCGAGCTGACGTACCGCATGCTGCTGGAAGGCGCGGGCAAGCGGGACACGGTGCTGCTGGACAACGCCTTCGCGGACCTGGGCGTGTCCCCCGCCATGGACGTGCAGGCGGACGGCGCGCAGGTGGGCGTGCGCGTGCTGACGCGCAACCTGGACGCGGCCCTGGCCCTGCTGTCGGACGTGGTGCTGCGGCCCAGCTTCAGCCCCAAGGCCTTCGAGCGGCGCAAGAAGCAGCAGCTCGCGGACCTGGCGCGCGCCATGGGCCAGCCCGGCGTGCTGGCGCAGCTCGCGTACCTGGAGGCCGTGTTCGGACTGCAGCACCCCTACGGGCACCTGCCCGACGGCACGCCCGCGTCCGTGCAGACGCTCACGCTGGCGGACGTGAAGGACTTCTACCAGAAGCACACCGGCCCCCAGGCGCAGGCGGTCATCCTCACGGGTGACATCAGCCTGGAGGAGGGCGTGGCCCTGGCGAAGAAGCACTTTGGCGGGGCGAAGGGCAAGGCCACGCCGCCGCCTCCGCCGCCGGCCACGCAGGCCCCCCCGCGTCAGCAGGTCTACGTGGTGCCCAAGCCGGGCCTGGACCAGACGCTGGTGCTGGTGGGCCGCGCCGGCATCGCCGCGGGCAACCCGGACGAGTACCCGCTGGAGCTGGCCACCACGGTGTTCGGTGGCTTCTTCGGCAGCCGCCTCAACATGAACCTGCGGGAGGACAAGGGCTACAGCTACGGCGCGGGCGCCAGCCTGGCGCCGCGCCTGGGCGTGGGGTCGCTCACCGCGTACAGCTCCGTGCGCCAGGACGTGACGGGCCCGGCCCTGAAAGAGGTGATGAAGGAGCTGTCGGGCCTCACGACCAAGCCCATCTCCGCCGAGGAGCTGGAGGCCGCGCGCGAGGGCCTCATCCGCGCCTTCCCGGGCGCCTTCGAGTCGGTGGAGGGCCTGGGCGCCAGCGCCGCGGCGCTCTTCATCACCCGCCGCCCGCTGGACGAGTTCAACCGCACCGTGGAGGGCCTGCGCGACGCCAGCGCCGCGGAGGTGCAGCGCATGGCCGAGCAGTACCTGGACCCGGCCCGGATGCAGATTGTGCTCGTGGGGGACCCGGCGACGATTCAGGAGCAGGTGACGCCGCTCGGCCTGGGCAAGCTGGTGCCCATCGAGCCGGATGAGGCTCCGTCGCCGCGCGCGGCGGCGAAGTAGCGCGCTGCAGTCACTGCCGGGCCGTGGTGGCGAGTCACGCTCGCATGCCACGGCCCGGTTTCATTGGGGGCGTGGGCCTCCGCCGGCCCGCCCCGCATGCGGCCTCTCCTGCACGCCGGGGCCCGGTCCGTTCACCGCGAGGCCAGACGCCGTGGCCCGCCCCGGAGCGGACCTCCACGCGCCGTCTCCTCGCGCCGCGCGGCTCAGCGGTTGCGCGCCTCGTCGTCCTCGTCGGAGACCTGGCGCTCCTCGGCCTTCTCGCGGCCCCGGCGCTCGCGCTCCAGCTCGTCCGCCTCGTCGATGGGGCTGCGGATGTCCGGGACGTAGCCGCCCACCTCGGTGTCACTGTCCAGGGCGAACTTCTGCTCGCGCGTGTCGCGGATGGAGTCCGCGGCGTACAGCGGCAGGGTGTCATCGGCTTCCAGTCCCCGCTCCACGCGGTCCGGCGCATAAGGGGGCTTCTTCGCCGCCTCCTTGCCTCCCGTGTACGGGTCGTACTTCCTGTTGGGCATGGTGCGCTCCTCGTCGAAGTGGGTACCGCTCCGAAGCTGAATGTCGGAGCGGGACGCCCGCGCACCAAGGTCCCCCCGCAGGGCCGGGGGCACGCCCGGCCGCCCGGCTCACGAGGAGGGCGGGGCCGCTCGAAGGCATCCCCAAGTTGCCCACAGGGGGGCGACGCGCCGCCGCGTCACTTCCCGAGGAAGTCGATCAACGCCGCGTGGAACTTCTCCGGCGCCTCGAAGTGGGGGATGTGGCCCACGCCGGGCAGCTCCACCAGCGTCGCGTTGGGGATGGCCTTCGCCACCTTCTTCCCCAACCGTGGGTACTGCCCCAGCGTCGCGGCGTCCGCGGCGGGCACCCGGCCCCGGCCGATGTACGTCCGGTCCTCCTGGCCCAGGTACAGCAGCGTGCGCGGCTTCACGAAGGGGAACTCGTGCACCACGGGCTGCTCGTAGATCATGGTCGCCGTGGCGGCGGACACCCACGCGAGCCGGGGGTACTCGGCGCTCTGGAGCTGGCGGCCGGCGACCTTCACCCAGGTGTCGTACTCCGGCTTCCACTTCACGTAGTACGTCTGGTGGTACTTGCGGGTGCCCTCCTCGGTGGCCTTGAGCTGGTGCTTGTAGTCGGCCTCGGTGGAGACCCAGGGCACCTTCTCCCGGTAGTCCTCCAGGCCAATGGGGTTCTCCAGCACCAGCTTGGAGACGGTGTCCGGGTACATGAGCGTGAAGCGCGTGGCGAGCATGCCGCCCATGGAGTGGCCCACGACGGCCGTCTGCTTCACCCCCAGCGAGTCCAGGAGCTGCTTCGTCAGCGAGGCCAGCGTGTGGAAGCTGTAATGGATGTCCGGCTTGGACGACTTGCCGAAGCCGAGCTGGTCGGGCACGACGACGCGGTACCCCGCGCCGGTGAGGGCGCGGATGGTGCCCTCCCAGTACGCGCCGAAGAAGTTCTTTCCGTGCAGCAGCACCACGGTGCGCCCGTTGGCCCGGCCCGTGGGCTTCACGTCCATGTAGGCCATGCGCACGTCCTGGCCCTCGACGGTGAGGGGCAGGTACTGCACGGGGAAGGGGTACGCGTAGCCCTCCAGGGCGATGCCGAGCGGCTCGGCGGGGCGGGGCTCCTGCGCGAGCACGGGCGAGCTGGCCAGGAGCAGCGCGGTGAGGGCCAGGGCGGGCTTGCGGACGGGCATGGACTCACTCCTCGGCGGGGACGTCTCTGGGTGGAGGGACGTCTGTAGCGCGGAGGAGGCGCGGGCGCAGGCCCGCCGAACGGAAAATGACCTTCCCATCATCAGCCCGGATTCATGAGCTGTCAGGCCCTTCAGGCAATGGGACGGGATGGGAGGAACCGCCATTGAAGATGCGCGCAACGGTGCTGGTCTTGGTCCTCGCCGGGTGCTCCACAACACACGGGACGGGTGGGTCTGGTTCCGTCCCATCACCCGGGGTCCAGCCCGCGACGAGGAAGGAGTTGCCCTGGATTCCAGTGCTCGGCGGGCGGATGAAAACGACCCTCTTCTACGGTCCCTGGCAATGCAGGCTGGAGTTCATGCGAACGTGCCAGCGGGAATGCGCCCGGGTCATGGGCTGCCTATGGCTGGCCGACATCAAGCTGGATTGGGAAGGGCGCCTGGTCGTCCCGCCGATTCCAATCAAAGCCAGCAGTCGCTACGGCATCTTCCACTGCTGCTGCGACCATCCCAAGGTGTCACCGGACAAGAATGAGGCTGAGCGGAAAAGGTGGGAGAACTTCCGGACATCCTTCCGGAAGGACTGGAGCAGGAAGTTCGGTGATTGGCCCGAAGAGGACGGCGTGGCCTGGCCCGGGCACCACATCCGGGACCTTCATCATGGCGGCGATCCGGTGGACCCCAGCAACATCATCCCCGTGAAGCCGGGCGTGCATACCGTCTTCAACAGGGCATATCCCGCCTGCTACAGAGGTGAGGCACCGTGGAATACAGTGGGGCTCAATCTGCCCTACTCGGATAAATGACGATGGCCACGTCCATGAGCAGCCTGCTCGAAGAGGTCTCCCGCGAGCACTTCCCATACCCGCCCGCCGCACTCGAGGAGGTTGATGCGTTCGAGCGCCGGGTCGGCTGGAAGTTGGATCCGGACCTGCGCGCCTTCTACTTGCATTGCAATGGAGCGGAGCTGATTGCGCGGCTACCGGACACCCCTTACCGCATCCTCCCGCTGCACAAAATCGTCCGGGCGAGGGTGGCCATCTACGGCGAGGATGACGACAAGTGGGGCCCCCCCTCGGTGTACGCGCTCTGCGATGTGCAGGACGGCAACTACGTGCTGCTGAGCGTGGCCCGACTGGAAAATGGCCGCTACCCCCTCTTCGACGGCGACCACGAAGCGTGGCCGGACCCGGCGTACTGCAAGCAGATCGCCCGTTCCTTCTCGGAGTTCCTGGAGCAGGCGCTGCGAACGCGCCGCAGCCTCTACTGGCTGGGGGAGTAGAGATTTCGTTCAACCGATTCCGCACCGGAGACTACCTACGTCGCCTGAGCCTTCTCCTGAACTCGTGGGAGCAATCCACGCATTGCGGTTGAAGCTCATGCTGGTCGATATGGCCGAACAGCAGCGGGGCCTCGGAGGAGGACTTGGTGTCCTCGTAGACCGCATCGGCCAGCTCCGCATCGTCAGTCACCCCAACGAGCATGGAGTCCCGCACTTCCATGTCGAAATGCGAAGCGGGCAGGACGCCGCCGTCTACCGAATCGACACGCTGGCGCGCCTTGAGGGCAAACTTCCGCCGAAGTTCGAACGGGTGGTTCAGGCATGGGGGCGCACCAACCAGCAATTGCTCCAGAGAACCTGGGATCGCACGCGCCCGACGGATGCTTCATGCTGACCATTTCACCGGAAGGTGGCGCGGAGACGCGGCGGTAGAGGTCATCCCCTGACGCGCGCCTCCGCGCTGGCCCCATCGAAGCGCCGCGGGCGCAGCAGCCGCAGCGTCAGCACCAACGCGAGGAACAGCACGCTGGCGCTCACGGTGACGAAGCGGAGGCCCAGCCGGTCGGCCAGCGCGCCCAGGCCCCACACGCCCGCCGCGTACGCGCCGCCGAGCACCATGCTGAACAGGCTGCTCATCCGCGCCTGCAGCTCGCGGGGCACGCGCGACTGGCAGTACGCGTGCATCCCGCTCATCAGCATCATGTAGTTGGCGCCCAGCACGCAGATGACGGCGGCGGCCACCTGCAGCGTGGGTGACAGCCAGTACAGCGTGGCCACGCCGCCAATGGACGTCGCCGCCAGCCCCAGCAGCCTGCGCTGGCCCAGCGTGTCCACCAGCGTGCCCACCAGCAGCGCGGCCGTCACCGCGCCCACGCCCTGGCAGGTGACGAGCAGCGACGTGGCCGCCGCGCCCTGGCCGAACACGCGGATGGCGAACACCGGCACCAGGCCGATGAAGGGCGCCACCAGGCCCGCGGACAGCAGCGTGCCCCACAGCATCAGCGAGATTTCCGAATCGCCCCGCGCCACGGAGAAGCCGTGGGCAATCTGCTTCCACAGGCCCTGCGTGGCCCGCGCCGCCGTCCGCGTCAGCGTCTTCACCTGCGACAGCGCCACCAGCACCGCGACGAAGGACAGCGTGTTGACCAGCAGCGCCCACGACGTCCCGCCCACGCTCAGCACCAGCGCGGCCAGCGCCGGGCCAATGATGCGCCCCAGGTTGAACTGCGCCGAGTTGAGGCTCATGGCGCTGTGCAAATCCCGCGGCGGCACCAGCTCCGCGAGCATCGCGGAGAAGGCCGGGTTGATGAGCGTGCTGGCGCAGCCGTGGACGAAGGAGATGACGCCCACCACGGGGACGCTGAGCCGGTGCGTGAAGGCCAGCAGCGTCAGCACGCCCGCGAGCACCAACTGCACCACCGTGCCCAGCGCGACGTAGGCCCGCCGGTCGAACCGGTCCGCGAGCGCGCCGCCCACGGGCGACAGCACCACGGCGGGGAGGAAGGTGAGGGCCACGATGCCACCGGTCCACTCGGCGCGGCCGGTGGCCTCGGTGACGTAGACGCCCATGGCCACCGTCTCCATCCAGGTGCCGATGGTGGAGACCAGGGCTCCCACCCAGACCGCGAAGTAGCCGGGGTGCTCGAAGGCGCGAAGCGAGGAGAGACGTGGCAGTCGGAGGGCGCGCACGGCGGGGACCTTTGTACCCCGGAGCCGCGCGACGAGCCGGCGGTTGCTTTGAGCCGCTATGACGAAAGGCGGGGCACAGCCAGCAGTCGCGCTTCAGCCCGGGGAGCGGACAGCGACGTCATGAACACGGCGGCCATGACGGGGCTTCCCGGACGCGCTGCCCGTGAAGCCCCTACATGTCGCCGTGTGCACAGCCCGCCGTGTCAGCGCCGAGCCCCGTCCAGCATGGAGACGGGGCCCTTGCCACGGCGCTTCACGGTGCCGTCGTCGGAGATGCGCGCGCCCGTCTCCGGGAAGTCGTCCTGGGTGAGCTTGCGCATCAGCTTGAGGACGGCGCCCTTCGGGTCCGGCACGGCGATGCCCCGGTCCACCTGCTTCGTGGGGAGGATGCGGCCGGCCGTGAAGTCGCCGTCGCGGTCCAGTTCCACCTCCAGCACCATGCCCAGGCCCTGGGGACCGCGCAGGTTGAAGCGGCCGTAGGTGGCGAAGTTCCCCAGCGAGTAGGCGATGAGCCGGCCCTTGTAGAACTCCATGCCGCGCACCACGTGCGGCCCGTGGCCGATGACCAGGTGCGCGCCCGCGTCCACCACCGCGCGCGAGAAGGCGCGCAAGTCGCCCCGGTCCTCGCCGTAGAACTTCTCCCGGCCCCTGGGCACGTGCAGCGCCTTGCTGCCCTCCGCGCCGCCGTGGAACGACACGATGACGATGTCGTTCTCGGCCGCGGCGATGCGCACCAGCCCCGTCGCCGTGGTCAGGTTGTTGAGGTGGTTGCAGGCCGGCGAGGTGTGGAACGCCACCATGCCGATGCGCAGCCCGTTGCGCTCCACCGTGGCGATGGTGCCCGGCGCGCCGCTCCACGCGATGCCCAGCGTGTCCAGCGTGGACTCCGTGGTGCGGCGGCACGCCTCGCCGAAGTCACCCGAGTGGTTGTTCGCCGTGGACGCCAGGTCCACCCCGGCCTCCTTCAAATACTGGCCGTACTCGGTGGGCGAGCGGAACGCGTAGCAGTTCTTCGACGAGCGGCACTTCTTCGTCTCGCCGGTGTCGCACAGCGGCCCCTCCAGGTTGATGAAGGTGAGGTCCGCGTCCTCCAGCAGCGGGCGCACGCCGGCAATCACGCTGCCGGCGCCGTCCGGAGGCAGGTGGCCTTCGGGCACGGTGGTGCCCAGCATGACGTCCCCCACGGCGCGGAGGCGCACCTTCGCGTCGGCCGGCGGGGGAGGGCGGTCGATGATCCGCGGCCCCTCGGCCAGCCTCGCCTGGAGCATGGCCTGCCCACGGGACTGGGCCAGCGCGCCCTCCAGGTCCGGGTGGTCCGGCTGGAGCTTCTGCACCTCGGTCCACTGCGCGTGGGCCTCCACCCACTGGTTCTCCAGGGAGTGCGCCCAGCCCAGCTCCCACCGGCAGTCCACGCGCGAGGGCGCGGCCTCCACACAGGCGGAGAGCTGGGTGATGGCCGTGGGGAAGTCCTTCGCCTTGAGGGCCTCCATGCCCTGGGCGTAGCTGACGTCCGGGTCGGGCAGCGGGACGCGGGGGGCGGCGGCCTCGTGCAGGGCCAGGGCCGCGGCGCGCAGGGCGGCGGCGCCGGCCTCCGCGGCGGCGCGGCCCAGGTCCAGCACCGCGCCAGCCTCACCCGCGCGGGGGTAGGCGTTCAGGTCGGTGATGACGGTCTCCGGCGCGGGCGCCGGGCGCTGCGTCCCCGGGCCCGGGTTGGCGCTCGGGCCCGCGTCGGGCGCTTGCGAGGGAGCGACGTGCTGCGCGGGGGCGGGCTCACGCGCCGGAGCGGCATCCGGCGTGGACGCGAGCGCCATCAGGAGAAGGACGGACGAGGGCATGTCCCGCCATTCTAGAGGCCCTCCCGGGATTCTGTGACAGGGGAGATGGCCTCGCCCTGCCAGCAGCCGGGCAGGCGACACTCTCACCCCAGCGCGTCGAGCAGCATCGAGCGGCGGCGCTGACGCGGCAGCAGCCTGAAGCGCCGCAGCTCCTTGCGCTTCACGCGGCGCTCGATGGCGCTGTGGACGGAGAGCGGCCCCGGCCCGCGCAGCAGCAGGCCGAGCGCGATGGCGCCCAGGGCCAGGTTGAACTCGAAGCCGCCCTTCGTGTTGTCGAAGCCCTTGGGGCCGTGGACCTTGGCCACGGCGACGGCCTGGGTGACGAGCACGGCCAGCGCGGCCGGGCGTGTGGCGATGCCGAGGATGGCGCTCACGCCCGCGAGCAGCTCCGCCACGCCGGTGGCGACGACCCAGGGCTTGCCCGGCTTGAAGCCGAGCTGCTCGAAGAAGCCCGCGTGTTGCTCGGTGCCCTCGGGCCGGAGCTTGGACACGCCGTGGACCAGCATCGTCGACCCGAGCGACAGGCGCGGCGGGAGCAGGGCCGCCGCCTTGAGGATGCTCGGTTGCTCGGTGAGGGTCGCCACGTTCATACCTTGCACTCCTTGTGGGGGCCGGGGCCCGTGAGCGGAAACCTGGGTAGGTTGGGCCCGGCGCGGGCGCATGGCACGCCCCGGCGGTTCCGCCTCCCTTGGCTGGTGGGCATACTGGCGGCCTCACGGGGCCTGACACCTGGGCGCGAGTGGACCTCGCGTCGCAGTGCGGGCCCGGCGTGAATACCCCCTGGTCCGAGGCAGTCACCCCGTCATGTTCCTCCGCTGGCCGCTGCTGTCCCTGTCGCTGTTGGTGTCCACGCCGGTGCTCGCGGAGGACGGCGTCGCCATCCGGGTCCGGTGCTCGGAGAAGTGCACGGTGGTGCTGGATGGGAAGCATGGCTTCCGGGTGAATGACTCCACCTGGGAGTTCAAGGGCATTGCCCCGGGCAACCGGCGCATCGACGCCACGGGGGTGCTGAACCGGCCGCTCGCCGGCAGCTTCGTGTTCATTCCGGACGTGGCGACGGCGGACGTGTTCCTCGCCAGCAACAAGCGCATCATCATCGAGCCCGGCAGCTCCACGATGCCCGGCACGCCGGACTGGGCCGAGCCGAACCCGCCCGCGCCGGCCTCCACGTCCAGGGCGCCGAGCGTGGCCACCGTGAGGTGCCAGGATGACTGCACGGTGCTGCTCGACGGGAAGCGAGGCCTCCGCCGGGACAACCGGACCTGGGAGTTCCGCGACGTGGCGCCGGGTCAGCGCCGCGTGGAGGGCACCGGTGGCTTCTTCAACCAGCAGCAGTTCGTGGACTACGTGGAGATACCGGGCGGCGCGGAGGTCACCCTCTACGGAGACGCCAAGGGCCGGGTGACGCTCACGCGGCAGGAGGACCTGGAGGCGGCGCGGCGGCCCCAGGCGAGCGCCACGATGACGTCCATGGTCCACGTGCGCTGCCCGAAGGCGTGCACCGTGATGATGGACGGACAGCGCCGGGGCACGAGCAACGCGACGAACCTGAGCCTGCGCGACGTGCCGCCTGGAGCGCACGAGCTGGAGGTGGTCTTCACGGTGGGCGGGAAGCCGCGGCGCTCGACGCTGGAGGTCCCCGCGAGCCGCGAGCTGTTCGTCACCGTGTCCGAGGAGCACGGCGTGCAGGTGACGAACACGAAGCCGCTCACGGCCACGCCGTAGGCGCCTGTTCAGGTCCTCTCGGCGAGCGGCGGATCCATCAGCGCCGCCACCTCCGGGGTGTAGCCCCCGGGTCCTTCCCCATGGACGATGAGGGGCGGGCGCACGGCGAGGCCCCGGTCCCTGTCCCGCAGCGCATGCACCAGGAAGCGCGTGGCCGGGGCGCCTACGCGCGCGTGGACGAAGCGCAGCGCGGTGGGGTGGAGCTTCGCCTGGGCCAGCAGGCCGAGGACTTCAGCCACGCGCGCGGCCGGGTACACCAGGCTCACGCCGCCGCCGGGTGCCAACGCGTACCGGGCCGCCGCGACGACGGATTGCGCGTCACAGGCCACCTCTGACTTGGACATGGCGCGCTCGTCATCGGGGCTGCGGACGCCTGCGTCGGCGAGGCGGAAGGGCGGGTTGGAGACGACGTGGGCGTACAGGCCTCCGGGGACATGTTCGCGGATCCGCCGCAGGTCCCCGAGCAGCGGGGTGACGTGGGCCTCGCACGCGTTGAGCGCCACGGCGCGCGTCAGCCGGGCGTGCACAGAGGGTTGGAACTCCAGGGCGTCCACGGGCCCCAGGCCGAACTGCTTCACGAGCAGGAAGGACACCACGCCGCTGCCGGCGCCCAGCTCCAGCATCCGCCCGGGTGTGCCGGCGCCCTCGGTGGCCGCGAAGTGGGCCAGCAGCACGGCGTCCAGCGTGAAGCGGTAGCCCGTCCGCCGCTGGAGCACCCGCACCCCCGCCGTGCCAATGGAGTCGAGCGTTTCGTCCGGGCCGGGCCCCGGCGGCAGGGTGGGTTCAGGCATGGGCTTTCCGCGCTGGGCAGCCGTGTCCCAGACCCGGAGGCTGGTGTCCAGGGCGCGCGCCCAAGCCACCGACCTGACAGGCGGTGCGTCGGTGGTTGGCTGCCGCCATCTTCAATCTATTGACTCTAATACGGCTAGAGCTTCAATAGATTGAAGCATGCCGCGACAGAACCTGACGAGCGACACGGCGCCTCTGGCGGTGGTCCGGGCGGTGGAGCGCCTGGGCCAGAACATCGCGCGGGCGCGGATCCGACGCGGGTTGCGGCAGGTGGATCTCGCGAAGAAGACGGGGCTGGCGCTTGGAACGCTCAAGCGAATCGAAGAGGGCAGTCCCACAACGGGACTCAGCGCCTACTTCACCGTCCTCTGGGCCCTGGGCCTGGAGCAGGAGTTTGACAACCTCGCCGCTCCGGAGCGAGACGAGGAGGGCAAGACGCTCGAGTTGGCACGACAGCCGCAGCGGGTGCGTCTGAAGAAAGGCCTGGATGCGGACTTCTGAAGACCCAACCTGTTTTGTGTACGTCCAACTGCCGGAATCCATGGAGGTCGTCACCTGCGGACGCTTCCAACAACAAGGCGAGGTCGGACGCTTCGTCTACGGCCGGAGCTATCTGGCCAACCCGCGCGCCGTCGAACTGGAGAAGTTCGAATTGCCGCTCCGCCCGGGCACCTTCGAGACAGCCCGACTCGGCGGCATCTTCGGCTCCCTGCGCGACGCCTCTCCGGATGCGTGGGGCCGCAGAGTCATTGAGCGGCAGTTGGAACGTGTGGCCCTGAGCGAGGTTGATTTCCTCCTCAACTCTCCCGAGGACCGCGCGGGGGCGCTGTCATTCGGCACCAGTCCCACGCCGCCCGCGCCCGTCCATCGGTTCAACAAGGTCCTGCGGCTGGACCTGTTGCTTGAAGAGGCAAGGCGCGTCGAACAAGAGCTGCCGCTCTCCGGCGTCCAGGTCAGTGACCTGGTGAACCCCGGCAGTTCCATGGGCGGCGCCCGGCCCAAGAACGTCGTCGAGGATGAAGAAGGCCTGTGGGTCGCCAAGTTCCCGGCCCGAGGCGACCGTTGGAACAACGCGGCGGTCGAAGGGGGCATGCTGAGGCTTGCCCGCGAATGCGGCTTGAAGGCCGCCGTGAGCAAGCGCACGCACGTCGCGGGACAGGACGTATTGCTGGTCCGGCGATTCGACAGGCAGCGGGTCGATGGCGGCTATCACCGGCACCGGATGGTCAGTGCCCTGACCGTCCTGCGTGCCGATGAGCATCCCCAGGACCGCTCGAAGTGGTCCTACATCCTGCTGGCGGATGAGCTGAAGCGGTGGGTCGGCGACCCGGACGAGGACCTGCGCGAGCTGTTCTCGCGGATGGTGTTCAACGCCCTCATCTCGAACGTCGACGACCATCCGAGGAACCACGCACTCATCGCGGCAGGGACGGCGTGGAACCTCTCTCCGGCCTATGACTTGACGCCCTCGCCGCAGGCCAGCCTGGAGCGTCACCTGGCCATGGAAGTCGGCAGCGCGCAGCACCGGCGTGCCACCCGGCTGAATCTCTTGAGTGAGTGCGGCCGCTTCCGGCTTTCGAAAGAGGCCGCCAATCACCTCATCGACACGATGAAGGCCACCGTGACAGCCCGCTGGCGTGGTGCCATCAAGGACTGCGGTGGCACCGACGCGGACGTGACGGCGGTCGAGCGGGCGTTCGACTCCGAGGGCTTCGAGTACACGCATTACAGCGTGTAGACGACCGTCAGCACCGCGTTCGCCCCATCCCGGATGAACAGGTGGCCGCGAAGTGGGCCAGCGGCACGGCGTCCAGGTCGAGGCGAGCCTGCTTGACTGAGAAGTGCCCGCCCGGGACGTTCGGCTCCATCCTTCGGCCCCGAAATCACCTCACCAGCGTGCATTGACGGATAAAAACTCATTTAAATTCAGTAGTTTATACGGATTATACCGATCAAAAATCACTTCACGGATCCTTTCAGGAATCTGTTCATGGCCACCTTGGAACAGTTGCTCGCGGTGCTCGGGCGTCAGGTCGAGGTGAAGGGGGGCGAGCTGGCGACCCAGCTCCGGGTCTCACGCCCGACGGTGTCGCGGCTGCTCGCCTCGGCGGGTCCGAGCGTGTGCCGGATGGGGCAGGGGCCCGCCACGCGCTATGCGCGCGCCCGCTCCATCGCCGCCCTGGGAGAGCAGATACCGCTGTACCGCGTCGGCGAGACGGGCCGTCCCTCCGAAGCAGGCATCCTGTACCCGCTCTGGAACGGGGGCTGCTGGGTCGCGCAAGCAGAGGGGGTGGGGGAGCGGTTCGCCGGGCTCCCGCCCTTCGCCGCCGACATGAGCCCCCAGGGCTATCTGGGCCGAGGCTTCGCGAGTCGTCACCCGGAACTGGGCCTTCCTCCCCGCATCACGGACTGGACGGAGGACCATCAGCTCATCGCGCTGGCGCTCCGAGGCGATGACTGCGTGGGAGATCGCATCATCGGCGCGGCCTCCCTGGACCGTTTTCTGGCCAGCCCGCTTCGGCCAGCCACCGAGGCCCAATACCCGGAGCTCGCCCGCTCATCGATGTCGAGCGAAGCAGGCTCCTCCGCGGGAGGCGAACAGCCCAAGTTCACGGCGTACACGGAAGGGCGCCACGTCCTGGTGAAGTTCGCGGCGAACGATGACGGCGCCGCCGCTCAGCGATGGAGAGAACTCCTCGTGTGCGAAGGCCTGGCACTCGAAGCAGTCCGCGCCGCTGGCATTCCCGCCGCCGCCACGCGCTCCCTCCGCGTGGAGGGCTACCAGTTCCTCGAGGTCGAACGCTTCGACCGCATCGGAGAGCGAGGCCGCAAGGCGCTGCTCTCCCTCAAGGCCATCGACAACGAGTACCTCGGCCATGAAGGCAAGGGGAGCACCTGGACCAGCGCGGCCCACTACCTCCAGCAGAGCCAGTCCATCAGCGACGAGGACGCCCGGCGCATCCGCTGGCTGGACACCTTCGGGCAGCTCACCGGCAACACCGACCGGCACTTCGGCAACCTCTCCTTCTTCGAGGAGGGGCCGAAGCGGTTCAAGCTCGCCCCCGCCTACGACATGCTCCCGATGATGTTCGCCCCCGTGGGCACCACCATCGTCGAGCGCGCCTTCGAGCCCCGGCCTCCCACGTCGGAGACGCTCGACGTCTGGTCCGATGCCGCGCGGCACGCACTCGCCTACTGGACCCGGCTTCTGGAGGCACAGGAACTCAGCCAGGCGTTCCGAGCCCGCTGCGCGCAATGCCGGGACTCGCTCGCCGCGCTGATGCAGCGGACGCCGGTCTGAGCCGGCGTCCGCCAGGAGCGCACTACGGCGTGTAGACGACCGTCAGCACCGCGTTCGCCCCATCCCGGACGAACAGGTACTGCGTGGCCGTCTGCGCCTGGGTGAAGCGCAGCCGAAGCTGCGTCTTCCCCGCCTTGTTGATGGCGGACAGGCCCGCGGCGCTGAAGTCCCCGGAGCGCTTCGCCCCCGCGCTGAACCGCTCGATGCCCGCCACGCTGCTCGCGGCGGCCGCACCCGCCCAGTCCGCGGCCTCCGTGTTCGCCGCGTTGAACGTGCCCGTCTTCACGTCGATGACCAGCGTGTTCCCCGCCGGCGTCGACCACGGGTCTCCCGAGCCCGACGAGTAGGTCACCGTCAGGAACGCCCGCGTCACGGTGGCCCCGTCCGGCAGGCCCGACGTGTCGAAGGACAGGAAGGAGCGGTTGTACTTCCCATCCGTCCCCCGGCCGAGCGCCAGGTTCGTCATGAACCCCAGCGCCGCCGCGCTGCCGTCCGCGTTCGCCTTCAGGTAGCCGTCCTCCGCCGCGATGCTCGTGAACTGCGCCGTCACCGGCGCCGGTGAGCCCGTGTTGCTCACCGTCACCACCGTGTCGTTGTCCGTCGCCTGGTTCCCCGCCGCGTCGAACGCACGCGCGCCCAGCCGGTGCTGCCCGTTGCCCACCGCCGCGCTGTTCCACGCGAAGGCATACGGCGCCTGCGAGTCCGTGGACACCACCTCGCCATCCACCAGGAACTCCACCCGGGTGACGCCCACCGCGTCCGCCGCGTCCGCGGTGACGTTCACCGTGCCACCCACCGTGGCCCCGTTCGCCGGCGCCGTCACGTTGACGGTGGGCGGCGTGGTGTCCCCCGTGGGCTCGCCGCCCCCGTCCAGCAGGCCGAAGAACCGCGCCTGGTGGTAGACGGAGCAGAGATTCACATCGTTCAGGTACGCGCCCACCGCGCCACACGCCGCGGTGCCTGTGCCACCCGGGAACTGGAACTGCGCGTCCATGGCCACCCCGTGGCCCATGCCGGTGAGCTCCCACGTCTCCACCAGCGCGTTGCCCGCGCCGTCCCGGTACACCTTGTGCGGGAAGTTGGACACCGTCTCCACCGTGTCCGGCGTCTGGTCGATGCCATGGACGTTCGTCCACTGCTCCATCGCCTCGGTGAGGTTCATCACGTTCACCGTGTAGTCACTGGTGCCGTGCCAGATGGAGACGCGCGGACGCGGACCCGCGTAGCCCGGGTACGCGCCGCGCACCAGGTCTCCCCACGCGGCCGGCGCGCGATTCACGCCGGGGCTCATGCAATTGAAGCCCGCGGTCATCGACTCGGCGCACCGGTACGGGCCGCCGGAGTGGATGGCGCCCGCGGAGAAGACGTCCGGATACGCGGCCAGCAGCGCCGGCACCATGTACGCACCGGCGGAGAAGCCCGCCACGTACACGCGCGACGGGTCGACGGAGTACGTGGCCTTCATCGTGTCCACCATCTGCTTGATGGACAGCGCCTCGCCCCGGTCCCGGGCGATGTCGCCGGGCTCGAACCAGTTGAAGCAACTGGTCATGTTGTTGCCGCTCTGCTGCTGCGGATAGACGGCGTAGAACTTGTAGACGTCCGCCGCCGCGGACCAGCCGCTGCCCTCCATGCTCGCGGCCCGCTGCGTACAGCCGTGCAGCACCACCACCAGCGGCGCGTTGGCCGGCATGCCGGACGGCACGTGGCGGAACATCTGCAGGTTGCCGGGGTTGCTGCCAAAGCCCGTCACCTGCGTGAGCAGGCGCTGTGGCTGCTCCGCCACCTCGGCCCCGGGCTCCGGCGCCTCCGAAACCGGACCGCCACAGCCCACGAGGCCCGCATACAGCCACGCGGCGAGGGGCACTCCGGCGGACCGCGACCACGGCCAGGAACGGCTGCAACGCTGCTTGAGCATGGTGTCTCCCCGGCCGCCATGGGGGGAGCTGGGCGGCCGCGGGGCGAAACCTGACTCTCCAGACAGTCACTGATTCAAGGCGCGTTGCGTCGCGTCGCGCTGAAACATGAACCAGCATTCACATCACGCACCGCGTCGTGTGGATGGTGAAACATGAGTCACCCCTCAGCGCACGCGGAGCGCCGGGGGCCCAGGGCCACCGGCGTCCTCACGGCGGGGCTCAGCGCGCGGCGCGCTCGGCGGCCAGGCGCTCCGCCACGTCCAGCACCCGGGCCTCCACGCACACGTTGTCCAGGTGGTTGGCCTCCACCAGGCCGGTGGGGCTCGTCACGTTGACCTCGGTGAGATAGGTGCCCAGCACGTCGATGCCCACCAGCCGCAGCCCGCGCTTGACGAGCTCCGGCTTCAGGCGCTCGCAAATCTCCACGTCCCGGGGGGTGAGCACGGCCTTCTGGGGCACGCCGCCGGCGGCCATGTTGCCGCGGTGGTCGTCGTCGGACGGGACGCGCAGCACGCCGCCCACCGGCTCGCCGTCCACCAGGAGGATGCGCTTGTCGCCCTGGCGGCTCTCCGGGATGTACGCCTGCGCCATGACGGCCTCGCGGCCGCCCCGGGTGAGCATGTCCACCGCGGAGCGCGCGTTCCGGTCCGTGGCGGACAGGAAGAGGATGCCCTTGCCCGCGAAGCCATCCACCGGCTTGAGGATGGTGCCCGCCGCGTTGCGCGCGATGAAGTCCAGCAGCACCGGCAGCTCGCTGGTGACGCGCGTGTCTGGCATCAGGTCCGGGTAGCGCAGGGAGAAGAGCTTCTCGTTCGCGTCGCGGATGCCCGCCGGCTCGTTGATGAAGACGGGCGGCGGCCGCGTGCCGCACAGCTCCACGAGCTGCGTGGCGTGCAGGAACTCCGCGTCCACCGGCGGGTCCTTGCGCATGAAGAGCACGTCCAGCGCGGACACCGGGAGCGGGGCCTCGTCGAGGACGTCGAAGTGCCGCCCCGCCTCACGGCGCACGGTGACGTGGCGCATGCGCGCCTCCGCGCAGGTGCCGTTGAAGCGCAACCAGCCCTGCTCGAAGTAGCGCACCTGGTGGCCGCGCTGCTGCGCTTCGAGCATCAGCGCGAACGTGGAGTCGTGGTCCACCCGCACCGACTCGAGCGGGTCCATCAGGAAGCCAATGGTCAGAGAGGCCATGCAGTCCGGAGTGTTGGAAGAGGGGCGCGAAGATAACCAAGTGGCCTGGAACGTGCCCCTCAATCCCGGCGCCGGGCCTCAGCGCTCGGGGATTTCCCCCAGCTTCAGCTTGAAGCGGGTCGTCTCCCCGGCGGTGATGGGCACCATCAGCAAGCGCTTCTTGCCGTCCGGCCCCTTGAGCGTCAGCTCGTGGTTCCCCACGGGCAGGGCCAGGTTGAACATGGGCGTGCGGCCCAGCCGCTTCGCCCCCCGGAAGACCTCCGCCTCCGGCAGCACCACCAGGGTCAGCTTGCCCCGGCCCCTCGCCGCGGGGCGGGCGCTCGCCGTCTCCTTGGGAGGGGCGTCCGCCGCTTCCTCGCCGCCCACGGCCGCCCCCAGGGCCCTCGCGGGCGCCTCCGGGGTGCCGGCGTCGGGGGTGGGCGTGTCATAGCCCGGCACCGGGTAGACGGGCAGGTTCGGGTCATGGCGGGGGAGGGTGCGCAGCGCGCTGGCCGCCTCTTCCTCCACGGTTTCATTCAGCACCTTCGACAGGTGCCAGGCGGCATAGCCACCGCCCACCAGGATGCCCAGCAGCACCAGCCCCCACACCACGTTGGAGGACCTGCTCTCCGGTGCCGGCGGGGTGTCCGGGGCGGCCGCCCTCCGGGGCGCTGGCGCCGCGGGCACCTTGCGCGAGGGCTTGCGCGGCAGGCCCGACACCCCGTTCGACGGCGTGGGGAGGTCCTTGCGCTCGGGGAGGTAGGGCCCGTCGTCGCCGCGCAAGGCGCGCTTCGCGGACGCCAGGATGACGCCGTTGGTGGTGCCGTCCGCGGACTCCAGCATGACGCGCGTGGCGGACATGCGCTCGGCGAACAGCTCCTGCATCAGCGCGGCCCGGTCCGTGGCGTCCAGCAGCAGCCTGCCCGCCGCCGCTTCAATCGCCTTGGCCATGTCCCGGCCGGTGGCGAAGCGCTTCTCGCGGCTGCGCTCCAGCGCCCGCATCACCACCTTGGACACCTCTTCGGGCACGTGCGGGGCCACCGTGGACGGCCAGGGCACGGGCGCGTCGAGAATCTTCATCATCTCATCGCGCTCGTTCCTGCCCGCGAACAGGCGCGCGCCGGTGATGAGCTCGTGCATCATCACCCCGACGGAGAACAAGTCACTGCGGCCGTCCAGCGCCTCGCCCCGCACCTGCTCCGGGGACATGTACCCGGTGGTGCCCTTCACCGTGCCGACGTTGGTGCGCTCCAGGCTGTCCTTCGCCTTGGCGATGCCGAAGTCCAGCAGCTTCACCACGCCGTCGTACGTCACCATGATGTTCTTCTGGGCGACGTCTCGGTGGATGACGGGGCTGGGCGCCCCGGAGGGCGCCGTATAGGTGTGCGCGTAGTGCAGCGCCATGCAGACGTCGCGCGCCACCGACAGCGTGAAGCCCAGCGAGAGCTGGTCATGGCGCTTCAGGCACGCGCCCGTAATCTGGTTCAGGTTCTGCCCGGCGATGAACTCCATGGCCAGGTAGAGCCCGTCATCCTCGCGCCCCAAATCGAACACCTGGGCGATGTTCGGGTGGTTGAAGGCCGCGGTGATGCGCGCCTCGTCCAGGAACATGCGCTCGAACTGCGCGTTGTCCCGCGCGTCCGGCAGCACCCGCTTGATGACCACGTACTTGCGGAAGCCACCCGGCCCGGAGGTGAACCCCAGGAACAGCTCCGCCATGCCGCCCACGGAGAGCTGCGTGACGACCTCATACTTCCCGATGCGCTCGCCCCGATAGAAGTCGATGGGGAAACCCTCCGCCGGCACCCCACTGTCGGGGCGCATCCCGCGCCGGACGATAACAGGCGACAACAGGCCTGTGCGGGCCGGACGTGAGGTGAGGACAGGCCGTCACCCGGGGTGCCTGCCGCGTCCACCGGGAAGCTGTGGATGGCCTGTGGACAGCGGGGGAGCGGCTGTGGAGAAACCCCCGTGTGGATCAACACCTGTGGGTTCCCGGGGATAACCGTCACCTTACCCACATGTAGCAGACTCCAAATTCGTGAGTGTTCCCGCGAGCTTGCTGACTTGTCCCCAAGTCCCGGTCCCCTACTGCCACTACCAATAGATCAATACCTCTATGAACCTTTAGAAGAAGCAGTGGGCGCTGGGGACGAAGTGCCTGTGGAATCTCAAGGCAGCGCCAGGCGCAGCCGTTCGAGCAACGCGGGCAGCCGGGTCAGCAGCTCGCGGTCCATGTCCTCCAGGGCGCCGCGCAGGGCCGCCAGGTCGTCCGGGGCGCGCTCCGCGTTCACCATGCGCTGCAGGACCCGCAGGCGCTGGTTGCGCTGCACCAGGCTGCCCAGGACGTCCTCCAGCTCCTCGGCGAGGACCTCATCCAGGCGCAGGTCGTGGCCGATCAGCTCCCGGAGCTGCTCCACCAGGTACGTGAGGTCCCAGGATTCCGCGTATCCGGCACGGCGCGACATCTCATCCTTGTCCCCGGCGGGCCGCCGGGCTCATTCCAGGGGTTGGGGCCGCAGCAGGCCCACCAGGGTGAGGCGCGAGCGGGACGGCTCCAGCTCCACGCTGACCTGACAGCCGGCCACGTCCAGCCGCAGCGTGTAGGGGAACTCGGGCGGCAACTGGCTCTCCTCCTGCCGGGCCAGGGCGGCCAGGCGGAACAGCTCGGCGAGCAGCTCCTGGCGGGTCTCCGCCGGAAGCCCCTCCACGGCCGCCTGCAGGCCGCGTGGGATGAGCACGGTGAAGGCCTGCGATGACGACGGAACGCACGAGGAGGATGCGGCAGAGGTCATGACGTACCCCGGGTGCCAGAACCGTACCCTTCTCGCTTTCAGGCATTTCGCGCGGTTGCATCCTGTAGCACTGGAACGGCCTGTAAAAAACACTGCCCCGGCACCCGCTGACCCTGAAGTGTTGGGAGGTGGCGCGTCAGGAGGCGGGGGCCGCCACGGGGCCTTCAGGCGCGCGTATAGCCAGGGGGACGGGGGGAGCACGCCATGGCGCACGCGAAGAGGGTGGCCGCCGTCAGTGGCCTCTGGTGGGTGCTGGTGCTGGGGGTGGCGGCCTGCCGGGACGCCCCCTCCCTGTCGGGGGCGGTGGGGCGCCTGCGGCTGTCAGCGCAGCGCGTCGACTTCCCACCGGCCTACCCGGGCACCCGGCGGGAGGCCGAGGTCCGGGTGGTGAATGGCGGCCGGGCCCCGCTGGACGTCACCTGGACGGAGGTGACGCCTCCCTTCTATTTGGAAGCGCCGTTGCCGGCCCAGGTGCTCGTGGGGGAGGTGCCCGTGCGCCTGCGCTTCGCGCCCGAGGCCGAAGGCACCTACGAGGCCACCCTCACCGGCACCGCGTCCGACGGCGGCCAGGTGCGGCTCGTGCTGGCGGGCGAGGCGCGGCCGGTGCCGGAGTGCTTCACGCCCGTGACGTGCGCCACGGCCACCTTCGACCTGGTGGCGGAGGCGTGCGTGGAGTCGCTGCTGCCGGATGGCACCGCGTGCGACCCCGGCAACGCCTGCCTCACCGGCGCCACCTGCCAGGCGGGGCGCTGCCGGGGCGAGGAGCGCGCCTGTGATGACGGCAACGCCTGCACCACGGACGTGTGCCACGTGCTGGACGGGTGCCAGGCGGTGCCGGCGCCCCCCTGCGCGGCGGCGGGGCCCTGCCTGGTGGGCACCTGCGACCCGAAGCGGGGGTGCGTCATGGCCTCCGCGCCGGATGGCACCTTGTGCGGCGGCGCCCGCGACACCTGCGAGGACGTGGACGTGTGCCTGGACGGGGCCTGCGTGAAGCGCGACCTGCCGGAGGGCTTCCCGTGCGCGGCGGCCAGCCCGTGCCAGGCCGCGGGGCAATGCCGCGGCGGCAGGTGCGCGCGGCCGGAGGCCCAACCCCTGACGGTGGACTGGACCTACGACGCCCAGGCGCAAGGGCAGCAGTTGCAGGACCTGCTGGTGGGGCCGGAGGGGGACGTGACGCTGTCGGGCTTCTACGGCACGCCCGTGCTGGACGCGGCGAAGTCACCGGTGCGGGCCTCCAACCCGGCGCGGCGCTGCATGCTGTGGAACGACCGGCTGCTGTGCATGGACATGCCGGTGGACGGGACGGTGTCGCTGCTGGAGCGCACCACCGGGGCGCCGCGGTGGACCTTCACCCTGGGCGACGCGCGGCCGGACTTCCGGGACAGGACGCGGACGCTCTTCCTGGCGCGGCTGGCGGTGATGGCGCCGGACCGGCTGGCGGCCCTCTTCGAGGCCTACCCCGCGGAGGAGCGCAGCGACACGGCGTGCCGCAGGTACTTCCTGGTGGTGCTGGATGCCTTCGGGCACATGGTGTCCGCGCGCGAGCTGACGGACCCGCTGCTGTCCGAGTGCGACCACCCGCACCCCTATGGCCTCGCCTCGGACGCGGTGGGGGACCTCTACGTCGCCTTCGGCCCGACGCGGAACGTGGGCGCGCCGCTGGCCTCGGGGGCGCCCACGCTGCTGATGGCCTTCTCCTCGGACGGGGTGCCGCGCTGGCGGAGGACGGAGTCGCAGCGCGCGGGCGAGCTCGCGGTGGCCAACGGCCTGCTGCTGCCGGAGTGGGGCCTCCAGGCGCTGAGCACCCGGGATGGGACGCCGGTGGGCGCCTCCTTTCCCCAGCAGCTCGGCCGCGTGGTGGCCACCCGCGACGTGGTGGTGCCCAGCGCGCCGGGCACCACGGTGAACGCGGGCACCGCCGGTTCGAGCTCACCCCCCGCCGCCACGCGGCTCACGGGCTTCCGGCTTCCGGACCTGGAGCCGGCGTGGGCGTATTCGCTGAGGGAGGGGCAGCACCTGGCCACCAAGGAGCTCCGGCTGGCCACCTGGCCCGGGGCCGCGGGACTGCCGCCGGAGACGCTGGTGCTGACGCACGCGGTGGCGGCTGACCACCCAGGGCTGCTGGTGGGCGTGCGCGCGCGGGATGGGAGCGAGGCCTTCCAGTGCTCCCTGGACTACGCGCCGCGCACCCTGCCGCAGTTGATGGAGCTGGGGCCCGGCGCCCTGTACCTGATGGAGGGCGCCACGAGCTGCGGTGAGTGCGATCCCCCCTTCGCCAACAGCCAGCCGCGCTTCCTGCGCTTCCGCGCGCCGGGGCTGATGCCCGCGCGTGAGCCCTGGCCCGGCACCTTCGGAGGACCGGGACACGGGCACCATGAGAACACGGTGCGCTGAGCGCGGCCTCTCGCTGTGGAGAACTTGTGGGCGCATCCACCGCCTTGAGCGGCTGCGCGGGCGTAGCGGTTTCCCGCATATCGCGCTGCTTCATGACGCGCCCTGAAAGGAATTCAGTCTGCTGCGCGCCTGCTCACACTCTTCGTGAAGGCGCAACTGCTACGGGTCCTCACCACATCCGGCCTGTCACGGTGCTTGTGAGCGTCAGGACCCGACGGGTGGACAGGCACCGCGCAGCCGATATTCTTCGCCCACCGTAGCGTTGGAGTTCGTGGACGGTATTCCACGGTGCCCACGCGCAGGCCGCCCGGGAAGCAACCCCCTTGTTCCCGGCGCTCGCGTGGAAGGAGTGCGGTTGCCCGGACGACCTTGGAGGTCCGGCGTGCGGCGGCTTCGTGGCATCGTGGGGGGCCCGCTCGGGCCCCGGGTGGAAGTTCCCGGGGCCCGAGAGACCTCGTTCCAGACGTCACTCCAGAGGTTGTTTCAGTCCTTGTAGATGAGCCGCGAGCCGCCGCTGGTGCGCACGTCGCTCTGGCCTGGACGGGAGACGAGCTGGAGGATGCTGCCGCCGGAGGCCTCGCCGGTGACGCGCTCGGAGGCGTCCACCTCCACGCGGGAGCCGCCGCTGGCCTCGGTGTCCAGCGTCTTGACGCCCTTCACGTCCAGGGCGCGCACGGCGGAGCCGCCGCTGGCCTCGGCGTCGAACTCCGTCGCCCGGCCCGCCAGCGTCACCTGGGAGCCGCCGCTGGCCTCGGCCTCGACCTTGCGCGCGTCCACGCCGCGCACGGTGACGATGGCGCCGCCGCTGGCCTCGACGTCGAAGTCCTCCGCGCGCGTGGCGTCCGCCTCCACGTGGCTGCCGCCGCTGGCGCTGATGCCCTCCACGCGCGGGTTGGAGACGTAGAGGCGGACGTTGCCGCCCCGGAACCCGCTGAAGGTCCTCTTGGCCACGCGGGTCTTCAGCGTGCCGTCGTCGTCCACCTCCAACTGGATGCGGGACAGCAGCTCCGCCGGCCCCTCCAGGCGCACGGACTTGGGGCCGACCTTCACCTCGGCGCGGATGCCGTGGCTGACGGACACCTCGTTGAAGTCGGGCACCTCCCGGACGTCACCCCGTCCCTGCGCGGACGCATTGGCCTGGGAGTCCTGGGCGTGGGCGCAGGCACCAAAGAGGAGGAGGGAGGCGACGATTGAGACGCGGGCGGGGGACATGAGCACGCTCCATTGGGAAAGGGGTCCGTGACACGGACTCCGACGTGCTCAAGGTACGCATGCCTTCGGAACCGATTGCCTGCCCTGAAGTTCAGGGGTCCGAAAGCAGGCTCAAGGGGCCCCGGACGGAGGTCGTCTCGCCGGGCTTGATGTCCACGGGGACCTGATGCGCCTTGGAGGTGGCGTCCACCAGCTTCAGCGTGTGCTGGCCCGCGGGCAGCTTCACCTTGAACAGCGGCGTCTTGCCCAGGTCCTGGCCGCCGAGGAAGACCTGCGCCCTGGGCTCGGTGACCAGGGTGAGGAAGCCGGGCTCGCCCGCCGGTATGTCCTCCGAGCTGGACGGCGCCTTGCGTGGAGACGAGGTCACCATCCTGCTCCGCTGGGTTGAATTGCGGACGCGCTTGAAGGTGCGGGGCTCCTTGGGCGGGGCTTCGTCCAGCACCGGGGCCCGGTCCGTCAGCGGGGCGGGGGCCACATCCCCCGCGGCCTCCAGGGACGCGATGCCGCCGGAGGCCGGGGACGCCGTTCTATCCTTCACGGGTGCGTCCACCGGCGTGTCCGTGCCCGCCGCCACCGTGTCGCCCGCGTTCCCCGGTGCGGGCGTGTTCGTTACCGTCGCGCGCTTGTTGTCGTCCGCGTTCCCCGGAGCGGGCGTGTCCGTTCCCGTCGCCACCTGCTTGCCGTCCGCGTTGCCCGGAGCGGGCGTGTCCGTGCCCGTCGCGCGCTTGTTGTCGTCCGCGTTCCCCGGAGCCGGCGGGGTGCGTGTCCCGGAGCCGGCTTGAGGATCCGGCGGCGCACCCTGGCCGAGCAGGGGCTCCAGCCGGGAGGACACGACGCCCCCGTCCAGCTTCAGCACCACCGCCGCGGCGCCCAGCGCCAGCATGCCCACCACCGCGGTGAGCGCCACCCAGGCCTTGCCCCGCCGAGGCGGTGGCCGGAGGTGTGTCGAGCGCGTGGCTCTGGCGCCATCGCCTCGGCCCATCACCGTGGACTCTTCGTCCTCCTCGTCGTGCAGGTCGCGGACGCGGACGGGCAGGGTGGTGTGCTCGGCCGACATGCTCCTGCGCCGGACAGGAACGGAGCGGCGCGGCGCCGCCGACACGGGGAGGGTCGTGTCCTCACCGGCGTCCGGTGGCGGCACCGGCATGCGAATCATCGCCGTCTGGAGGTCGCGCTCCACCGGAGGCGGCGTGGGGGCGGCGCGCAGGCCATCCTGGGTGCGGGGCGCGCGGGCGCGGGGGGCATCCTCCGCCGCGACGCGAGGCGCGGGGAGCTCGGAGGGGGGCACCGCGCGCAGGCCGTCCTGGGTCCGGGATGCGCGCGAACGGGCCTCGGCGCGAGGGGACTCCTCGACGGCCGGCGAAGCCTCCGGCGTGCGGGCCGAGCGGGGCCGAGGGGCGTCGTCCACGGATGGAGAAGCCTCTGGCGTGCGCGAAGCCCGGCTCCGCGTGGCGTCGGCGCGAGGCTCCTCGGGCGCGGGAGGCGGCTCGGGAGGCCGCGGCGCGCGGACCTGGGTCTGTTCCCGCGCGACGGCCTGGGCCTCCGCCGTCGCCGCCCGCGCGCTCTGACGCGGGTGGGCCTCAGCCGGGGCCGGGGGAGGGGAGCCCACGTCCCTGCCGGTGCCGGGGAGCTGCGTGCGGACCGTGTGCTCGGGCGGGTGGGCCGGCATCCCCGGCTGGGTGCGCATGTGCTGCACCCCCGAATCCGGCGGAGGAGGCGGCGGCGCCATCGTCTCGGGAGGCGGCGGTGGGGGGCGCGCGTCGGCGGGGGAGGCGCGCGAGGTCAGCCGCTTGCCCGGAGGCGCCTGGAGCACGGCCTTGCGGACGGTGCCGGCGTCGGGGGACGCGGCGGTGGCGCGCCGGGGCGTGGGGGCCGGCGCGGCGCTCCGAGCCGCTCCCGGGCCCCGGTTCGGCGGCTGCACGGTGACGCCGCCGGTGGGCAGCTCGGAGGGCTCGACGCCCATGGCCATCACCCGGGCCAGGTTCACCACGCCGGTGGTGTCCCCCGTCTCGTCCTGCCCGCTCATCAGGAGCTGCCGCGTCTGGTCCCTCCGGTCGGAGAAGAGGCGCAGCATCAGCTCGCTGCTCTGCTCCGGGTGCCAGATGAGGGGCCCCACGGCGCGCTCGATGGCGCGGGCGAACTCCAGCGTGGAGGCGTAGCGGTCCTCGCGGCGCCTGGACAGCGCGCGCAGGACGATGGCGTCCAGCTCCGGCGGCACCTGCTTGTTGGTGCGCGAGGGCGGCGTCACCTCGCAGCGCAGCACCGCGTTCATCATCGCGTCGGCCTGCTTGGCGTAGAACAGCCGCATGCCGGTGAGGCACTCGTGCAGCACGACGCCCAGGCTGAACAAGTCACTGCGCGCGTCCAGCGGCTCGCCCATGATCTGCTCGGGCGACATGTAGCCGCTGGTGCCCTTCACCATGCCCACCGCGGTGCGGCTGGCGCGGGCCAGGCTCTTGGCGATGCCGAAGTCGAGCAGCTTGGTGACGCCCTCGTACGTCACCATGATGTTCTTCTCCGCCACGTCCCGGTGGATGACGGGGGAGGGGCGGCCCAGCGGATCCGTGAAGGTGTGCGCGTAGTGCAGCGCCACGGCGGTGTCGCGCACCGCCATCAGGCTGTACCCCATGGGGATGGGCGTGTTGGCCTGCCGGCACGCGCGGGCCACCTCCACCAGCGTGGCGCCCGGGACGAACTCCATGGAGAGGAAGAGCTCTCCGTCGGCGATGTCCAGGTCGTACACCTGGGCGATGTGCGGGTGGTTGAACGCGGCCGTCACCTTGGCCTCGTCCAGGAACATCCGGACGAACTCCTCCTCGCCGCGGATGTCCGGGAGGATCTGCTTCAGCACCACCAGCTTGTGGAAACCCGCCAGGCCCCGTTGGGACGCGAGGAAAATCTCCGCCATCCCGCCCGTCGACAGGCGGCAGAGCACCTCGTACTTGCCCAGCGTGCGCGCTTCCTGCGCGAGCGGCAGCCTGTTCCCACTCATCGAATGGCGTCGAATGTACACCGTGAGCCGGATGGACGCGAAAGCCCCGTCCCCCATGGGTTTGTGACGGAACCCGGTGACTTCCCGGGTAGGGCGGAATTGAAGCCGGATTCAGGTGGGGAATCGTGGGCGCCCCGGACGGAGCGTGTCAGGGGCTGGGGGCTGGCCGCGTCCACGCCGGCAGCTCGCCAATCCCTGGCGATGGCTTTCCCGGTGAGACGCAGGCCCACGGGGCCGCGCTCCCGGGGGGCTGACACTTTCCCGCGCGCGCCCTGCTTCACACCGATGGAGTGGGCTAAGACGCGCCCCAAGGTTCCATGGATACTTCTGTTTCGCCCCGCACCGTCACCGGCCGTCTCGACGTCCACCCCCGAGGCTTCGGCTTCCTCACCGTGCAGACGCCCGGCTCGCCCGAGGTGCTGTCGGCCTTCGTCCCGCCGCCCGACCTCAACCCGTACTTCGCCGGGGACGTCGTCACGGCCACGGTGACGGCGGGCGCGGATGGCCGCTGGTCGGCCAGCAACCTGTCCCTGGTGGAGCGCCCGCGCACCCAGGTCTACGGCGAGGTGGTGCTGCGCAAGGGCGCGCCCCTGCTGCGGGTGGACCGCGAGGTGGCCAACGCGGACTGGACGCTCGACACGGCGGGGACGCAGGTGCAGGCCGGTGACGCGGTGGTGGCGCGCATCGACGAGGGCAAGGTGGTGTTGCTGTACCGGGTGGAGGCGGGGGAGGACCGCTCCCTGGAGCGCGTCATCGCCCGGCACGAGCTGCGCAAGGACTTCCCGGCGGAGGTGGTGGAGGAGGCGCGGAGCGCGCGCGCGGTGCCGCACGCGGCGGGGGCGCGGCGGGATTTGCGGAGCGTGCCCACGGTGACGGTGGATGCGCCGTCCACGCGGGACATCGACGACGCGATTTCGGTGTTGCCGGCGGGGCCGGATGGGGCGCTGCGGCTCTTGGTGTCCATCGCGGACGTGGGCGAGTACGTGAAGCAGGGCACGGCGCTGGACGCCGAGGCGCGCGAGCGGGCCACCAGCGTGTACCTGGCGGGGCGCGTGCTGCCGATGTTGCCGGAGGAATTGTCTTCGCACTGGCTGAGCCTGGTGCAGGGCGAGGAGCGGCTGTGCCTCACGGTGGAGCTGCGCATCGACCCGCAGGGGCGGGTGACGGCGGCGGACGTGTACGAGAGCATCATCCGCTCCTGGGCGCGGCTGGACTACGACGAGGTGGCGGCCTTCCTGGACCGGGGCGAGGTGTCCGCGCCCATGGAGCCGGTGCGCGAGGTGATGCCCTGGTTCCGGCTGGCGGCGGCGCGGCTGGCGGTGGCGCGGGCGGCGCGAGGCGGCATGGAGTTCGCGCGGGACGAGGCGCGCTTCACCTTCGACCAGGCGACGGGCGAGCTGTCCGGGCTGGTGAGTGAGAAGCCGACGTCGGCGCACGCGATGATTGAGCGCTTCATGGTGGCGGCGAACGAGTCCATCGCCGGGTGGCTGCTGGCGCGAGGCCTGCCGGGCGTGTACCGGGTGCACGAGCAGCCGGACCCGCTGCGGGTGGCGGACCTGAACGCGTTCGCGGAGACGTCCGGCTTCGCGGCGGGCTTCGGGCGGGAGCTGACGCCCCTGGCGCTGGCGGCGTTCGACCGGCAGATCGCCGGGGCGGTGGCGGAGCCGGCGCTGCGCTCGGTGCTGCGGCGTTCGCTGGGGCCGTCGCGCTACACGGTGAAGCCGGGGCCGCACTTCGGCCTGGCGGCGCCGCTGTACCTGCACTTCACGTCACCGATTCGGCGGTACGCGGACCTGGCGGTGCACCGGACGCTGAAGGGGTACCTGCAGGGGCGCCGGGACTTCGTGGACGAGGACCCGCGGGTGGAGGCGCTCGCGGCGCACATCAACGCGAAGGCGCGCGCGTCGACGCGGGCGGAGAACGACCGGCACCGCGAGCTGGAGGCGCGGTGGATGGCGGGGCACGTGGGCAAGCAATTCCCCGCGCGTGTGACGCGGGTGCGGCCCTTCGGCCTGGTGGCGCAGTTGGACGGCATGCTGGTGGAAGGCGTGGTGCCCACGGACGCGCTGACGGGAGGCCCCTTCCGCCCGGACGCGCGCGAGCTGTCCCTGGTGGGCAGGGAGCGGACCTTCACCGTGGGCATGCCGGTGACGGTGAAGGTGACGTCCACCGACGAGCAGCTCGGCCGCATCGAGCTGGCATTGGCGGAGTAGCCATTGATGAAAGTGTGGGAGGGACGCCCGGATGAGCCTTCGTTGGGCCAGGATTGCCCTGTTGCTGACGGCGTGCGGTGGGGCGGGCTATCGCTACGCGGGAAGGGACATCTACTTCGGACCTGAGGGTGGCCAGGTCTGGGTCAGGGGCCCCTGGCCCGCCATCCAACCTTCCCGGAACGTAGATGACGTCATCGACCAGCTCTGCCCCATCATCATGGAGATGGATGGTGCGCGAGAGAAGGAGTACGGCCAGGAGTACTGCGGCGTCCTGTACTCGCTCGGAGATGGCGTCTTCCACGCGAGCTATCCGTCGCCCATCGGTGAGATGCAGCGAATCGGTCCCAACAAGCGCAAGTCATGCACTTCACCACGCTACGTGCGAGACGCGCGTGGCCGGGCGGTCGGTATCGCGGACTACCACAGCCATCCCTGGGCGCCGTCGCCCCTGACTCCGGAAGACAGATGGGAGAAGAACCAGCGATGGCTCATCCGGATCCAGTTCGACACGGACTGTCACGTGATGAAGCTGGTTCCCCACTCGAATGAGCCTCGGCCCGGTGAGGTCTACCTTCGCAAGGGGCGGACCTGGGAACTCATTGGCATCATCAAGCCGGAGCACAAGCCACTCGGCATCGTCACGGACGTGGGCGGATAGGAGCGGGTCATGAAGTGTCGAGCCCTGTTGCTGACGGTGGTGCTGCTCCCTGGTTGTGTTCTCTTCCAGCGACCCTTCCGGCCGGAACATGCACCCAAGGAGGAGGCGGCGAAGCTTCCCTATCCGCTGTGGCTTCCGTCGGAAGGCCGAGTGCAGGTGCCGGCGAACCTGGCCGCCGCCATCGGACTCGCGATGGACGACATGCTTCCTCGGGATGTGAAGCCTCCTCGCGACGCCACGCCGGATGATGTGTGCCTCCACCGCCGCGACTCCTATGATGTCGAGGCGGCTCCCCTGAACGAAGAGGTCGTCCTCGTCCGCTTCCTGGTGAAGGAGGGCGCATGTCGCAGTGAAGGAGCCACCGCGACCGAGGCAGCCACGTACGCCATTGACGTACGGGGCTGGCGCATCCTCGCCGTCCAGCGATAGGCGCGCCGGCTCAACCCGCGAGCGGCAGCCCGCCCGTCTTCTCCATCAGGTCCTTCGCGGTGGCCCAGCCGAGCAACCCCGTGGAGGACTTCACCAGGTAGAGGTAGCCCTCGCCCTTGCGGCTCGATGGCGACGCGGCGAGCACTTGAATCGTGGAGCCCTGCGCCAGCGTGGCGACAACCTTCTTGTCCGTGCGGCTGCGCGCCAGGGGGAACGACTGCTTCACCGTGGCCTCGACGCCCACGGCGTACAGGTCCTGCGGCACCTCGGACACCTTGCCCGTCTTCGCGTCCAGCACGTACTTGTCGCGCCGGTTCCAGAAGCCCTGCCACGAATCGGACAGGATGATGCCGTTGCCCCTGGCCTCGGTGAGCGCGGGCACGGTGCCCAGCAGCTTCAGCGCCTTGCCGTCGAAGCCGTAGATGAACGAGCGCTGGTCGTAGTCCGTCTGCCCGGTGCGCACCACCAGCTCCTTGCGCGAGTCCCGGCTGTCCAGGTCCACGATGAACACGCCCGCGGGTTCATTGTCATCACCGGGGCCGCGGAGGGTGGCGCCGCCCGCCTTGAGGACGAACTCGTTCTTCGGCGCGTCGAACTGGATGGACACGGCCTCGGGCTTGCCGTCTCCGTTCAGGTCCACCGACGCGGACTTCACGGGCGCGGCGTCGTCCGCGATGGCCAGCGGCGCGGTCAGCAGGGAGCAGGTCATCACCGCCAGCACGTGCGCGTTCGTCTTCATCGAGGTCCTCGGTGTCCGTCTCACACGGGCCGCGAAGGCGCGGTCCGGAAGGTCGCGCCCGCATCGTAGCCACACCCGTGTGCGCCGCGGCGGCGATTCACCGCGCCGCCCCGCTCACCCCCGCCGGCCGAGGCGCCCCCGGAAGTGCGTGTCCAGATAGGCCTCCGCGCGCTCGTAGGTGGCCAGGTCCGCCGAGGACAGGGGGCCGCCGTGCTCGGGCAGGTTCGCGCGCCGGGCCCGTTGCAACACGGAGCGCGGCGCGCCTTCCGCGGCAGGCGCCAGCGTCCGCGCCACGGCGTCCACCCGCGCATGGGCCTCGTCCACCACCGCGAGCGCCTCCTCCAGGGAGACCTCCTTCTCCGCCAGCGCGGCGAAGAGTTGGCAGTGATAACGCCGGCAGCTCGCCGGACGGTCCGTGTAGACGGTGCACGCGCGCCCATCCAACGCCGAGCAGTGCTGCATCAGGGCAGGGGTGCCATCCGTGCGCGAGCCGACCGCCAGCCCGCGCCGCCGCAGCGCCAGGGCCTCCTCCGGCTGGAGCGACACATGGGTGAAGAGGGTCCCGTCACAGCACATGCCGCAACGAAGGCAGAGGGTGTTGAGCGGCATCGTCCCTCCCTAACCCGCTGAAGGAAGGCGTTCCATCGCGGCGAGCAGCCGGCCGAGCCTTCATCTGCCCTCTCGTCGGAAAGGGCCTCGAAAGTGGGCCGCGTCGTGGGTGCAGGGGGACCCGATGGGAGGCTGACATACATCCATGAAAAATAAGACATCCAGACCTGTCCTGGAGAGCAGCTTACGCATGGCTCTTTCGTGCCCACGCTTCCAGTGAGAATTCTCAAGTTTCGCACCTGTGAAGCCGTACAATCGGCGGCCTTGGACAACGGAGCTGTCATGCAGACGGACACGCTGGAAGGGTTGAGCGGCCGGGCGTCGATGCTCGGTTACAGGATGGGGACGGAACTGACGGCGGTGGCGTCGTTCGGGAACCTCCAGGCGCCGTGCCGGTTGGTGCAGCTCTCGTTGGAGCACCTGACGCTGAACCTGGGCACGCAGGCGGCGCCGAAGCCGGGCGAGACGGCCTCGGTGGTGCTGGGCCATGGCGAGCGCTGGGCCACCGCGCTGGACGCGGAGGTCATGGACGTGCGCGGCGCGCCGGAGGTGAGCCTGCGCTTCCTGGCGCCGCCGCTGGACGCGGGCCGCCGCATCGTCTCCGTGCTGGAGGCCCTGCGCGACAACGGCCTGCTGCTCCCGCCGGAGACACGGCCCGTGTGGAAGGAGCGCATCGACCATCCCGACCGCGTGCGGCGCATCTGTGACGCGCTGGTGGGCCGGCAGGCGCGCGGCATGGCCCGGGCCGCGGATGGCCGCAAGGTGCCGGTGACGGCCGCGTCCTTCGACGCGCACGAGGGCCTCTTGGGCTGGCGCTTCGAGGGCGAACTGCCCGCCCAGCCCTTCACCCTGGAGGCCTTCGGGTACAGCAGCGTGGTGCACCTGGAGGTGAGCGAGGCGCGCGAGGCGTCCGGGCTCGTCGTCATGCCGCTGCCCCGGGAGCTGGTGCGCTACCGCCACCGCTGGCTGCGGCGCGCGGCGCCCAGCCGTCCCTGCACGCTGTCGTTCGACCATCCGCTGTGGCCGCAGGTGCATGTGCGGCGGCAGGTGGTGGACCTGTCCTATGAGGGCATCGCCTTCCTGACGGAGCCGGGCGAGGACCTGCTGTACCCCGGCCTGCGCCAGCCCGTGCTGGAGGTGGTGACGGAGGGCATGGCGCCGGTGCGGCTGCGCGCGGAGGTGCGCAACATCTCCAGCACCGCGGCGGGCCGCCGCTGCGGCATGTCCGTGCGTCCCCTGGATGCCTCGGGCGCGCAGGCGTGGCGCGCGCTGGTGGAGTCTCAGATGCACCCGGCCACACAGGTGGAGGGCGACTGGAACGACGCCACCTGGAAGCTCTTCGACGGCTCGGGGTACTTCCGGCTGCCGGGCAAGGCACCGGAGGACTTCGAGGACGCGCACCCCCGCTTCGACGCCACGCTGGCGCGGCTGGAGGGCCGCACGCGGCTGGGCTACCGGGTGGTGCACCCGGAGGGCCAGTCGGTGGGCGCCACGCTGTCGGTGGTGAAGCCGTATGAAGGGAGCTGGATGGCGCACCAGCTCGCGCGGCAGCCGGTGAAGGGCAGCCGCACGTCGGCGCGCGAGGCGCTGCGCGACATCTACCTGCGCGGCTACGAGCCCACGCAGGTGGACCCGGAGGTGAAGTGGTTCTTCGCCTTCTGCGAGGCGCGCGTGCGCTGGGTGCGCTTCACCAAGTTCGACTTCGCCACCTGGTACGAGCACACGGGCCAGACGTGCCTGGTGCCCTTCCAGTTGATGGAGGCGGAGGTGGACGGCGCCTGGGAGATTCCCGCGGGCATCGAGGTGGGCACGCCCACCGAGGCGGAGCGCGAGGCCTTCTTCGACCAGGTGGCGCGCACGCGTCCCCTGGCCTACCGCGAGGCGCTGGACCTGGTGCCGGAGCGCTTCGACCTGAAGCGCGCGAAGGAGCGCTGGGGCGAGGCGGGGCTGGGCCGCGAGCGCGAGCTGGTGGTGGCGCGGCACGAGGGCAAGCCCGTCGTCCTCGCGGTGCTGGAGACGGCGCAGCCGGGCCTCAACCTCTTCAACGTGCTGGACGGCGTGCGGCTGGTGCCGCTGGTGGACGACGCGACGAAGGAGGCCCAGGACGCCATGGTGGCGCTGCTGGCCCACGCGGCGGACTGGTACCGGGCGCGGGAGCGCAAGGTGTTCATCCACTACGTGGAGGCGTCCTGCGTGGAGTACGTGGAGCGCGCGTCGCTGGCGGACCTGGGCGAAGGCAAGCTGTGGGTCATCTCCGCCAGCCTGCTGCCCGAGTTCCTCGAGCACCTCTTCGAAGCCACCACGCCCCCCGCGGGGGCGTAGTCGCGGGGACGCAGGCTCAGCCTTCGTCCTCGTCCGGGTCCGGGTAGGACTCCAACTCGTCGTCCTCCTCGGCGGCGTGCGCGGGGCCGCGCTTCTTGCCCTTGCCGTCACCGCCGCCCATGTCGAAGTCCGCCGCCACCACGTACCACTGGCGGCCCTGCTGGATGCGGCGCAACAGGCGCTCCTGCTCCAGCGCCGCCAGCAGCCGGGCGAAGGTGGAGAAGCCGTGCTCGCGCTCGTCGAAGTCCGGCTCCTTGCGGACGATGGCTTCCTTGATGAGCGACGGGTTCACCGGACCGGTGGCGCGCGCCAGCATGCTCTGCACCACCTCGCGGGCGATGTCCGGCACCTCCGTCTTCGACTGCGACTTGCCGCCACCCTGCGCCGCCTTCTCCTTGTCGCCCCGGCCCTTCTCGTCACGCCCTGGGCGGCCGCCGCGCTTGCCGTGGCCCGCCTCCTCGGCGGACACGCTCTGCCGGCCCTTGTCGCCCTTGTCGGAGCGTGACTGGCGCGGGCGCAGGTAGATGAACTCGTCGCAGGCCTTCACGAAGAGCGGCGACGTGGACTCCTTCACCGCCAGCCCGATGACGGTGCGGCCGTTCTCACGCAGCTTGTACGCCAGCGGGCAGAAGTCGCTGTCCCCGGAGCCGATGACGAAGGTGTCGATGCTCTCGCGCGCGTAGCACAGCTCCAGCGCGTCGATGACCAGGCGCATGTCCGCGCCGTTCTTCCCGGCCCGCGTGGAGGGCGGCACGTCGATGAGCTCCACGCCGAACTCGTGCAGGCGAATCTTGGCCTCGGCGAAGCGGGACCAGTCGCAGTAGGCGCGGCGGAAGACGACCTTGCCCTTCTCCAGCAGCCGGTCGAGCGAGGGCTGGAGGTCGAAGCTCGCGGAGCTGATGCCCGTGTTGGTGACGAGGTTCTCGAAATCGATGAAGAGGGCGATGCGGTGCTCTGCGTTGCGACCGTTCACGTGCGGCCTCTGCGTGGTGCCGCCTCGAGGGCGGTGGGGAAAAGACGGCGCACCCTAGCCTGAATCGCCTGAGGGGTGAGGATGCACCCGGTGCGGACCGGCTGAATATCGGACGGTCCGAATGGAGGAGGTGACCCGCCCCCCGCGCGGACAGGGCCAGCGCAAGGGAGAGCCGGGTGACGGAGAATGTTACGCGGGGGCAAGCCTTGACGCAATACGAGTGAATCGGCAGGGTCGAAGCCGGCCGCTTGCTCAGGCCGAGGGGGAAGCCGCGTCGTCGACGCCACTTCAGGCTTCAAAGACATTCCATGCTCGATACGAAAAAAGTGGTGCGAATCATCTGTCTGATGTTGCTGGGTACGCTGGGGGGCTGCGCGCCCAGCTCTGCTGGCGACGCGGTGTCCACGGTCATCACAGACACCCTCGTCGGAGCGCCCGTCGGCGTCACCGTCCGGGTGGCGGCGGGCACGGCGACCCTGGCGGCCGGCTCCTGGTGCGAGGCGGCGCCTGGCACCTGAGAGATCCCCGCATTTGAGCGAGCGGATCGCCAGCCGCCTACTTGACAGCTCCGTGCAAGGCGGAGTGGTGGGCAGCAGGAGGAGAGGCCATGCTGGTACGCAAGGTGGCCATCAACGAAGAGCAGGTGCGGGCGTTCCTGGAGAACTTGTTCGAGGAGGACCTGCACGCCAAGCGGGTGCTGTCGCTGTCGCATGCGACGTTGGGCGTGGTGCATGCCGCGTCCTTGTCGGTGCATGCCATTGGCCAGGCCCTGGCATGGGCCCGAGGCGGCGTGCAGAAGCACGGCATCAAGCAGGTGGACCGGCTGCTGTCCAACGAGGCGGTGGACGTGTGGAAGCTGGCGGCCTCGTGGGTGCCGTACGTGCTGGCCGAGCGCACCGAAGCGGTGGTAGCGCTGGACTGGACGGACTTCGAGGCCGATGACCACACCACGCTGGTGGCCAGCCTCGTCACCTCGCACGGGCGCACCACGCCCCTGCTGTGGCTGACGCTCAAGAAGAGCGCCTTGGCGGGCAACCGGGCTCAGGCGGAGGATGAGCTGCTGCTGCGGTTGAAGGAGTGCGTGCCTGAAGGGGTGCAGGTGACGATACTGGCGGACCGGGGCTTCGCGGACCAGCGGCTGTATGCCCTTCTGGCCCAAGCGGGCTTCGAGTACGTGGTGCGCTTCCGCAAGGATGTGCGGGTGGAGGTGGAAGGGGGCCATCAGCGTCCGGCGGCCGAGTGGATACCAGCCAGTGGGCACGCCAAGAAGCTGACGGAGGTGCACGTGACGGCGGACCGCACGCCGGTGCCCGCGGTGGTGCTGGTGCACCAGAAGGGAATGAAGGAGCCGTGGTGTCTGGCCACCAGCCTGGGAGCCGCCAGTGCGCGCCAGGTGGTGGACCTCTACGCCCGGCGCTTCTCGTGCGAGGAGACGTTCCGGGACGTCAAGGACTTGAGATTCGGGATGGGGCTGTCCACGGTGCGCGTGAAGAGTCCCGAGCGGCGCGACAGGCTGCTGCTGGTGAGCGCCCTGGCGCAGGTTCTCCTGACGCTGCTGGGCGCCGCTGGGGAGAGCCTCGGTATGGAGAAGGGCTTGAAGGCCAACACCGTCAAGACGCGCACCTACTCGCTCTTCCGGCAGGGCTGCATGTATTACCAGGCCATTCCCATGATGAAGGAGGAGCGATTGCGGCCTCTCGTCGAGCGCTTCGCGGAACTCCTCCGCCATCACCCTGTCTTCAAAGAAGCACTTGGCTTCATATGAGGGGATGGCTCAGGCCTGGCACCTGCGCCGAGCTCGCGCACACCGTCCTGGCCCTGCGCCCCGCGGTGCTGACGGAGCCCCTCTGGCGGATGGCCGCGGAGCACACGAGGGGCAAGCGCAAGTCCACCTGGGACAAGCACACGAAGACGCGCGCGGGCGGCAAGGAGAAGAAGGACGGCCGGATGCGCTTCAGCCACGGCGAGGACGACAACAGCAAGGCGAAGAAGGAAGAGGCGCAGCGGAAGAAGGAGGAACAGAAGCGGAAGAAGGAGGAGGCGCGGCTGAAGAAGGAGGAGGCGCGCATCCAGCGGGAAGCGGACAAGCGGAACAAAGAGGCGAAGCGGAAGTGACGCGGGAGGTCCTCGTGGAGAAGACACACGCCACGCTGAGTGACGCGGAGAAGCGCCGCATCAGCAAGCGAATCGACGCGCTCTTCGCCGAGGCGCAGTGGGGCGAGCTGGACCAGCTCCTCTCCGGCTCCCTGCGGGGCACATCCGATGACCACTGGCTGCACGTCCGGCGGGCGGACGCCTGGTACGCGCAGGGGAAGTACGCCAGGGCGGAGCGCCTCTTCCAGCAGGTGCTCCGGGCCATGCCGCGGTGTCCCCTGGCGCGCTGGGGGCTGGCGAACACGCGCATGGCGCGGGGGAACGCGGAGGACGCGCGGAAGCTCTTCCTGTCCCTGGCCCGGCAGAAGCCGGAGGTGATGGGCACCGGCGCGTGTGGCGAGGGCGTCCGGTGGGCGCGGGGGCTGGTCGCGGACGCGCACTTCCGGCTGGGCCAGTTGGAGGAACAGGCCGGCGCCACGGCCGCGGCCCGGCGCCGCTACCAGGCCTACCTGCGAATCCTCCAGCAGCCGGCGTTCTCCCTCGAAAGCCGGAAGGCGGCGAACACCCGCCTTCGCGCGCTGGGCCTCCCGAAGCAGGCCCGGCGCTGAGGGCCCGGCGCCTCCGCCTGCTCGCGGCACGTGCGTGGACCCACGGCTCCGCGCGGGCCCCCGGCGCGCCGCATGGCGCACGGCCCATGGTGCGACGGTACGGCCCGCCCACAGGGCCGCGGCGTCACGTCAGGGCCTAGCTTGTCGGCATCGAGGGGCTCACCGCCCCTCCAGGAGGAGGACCCCATGAAACGAATGCTTGCTGGGAGCGGGTGGCTCGTCACCATGGCGGCGCTGATGGCGCCAGCGGCCGTGCTGGCCCGTGAGCCCGTGAGCCCCGCGGGTGAGATCAATGGCTCCGGGAACATGCCAGCCCCGACTGGCCTGGACCAGAACTTCACCAACTTCGGCGCGTCGATGAACATCGACCGCTCCAGCAGCGGCAGCCAGCGCAACCTGGACGTGGGCCCCCAGGCCAGCGGCGTGGGCATGCCCATCCGCGAGGTGACGCCGGACCAGGAGGAGATGAAGCGCCTGTCCGGCAAGGTGCTGAAGCTCAACGGGCAGATGCTCTACCTGGAGACGGAGCCCGGCGCCGTGGTGCCCCTGGACTTGAGCGCGCTGCGCATCCGCAAGCAGCCGGAGAAGGGCCAGCGCGTGGTGGCCGTCTACCAGGTGGAGAACACGACGGAGAACGTGGCGCTGGCGCTCGCCGGTGAGGTGCAGCCGAAGGACTAGTCCTCCGGGTGGAGCTGGACGAGCGAGGGCAGCTCCGCCGCCCTCGCCCGCAGCCGCGGCTTGGGGCGGATGGCCACCGGCACGCGCGAGGCCGCCAGCAACTCCAAATCAAACACGTTGTCCCCGAAGGCGGCATAGAGCGGCTGGGACGTGCGCGCGCGCAGGCAGTGCACCTTCCCGGCCGCGTAGGGGATGGGCTCGACGATGCGGGGCAGCACCGTCCCGTCCTCGGTGTGCGGCGTGCAGGCCAGCACGTTCGCCGGCTCCATTCCGAGCGCGCGCACCGCGGCCTCCACCACGGCCAGCGGCGAGGCGCTGACCACGTAGCAGGGGATGCCCTGGCCCCGCGCCCACTCGACGACGCGGCGGCTCTCGGGGTGGATGCGCTGCTTCACCTCGCGCCGGGCCACCACGTCCGCCGCGAAGTCGCGCACCGCGTCCACGCGCCAGCCGGCGAAGAGCCACGCCACCATCTCGTAGATGTCCTTCTCCGGAATCCGCCCCGCCTCGAAGGCGGCGAAGAGCTGGTGCGCCAGCTCGCGCGCGGGCTGGCCCCGGGCGAAGCCATGCGCGGCGGCCAGCCCCTCCAGGGCCTCCTGCGCCTGGGGGCGGATGCCGCCGTGCTCCAGCAGGGCGAGGAACACGTCATCCCCCACGTCCCCGCTCCACAGCGTGCCGTCCCCGTCGAAGGCCAGCACGCCGCCGGGGGCGCGCTCGGCCTCCAGGCGGATGCGCTCCAGCGTCTGCTCCACACGCTCCATCCTCATGGGCGCGCATCCTCTCCCGGCCCGGCGTCCACGTCACCCCGGGCGTGTCGAGTCGTCGTCACTTCGCGGCGCCTGCTCGCACCTCGTCCAACAGGCGCAGGTCCACCAGGCCGTCGAGGTTGGCGTCGGTGAGGAAGCCCAGGCTCTTCGCGTGCTCGGCCGCGGTGGCCAGCGCCTGGGGCACCGGGTCCAGGCTGGGCTCCAGCCGGGAGAAGGCCTGCTGGAGGATGGCGGGCGGCAGCGGCTTCTTCGTGATGTGTCCGAAGGCGGCGTTGGCCGCGGTGGTGAAGCCAGCAGGGTCCTGCTCCCAGCGCCCGGTGAGCTGCACGTGCGCCCGCAGCAGCGCGGCCACGCGTGGCCGCTGCGTCTCCAGGACCTTGCGCGTCGTCACCAGCACCGTGGTGGGGAACCGGCCGCCGGGCCACAGGTCCTTCTCGTTGACGAGGATGCGGCCCTTGCCCTCGGCCACCAGCCGCGCGCCCCAGGGCTCCGGCACCCAGGCGCCCTCGATGCCGCCGCGCAGGAACTGCCCCAGGATGTCCGGGTTGCTGAGCGGGAAGATTCGCACGTCCCCCGTGCCGTCCAGGTTCGTCGTCAGGCCCTGCTGCTTCAGCCAGTAGCGCAGGGCGATGTCCTGCGTGTTGCCGAGCTGCGGGGACGCCAGCTTCTTGCCCTTGAGCTCCGCGGGCGTCTTCACCGTGCGCACCACCAGCACCGCGCCGTCGTTCACCGCGCCGGCGATGATGCGCAGCTCGCGCCCGGCCTTGAGGAAGGTGTTGATGGCCGGTCCGCTGCCCACGTAGGACACGTCCAGCGAGCCCGCCACCAGCGCCTCCATGGCGGCCGGGCCGGCGTTGAACTGCAGCACCTCCAGCTTTCCGACGCCGGGCTGCGAGGCGAAGGTGCCCTCCTCGTTGCCCACCAGGGCCTGGGCATGGGTGATGTTGGGGAAGAAGCCCAGGCGCAGCGGGGCGTCCGGGCCGCGCTCGGACTCGCGCTTGCAACCGGCGCCGAGCACCGCCAGTCCGGCGACCACCACGGGCAACAGGGAGCGGAAGGCACGCATGGGCGCTGAAGGTGTGACGCGGCGGCGGGATTTCAACGCCCGCGCGCACGCAAGCGTCGGGCGCCGCACGGCCGGAAAGCCTCACGTCGTGGCCGTCAGCCCCCACCGCCGCCGCAGCCGCGCCTCCACCGTCTGGAAGAGGACACGGTCCACCGTGGTGCCGATGATGACGATGGCCACCATGACGGCCATGACCTGGGGCACGTCCATCAGCTCGCGGCCCACGGTGAGGAGCTGGCCCAGGCCGCCGGAGACGAAGAGCAGCTCGCCGGCCAGCAGCGCGCGCCAGGCGAAGCTCCACCCCAGCTTCAGGCCGGTGACGATGCCGGGCAGGGCCGCGGGCAGCAGCACGCCGAAGTGGAAGCGCAGGCCGCGCACGCCCAGCGTGCTGGCCACGCGGGTGAGCTGCGGGTCCACGCCGTTGACGCTGTCCTCCGTCGCGATGGCGATGCCCAGCACGCTGCCCATGACGACGACGAAGAGGATGGCGCCGTCCGTCAGCCCGAACCACAGCAGGGCCAGCGGCAGCCAGCAGATGGAGGGCAGCGCCTGCAGCCCCATCACCACCGGCTTCACCGCGTTGCGGAAGAAGGGGATGCGGGAAATCAGCAGGCCCAGGGGGACGCCCAGGGCCACGGACATCAGGTAGGCGCGCCCCAGCCGCCCCAGCGAGCGCCCCGCCGCGCCCGCCAGGCGCCCATCGGCCACCATGGCGGCCAGGCTGTGCGCCACCGTCATCGGTCCGGGCAGCAGGTGCGGAGACCAGAGGCCCAGCCGGGCGACCAGCTCCCACAGGCCCAGCAGCAACGCCACCACCAGCAGCTTCTGCGCAGCGTGTTTCATCGCGCACCTCTAGGGGCCGGGCAGCACCTGCGGACGGAGCACGGGCCGCGCGGGGACTCGGGCGGGCGCCGCGGGGAGCGACGTCGTATGCGCGCGGCCCTCCACCTCCCGCAGCAGCCCGCCGACGTGCCGCACCATCTCGTTGAGCGCCGCGTCCTCCGGCCGGCGCGGCATGGGCAGGTGGACCTCCAAATCCTTCACCACGCGGCCCGGCCGGGGCGCCATCAGCACCACGCGCGTGCCCAGCATCAGCGCCTCATGGACGTCGTGGGTGACGAACACCACCGTCTTGCCCGTGCGCACCCAGATGGATTGGAGCAGCTCCTGCATGTGGATGCGCGTCTGCGCGTCCAGCGAGCCGAAGGGCTCGTCCATGAGCAGCACGGTCGGGTCCACCGCCAGCGCGCGGGCGAGCGAGGCCCGCATCTTCATGCCCCCGGAGAGCTGGTGGGGCAGCGCGTCCTCGAAGCCGCCCAACTGCACGCGGTGGATATAGGTGTCCGCCCGCTCGCGGCGCTCGGCGCGCGGCACGCCCCGGGCCGCCAGCGCGAAGGTGATGTTGCCGCGCACGGTGAGCCATGGAAACAGCGCCGCCTCCTGGAACATCAGCAGCCGGTCCGGCCCCGGCCCGTGGATGGGCTGCCGGTCGATGGACACCGAGCCCCCCGTGGGCACCACGTGCCCGGCCAGCGCGTAGAGCAGCGTGGACTTGCCACAGCCAGACGGGCCCAGCAGGCAGACGAATTCGCCCGAGCGGACGTTGAGGTCCACGTTCTGCAAGGCGACCACCTTGTTGGCGTACTCGTGGTCCAACCGGGCGACGCTGATTTTGGCGCGGTCCGCACCCACCTGCGCCGGCTGGAGCAGACGCAGGGAACTTCTCCAACGGCCAAGGAGGGCGCGCAGCATCGGCCACAATCTAGGCACGTAGGTTCAGGTGGGAAGGGGGCACACGCAAGTGGCCCGCGGGACACCCTGGCTGCCCGGCTGCCTTCAACGAACCGGGTGACGGAGCCGGGCAGGTGTTTTCACCGCCCGCCCGGCAGCCTTAGACGTCGAGGCATGCTGGCGGATGGGCTCATCGAGCTGATGCGGGGCGTTCTGGCGACCTACTCGGACAGGAGCCGCTTCGGCGCCGCCGGGCTGATGCTCCTGCTGGGCCTGGGGGTGCTGCTGGGGGCGGGCAGCCTGCTCCTCTCCGCCGAGCCCCTCATCGACGACGAGGGGCTGGCGTGGACCGTGGGCTTGCTGGCCCCCTTCGTCATGGGCGCCGTCGTGGCCGGCTTCCAGAAGGTGAAGCTTTGGGACTGGCAGCTCCGCTTCGACCTGGAGCGCTTCGGAGCGGCCTTCTGCGTCACCACGGGCTTCGTGCTGGCCCGCTGCGTCGGCGTCCTGCTGCTCGCCGGGAGCTGAGGCTCAGGCGGAGGCCGGACTCCGCTCGGCGCGCAGGTGCCTGCGCGTCCGCCACCCCAGCCACGCGGCGAAGACGAGCAGCAGCCCTCCCACGCCGCTGAAGGCGCCGCCCACGCGCAGGGAGGCGCCGCGGTCGTCCCGGACGAAGACCACCGGCTGCCCACCGGGGCTCGCGAGGGCCTGCTCCAGCTCCGCCTGCGCGCGCGTGGCCTCCGCCTCGTCGGTGGCCCACTGGAAGAAGAGGGGGTACTCGCCGTGCGCCGTCACCAGCGTGGGCCGGAAGATGGGCACGCGGTTGCGGCGGGCGGCGCGGGTCCGGTCCACCTTGACGCCCCGCACGTCCTTCATCGCGAAGCTGGCCACCTCGTCGCGGGTGAGCCAGCTCGAGTGGAACAGCAGACACACGCCGCCGGGCTGGCAGCGCAGCTCCACGCGGGCCTTGGCGTTGAGCAGGTAGGGGCCCAGCACGAGGAAGGGCAGGGCGAGCAGCACGCACGCCGCCGCGGCGATGGCCGTGGTGCGGCTCTTGCGCGGCTCGTCATCGGAGTAGGAGGGCTGGGGCTCGCTCACACCTCTCCTCATAGACCTGGGCGGGCCGGGTGGGCAGCGGTTTCGTGCATGCACAGCGTTGACCCCTGGGCAACGTGGGAGCGGGCGCTGTTCACCAGCGGGTCCGTGACGCCACGGGTCCATGTCTGAGCGAGCAGCCGTTCGCGGCAGGCAGCACCGTGTCCCGTCCGTGCCTGGCCGCGCGCCGGGGCGAGCATCGCAAGGAGCCCGCATGAAGGCCGTGGCCGTCTTCCCCCAGCAGCGCGAGGTGCGCGTCATCACCGACGCCCCCGAGCCCCGCATCCAGTCCCCCACGCAGGTGAAGGTGCGGACGCGGGAAGTCGGGGTGTGTGGCACGGACAAGGAAATCATCGAGTTCAAGCATGGCGCCCCGCCGCCGGGCTCGGACCACCTCATCCTGGGCCACGAGTGCCTGGGCGAGGTCGTGGAGGTGGGCGAGGCCGTCAAGGGCCTGAGCCGTGGGGACTGGGTGGTGCCGCGCGTGCGCCGCCCGTGCCCGCACGCCACCTGCCCGCCATGCCGCTCGGGCCACCCGGACTTCTGCATCACCGGGGACTACACGGAGCGGGGCATCAAGGGCGCCCACGGCTTCGCCGCGGAGTCCTTCGTGGAGGACGTGGCCTACCTGCACCGCGTGCCCACGGAGCTGCGCGAGGTGGCCGTGCTCACCGAGCCGCTCACCATCGCGGAGAAGGCCCTCCGGCAGTTGGAGCACCTCCAGGAGCGGCTGCCCTGGAAAATCGGACCGGGCCGCGCGGTGGTGCTGGGCGCGGGGCCGGTGGGCCAGCTGGGCGCCATGGCGCTGGTGCGGCGGGGCTATGCCACCACCATGTACTCTCGCAGCCCCAAGCCGAACGTGAAGGCGGAGGCCTCGGAGGCGCTGGGCGTGCCCTATGTCTCGTCGAAGGAGGTGCGGCCGGAGGAGCTGGTGCGCCGGGTGGGCGCCGCGGACGTCATCTACGAGGCCGCGGGCGTGGCGAAGGCGGCGCTGGAGACGCTGAAGGCGCTGGGGCCCAACGGCGTCTGCATCCTCACGGGCGTGCCGTCCCAGGAGGAGCCCTTCGACGTGGCCCCGGTGCTCAAGGGCGTGGTGCTGGGCAACCAGGTGCTGCTGGGCACGGTGAACGCGGCGGACGTCGACTTCGACATGGCGCTGGAGGACCTGCGACACTTCCAGGCGCGCTGGCCCGGACAGTTGGAGCGGTTCATCTGCTCGAAGCACACGCCCGAGGACTTCTGCGACGTCGTCACCGGCAAGAAGTCCGGCGGCATCAAGGACGTCATCCGCTTCATCTGACCCCTTCGACGAGGAGCGATTCATGGCAACGGGAAGCGGCGGCCCCTCCGTGACGGGAGGGTCGGTGGCCATCGAGGACCACGGCGTCATCGGCGATTTGCGCACGGTGGCGCTGGTGGGGAACGAGGGCACCATCGACTGGTTCTGTTTTCCGCACTTCGACAGTCCCAGTGTCTTCGCCGCGCTGTTGGACCGTGAGCGGGGTGGCCACTGGGCCATCGCCCCGGAGCCCGACGGGGTGTTGAAGCGGCAGTTCTACTGGCCGGAGACCAACGTCCTGGTGACGCGCTTCTACACGCCGGACGGCGTGGGCGAGCTGGTGGACTTCATGCCCATGGCGGGCAGGAAGGGCATGAAGGAGGAGCGGGAAATCCTCCGGCGCGTGCGCGTGGTGCGCGGGGAGATGACCTTCCGCATGGAGTGCTTCCCGGCCTTCAACTACGCGCGGGACACGCACGAGACGAAGCTCATCCGCAGCGGGGCCACCTTCTGCTCCCAGACGCTCCAGCTCACGCTGTCCGCGTCGGTGCCGCTGCGGAAGGCGGAGCGGGGCGTCACCGCGTCCTTCACCCTGCATGAGAACCAGTCCGCCGTCTTCTCCCTGCACCCGGGCGCGCGCACCTCCTGCGAGGCGGTGGTGCACAACCACGAGTCCTCCGAGGAGCTCTTCCGGCAGACGGTGGAGTACTGGCGCCACTGGCTGTCGGGCTGCCAGTACACCGGCCGGTGGCGGGAGACGGTGCAGCGCTCGGCGCTGGCGCTCAAGCTGATGACCTTCGCGCCCACGGGGGCCATCGTCGCGGCGCCTACGTGCAGCCTGCCGGAGTCACCCGGTGGCACGCGCAACTGGGACTACCGCTTCTGCTGGCTGCGTGACGCGGCCTTCACCGTGTATGCGTTCCTTCGCATCGGCTTCAAACAGGAGGCGGCGGCCTTCATGCGCTGGGTGGAGGCGCGCTGCGCGGAGTACGACGACGGGCCGCTGCCCTTGATGTTCGGCATCGACGGCAAGCGCGTGCCGGAGGAGCAGGAGCTGCTGCACCTGTCGGGCTACGGCGGCGCGCGCCCGGTGCGCATCGGCAACGCGGCGGCGGACCAGTTGCAGCTCGACATCTACGGCGAGCTGATGGACTCCGTGTACCTGTCCAACAAGTACGCGGCGCCCATCTCCTATGACTTCTGGCGGCACCTGCGGCGGATGGTGGACTGGGTGTGTGACAACTGGGAGCTGCCGGATGAAGGCATCTGGGAGGTGCGCGGCGGGCGGCGGCAGTTCGTGTACTCGAAGCTGATGTGCTGGGTGGCGGTGGACCGGGCCATCCGGCTGGCGGACAAGCGCAGCTTCCCGGCGGACCGGGCCCGCTGGCACAAGGTGCGCGACACCATCTTCGAGGACATCATGGACAAGGGCTGGAACCCGGAGCGCGGCGCCTTCGTGCAGTACTACGGCGGCCACGCGCTGGACGCGGCGAACCTCCTGATGCCGCTGGTGTTCTTCCTGTCCCCGGTGGACCCGCGCATGCTCCAGACGCTGGACGTCATGCGCAAGCCGCCGTCCCAGGGCGGCCTGGCGTCGGACGGGCTGGTGTTCCGCTACGACGTGGAGGCCACGTTGGATGGGATTGCCGGCAGCGAGGGCACCTTCAATCTCTGCAGCTTCTGGCTGGTGGAGGCCATGACGCGCGCCAGCGTGGCCCGGCCTGATTTGCTGGAGGAGGCGCGCCTCATCTTCGAGCGCATGCTGGGCTACGCCAACCACGTGGGCCTGTACGCCGAACAGACGGGCATGTCCGGCGAGGCCCTGGGCAACTTCCCGCAGGCGCTGACGCACCTGGCGCTCATCAGCTCCGCGTACAACCTGGACCGCACGCTGGGCCGGCGGGACTGACGGGAGGGGAACGGCCACGCGCTCCGGTGGGCCGAGTGAAACCATGCTATTGAATCCGGCCAGTCATGCACGAATCGGGCACTCCCTCCATGGCGGCGCACGCCGCCCGCGTCATTGAAGCGCTCGAACGACATGGGCGCTTCTGGGTCATGGGGCCTCCCGGAGCGGGTCGCTGGGAGCTGGCTCAACGAATCGCGAGAGAGGGGCGGACCCACGTCGTCCAACTGCCACCTTTGGACGATGCGGACAGCGCGGTGCACGGGCTGCTCCAGTCCGCGGCCGTCCTGGGTGAAGCGTCCGTGCATGACGCCGCCGACGACTCGACACACCTTCGGTTCCGGGCACGCCGCGTCGCGGACGCGCTGGCCGCGGAGGGGTGGACGCTCGTCGTGTATCTGCCTGGGTCATGGTCATTCGGCGCACGGGCCAAGGACCCGGCGGGAATCATCCATCAGCAGCGCGGACTCGAGCTTCTGGAGGGCTGGTCAGGCGCACAGGGCCTGAAGCTCGTCGTGTTGACCACGTCCCTGGCGTCCTCCAGGGTTCCGTCCTTCCTCAAGTCATTCAGGGCCGCTTCGCGCCTGACGTTGTCATCACCCATCGCCTCGCGGGAAACGCTCCATCGGCACGAGGCGTGGGGCGACTGCGCCGAGGCTGCGGACAGGTTGCGCCACGCGATGGACGCGGACATGGACGTGACGCCGCAGCAGCTCCGGTTGATGGTGGCGCTCGTTCAGCTCGGAGACGATCCCAGCGCGTTGGTCCAGCATGCCTCCGCGTCTCAACGCATTCATGCCAGGGCGGATCTCGATGCGTTGGAGGCCCGCTTCGAGAACGTGTTGAGCCAGCCCGACCAGCAGGTCTTGCGCACCGGGCTTCATCGCGTCCTCCTGTCCCGCTTTCCGCTTCCCCTGGGGGCCGCACGGGAGCTGTCGGGCCTCTCTGGCGCGGGGCCTTCCTTGTTGAGCCGGTGCATCAGCTCCGAAGCGGATGTCGTGAGGGTGGGAGAGCGGGTCCGTCGACTTCTCTTGCCTCTGACCAGGCCCTTCTCGAATTCGGCCGAAGCCGCTGCGCATTACGACCTGGCATCCTTTCATCGGGGCCTGGACGGAGCGACCAGCGTCGAGCAGGCACGGGGCAGTCAGGTGCTGAACTGGTTGGAGAAGGTCCATCACCTGGGACACTCGGGAGCACGCGGGGCCGAGGAGTGGGCGGGGCTGAACCTCACGGCTCGCGAGTTCTTCTGGGATCGCGCTCGCGCGCTGAGCATCGGCCAGCGAGACTACGCTGCGGCCGCCGCTGTCTATCAGCAGTGCATTTCAAAGGTGGACGCTGAGGACGACTACGCGTGGCACTACCTGGGTTTCAACCTCGACCGCGCTGGCGGGCACCGTCAGCGCGCGGAAGAAGCCTTCCGCGAGGCAATCCGGCTGGAGCCGAACAACCCCTGGTGGAACGGGCGTCTGGTGACGTTCCTCATCGAGCAGTCACGCTTCCGCGCGGCGGAGTCCGAATGGAGAGCCCTCCAGGAGCGGGTTGACCCTGATGGCACGCAGGTTCGCAAGGGCCCCTCACTCGCGCTGAATGTGCATCGTTGGGTCGCGCAGGCCTGGCTGAACAGTGGCGAGGTGGAGCGCGCCCGGAAGGTCTTTGACGACATCCCTCCTGACATCGTTGCCCTGCATCCGAAGCTGCAGCGCCTCCGCCAGCAACTCGGCGACGCGGAGGAGGTGCGCCAGTTGGGTGAGCCTGTCTATCCCGCGGACACGCCCGTGGAGCTTCGCTGGAAGCAGCCGCTCTACCTGGACCCCATCGATGCGCGAGGCCAACCCCTCCAGGAGTGGTTTCCGGGCCGGGTGGTTCGCGCCGTGGTGCATGGAATCCGTGTGGTCGTCGCGACGCCCGAACCTTCCCCGGAGTCGCGGCAGCTGGTCGTCAAGGACCTGGCTCGTGACGAATGGCGGAAGGCCACAGCGACTGCGTCGCTGCCACGGGTTGGCACCTTCATCGAGGTGGGGACATACCAGGATGGACGGCTTCGAATCGTCCTCGTCCCCAAGGACGCGACGCTTCGTCCAAGGCAACTGATGAGCAGCCGCGCCCTCCGTTACATGAGGCGCTGGGCGTGACGTCACCCGCATCGCTGGAGTCCCTGACGCGGCTGAACCGCGAGTGGCTGCACGTCTTCGTTGCCGGTCCTGGGCAAGGCGAAGGGCTCGCCGTGGCGCTACCGGAGCGTGGGTGGCTCCTCGTGGACGGCTGCTCGACGGCGGATGGCCGGTTTCCACTCGAGGAGGTTCTGCGGCGCTGGCGCGGGCCAGCGGACGACCCATTGCATGCCATGGTCCTGACGCACCCGCATGAGGACCATGTGGAGGGGTTCGCGGAGCTGCTCGAGGAGCTGAACCCCGAAAACGTGGCTGTCGCCGCGGCAGCGGCCCCTGGCAAGACGTTGCTGGATGTGGCGCGAGAGCTGATTCGAGGCGTTGATGAAGCCGCCCCGGAGCGGCTCCTCTCACGGAAGGTCGTCGCCGCGATGCGAGCCGTCGATACGTGGGAGGACCGCAACCCTGGCAGGCTCATGGGACTGTCTGATGGAATGAGCTTGCCCTTGAAGGGCCGCGCATCCGTCGAAGCGCGTGCGCCCGATGCGGAGGGAATCAAGGCGTTCCTCGACGCGAAGGGACTGGCTTCACGCCTACGCAAGCAGGCGAATCATCTCAGTCTCTTGCTGGAAGTCCGCTTCGGAACGCTGTGTCTGGTGCTGGCCGGTGACCTCCCATTCCTGAACGCGCGGGGCGGAACGCCGGTGCCGACCGGATGGGAAACCGCTTCAAGACGGCATTCCCATCTCGGGAGCCACCATGGACTCAAGGTCCCCCACCATGGCTCCACGGAGGCCATGCACCCGGGGTGGATGACCCCCAGGGGTACGGATTCGCGAGCATGGCTCGTGACGCCCTACAACAGCTCCAAGCTGCCACGGCTCACGCGGTTGGAGGGACTGCCTCGCCTGCTTGAACACGAACCAGAAGTCCTGCTGACCGCCATTCCCGCGAGCAAGCGCGTGCAAGCGGAGCAGCAGGTGCATGGCCGAATCAGCATCGCCCAGTTGGTGGAGCGATAGGCCGGGCAGAAGAGGGGGACCTCTTTCTTGAATGGCGGAACGGTCATTCATCCGGGAAGCGCTGTCGAGCCCCTGGACCCGCTCTGGTGTGTGGCCTTCGATGGGCATGGGGTCGTCCAGGGGCGGTGGTACGGCCGCGCGGCACTCGCCGTGACTCCCTGAGCATTCCCCTGGGGCGCCCTACACGCCCAGGAACTCGGGCCAGGCGCCGGGCGTCACCACGCCGACCAGGCGGATGCCGAGGTCCCCGGGCCGCCGGACGACGTCCAGCGCGTCCAGCAGCCGGGGGTCGTCCGCGAACTGGCGGCGCTTGCGCTCCACCAGCACGTCGAAGTCCCGGAGCATCAGCTCCCGGACGTCCCGGGGCATCCGCTTAACCGTGGCGCGCGCCCGCTCCACCCAGCCCTTCCCCGGCTCCCAGGTGTCCTGCACCACCGCGTTCCACGCGCTCAGGGCCAGCGCCAGACAGGTGAAGAGCTCGGCTTGGGGGTCATCCGATTCATCCACGCCGTCCAGGATGGGCTCGGCGAACTTGAGCAACGCCGCGGAGACCTTCCCCTCGGGGAGCTTGCGCCTGGGCGCGCGCTTCGCCTGGGTCCACTTGCGGGTCAGCGACAGCAGGTCGAGCTTCCCGACGTACCGGCCCGTCAGCAAGGGCAGGGGGACCTCCAGCCGCACCCGGACCTGGAGGTCCCCCACCTTCAGCGTCACGTCCACCTCGGGCTCCTCGGGCCGCGCCAGGGCGAGCGCCCGGGCCACCGCCGCGGCCAGCACCAGCTCCTCGGTGTTTCCCTGGCGCGGCGTGTTCCGCTGGACGCGCAGCACGTCGGGGACGAAGGGCAGGCCGGTGACGTCCTTCACCACCTTCGCCACCCACTCCGGTTCGTCGTCCAGCGTCACGCCCAGCGAGTCCGGGATGAGCACGTCGACGTTGCCGCCCGGCAGGCCGGACCTGCTCATCCGGTCCACGGAGCCGGCCCGGTCGAAGAGGGCGAAGCCGAACTCGCTGCCCCCTTCGCCCATGACGGACAGCTCCCGGGTGCCCCGCACGGCGCCCTCCAGGTGGACGGTGAAGACCTCGTCGTTCGTCCATTCCTCCCAGGGCTCCGCGCGGATGAGCGCGGCCAACGCGTCGAGGAGCGCCTCCGTCACCTCGGGCATCACCATGGCGCCTGGCTCCGCCGAGGCCCAGTGCATCTGGAGGGCCATCGCCGCCCGGAACTGGTTGACGGAGTCCGGCATGGGCCGAGCCGCGAAGCCGCGGGCGGCTCCCGCGCGCGCCAGGCGGCTCTCGCAGTAGCGCTTGCGTCCGGCGTGGCCCTTCGCCAGGGCCTCCAGGCCCTCCGCGTCCCGGCGGCCGGTGACGGGCGGCAGGGCCTCGCCCTCGGACGTCATCGCGACGTAGACGTTGGTGCGTCCGTCCACGCCCACGTCGATGGGGCCCAGCTTGAAGGCATAGAGGCTCCCGGGCTCCAGCTCGGGCGCCGGGGCCTTGCGCCGGGGCTTGCGCCGGGCGGCCTCCTGGAAGGCCCGGGGGGGCGGGAGCGGCTCCAGGAACGGGGCCTCGGGGAAGCCGGGCAGTTTGGGTAGCGCGGTGGTGGTGAGCTCCGCGCGGACGGGCTCGAGGCGGGGGGGCTCCTTCGCGGTGTACACCTGGGTCAGCGGAATGCGCTCGTCGCGCGACAGGCCCAGCTCCGCGTAGAGGTCATCCCAGAGCGGGTCCGCGGCGCTGGAGAAATGGGACGCCTGCGACTCCCAGTCCTTCAGCCATTCGAGCACCTGGGCGCGGCCCTCGGTGGTGCGCACCAGGTCGCTGGCGCTCTTGCCACCCCAGGCGGGGACTCCACGGACCAGCTCCGCCCGAGCGCGCTGGGCGAGCAGCACCGCGACCGCGTCCGTCAGCTCCCGCGGCGCGTCGGCTGGCAGGGAGGGTCCGGGCGCTCCCTGAACGGACTGCACCGGCCCCAGCGTGTCCTCCTCGTGCTCGGCCTCGGCGCCCAGCAGCTCCGCCAGCATGGCCTTGCCCTTCTCCAGGCGCCGCGCGGAGTGGGTGTCGAGCGTCAGCGACTTGCCCTCCACCGTGAGGATGCCCCACACCACCGGGTCGCTCACGGGCGACACCGGCGCTGGCCCCTCCCAGATGTAGCGGCCCTCGCCCTCGCGGAGGAAGCGCTCGTGCTGGCGCAGGCGCGCTTCCACCTTCGCCGGGTGGCGGACGTGGAAGCGCGCGGTGCACAGGCGCAGCGGCTCGCCATCGGCGTTGAGCAGGGGCTGGTCGGCGGTGAACAGCTCCAGCACGCGCGTGAAGAGGAGGGGCGCCAGCCTCCTCGCCTGCCTGCGGCGGCCGGCCACGTCCTCGGCCGGGGGCTGTAGGGCGGCGAACGCCTGTCGCGCGGCGATGACGACGTGCTGCCGCAGGGAGCGGGGGACCGCCATGATGGCTCCCAGCAGCTCCAGATGGTCCTCCGCGGGCATCACCCAGCCCGCCACCAGGTCATGGCGGGTCACCTGCGTGGTGAGGCTGCGCTCCCTCACCTCCAGCACCTCGTCCAGCACCAGGTCCCTCAACCGCAGCCCCTGCCCGAGCCGCACCTCCTCCACCTCGAACACCGAGCACCAGGACGCGGCCAGGGCCGCCAGCAGGCCGCGCTCGGCGCGCGACAGGTGCTTCCCTTCCTTCAAGCGCTGACGGTCCGCCGCGGTGTGGCCCTCGGCGTCCTCCCGGCCATGGAGGGTCCACGCCATCAGGCCGGCGTTCATCCAGGGGAAGCGCTGCTCATCCCAGGTGGCGGGAAAGTCGGCGCGTGCGCTCGCGGACAGCTCCGGCTCGGCGTTGGCGAAGGCGCGCAGGGACGCGAGGCCTCGGTCGAAAGCAGTTTGGCTCCAGGTTGCCATGGAGGCACCCTATTCACCGAGGTGGCATGGCTCCATGCCCATCAGGCGGGAGTGTCGCTTCGGCGTCCCCGCGGCCAGCGCCCCGCCAGGGTGCGCGACTCCGGACGCTGCCCTCGCGGGGCATGTGCCTGCTCGCGCTGCACCTGGGTCCACTGGCGGGTCTCAACCCAGGGCGCGCCCCCGCCTCGCAGGGCCACCTCCCAGGCGAGCGAGGGGCGCCGCAGCATGGGTTCGGTCTCCAGGGCGCTCGTCAGCACCTCCACGGTGACAGGCGCGCCTCGCAGGTAGCGAAAGCCCTCCGTGAAGTCGCCTCGCCGTCGTGTCCACCACGCCTCCACGGCCAGGGCGTCCACCTCGCCGGGGAGCGCCCGGGGCGCGGGGAGCCAGGCCTCGCGGTCCTCGGCCTCGGGTTCGGCCTCCTCCTCGGAGTCCTCATCATCCGCGTCGGCGGGGGCCTCCACGAGGAACGGAGGCGCCATGGGAAGTCCGGTGATGGCGGCGAAGGAAGTCGCGGCCAGCGGGGCCTGGGCCTCCTCGCGCAGCAGCGGCAGCAACGCCTCGGCCGCCAGGAGCCTGCCGCTGAAGCCCGCCGCCCAGATGACCTCCGCCGCTGGGGAGCCACCCTTCAGGCGCGCGACGAGGTCCGCGAGGTCCTTCGACTCCCCCGCCACGGCGAGCGATAGGAGCGCGGCGCGCGACGTGGAGCCCCGGGCGTGCTCCCAGGCCTCTCGTGAGCCCAGCAGCAGCCCGGTCTCCAGGGCGGCGGCGCTGACGGTGGGATGGGCGTGGCTCAGGGCGCGTGCGAGCCGAGCGTCCCCTGCCTGCGTCCTGGGCGCGAAGGCCAGGGCACGAAGGGCCTCGGCATGCAGCGCCGGGTCGGCCTCCCAGTCGAGCTTCTCGAGCGCGGCGCTCGGGTCGAGGTGACGGACTCGCGCGACCCGGAGGACTCCCGCCTGGAGGGCTGGAGGCAGCGCCGGCAGCTTCCGCAGGAGCAGGGCGTGGAGGTCCGGCCGGTCGAGCAGCTCCAGCGCGCGGAGGAGGCCCGGATGCGTCTCCTCGGCCCCCTGCTCCAACGGGTGGAACACAGGCTCGCGCCAGTCGGCATCCTCGGCGGAGAGCAGGGCCCAGGCAGCGCTGGCCACGCGCGCGGGGTCCTCGGAGGTCAGCGCGGGCAGCAGCAGGCGGGTGGCGACGGCGGTGCCCCCCAGCACGAGCGCATCCAGGTGGGCCCGCAGGCGCCCTTCATCGCCCTCGGCCACCGAGGCCAGGGTGTGCTCCGGGCTCCAGAGGGCGTGCTCCCACTGCGTCCACAGGAACTCGGCTTCCTCGAGGTGGCGTTCCAGAAGCTCCCAACGAACCGTGGGACGGCGTGTCGACAAGGACCTCACAGCTCCTTTTCACAGACGAGGCATTTGGCCTTTGTGACGCCCTTGCCGAGCGCGATGACGGGCCCCTGGAGCAGCGGCGCGGGTGGGGTGTTCTTGTCGTTGTGGAGCATGAGGTCGAAGGTGCGAGCCACGCTCTTGCCCTCGAACTTCACGTCGAAGGAGTAGTTGACGAACTCGGCCTTGCCCTTCGTCTTGCCGGAGACGACACCGCCACCCGCGGAGCCCGCTTCGTCACCGGTGCTGGTGCTGAAGTTCGAGTCCTCGACGCAGACCGGCTTGCCATCCACCGACACCTTCTTCGTGCCCTTCGCCGTGTCCGACGACATGGCGACGTTGGGGTAGGGGATGGGCACGGGGCCGGCGGGGCTGGGTGTCTTGCAGACGTCCGGAAAGGCGATGCTCGTGCCTCCGGTGTCCTTGTGAACGACGGACAGCTTGTTGACACCGACGGTCGCGCTCATGGCGGATGGCTCCTCGTCCCGGGAGTGTATCGCTCCTGGCTTCATGACACGAGTCAGGGTGGTGGCCCGTTGTATCGGGCCGTGGAAGACTGGCGCTCCGGTGTGGGAGGTCGTTGCGCGCATGCTCGGATGGGTCCAGGCGGTGGGAATGGCGTCGTCACTGGGGGCGCTGGTCCCTGCCTCGGCCGCGTTCCGGGCGGGGATGTCGTGGCCCTCGGCGGCGCCGGACTTCGAGGTCTTCCTGAAGGGCGACGAGGCCCCGAGCTCCGTCACCGTGCACGCGGCGGGAGAAGCCACGCTGGGGTTCTCCGGGGTGGGCCGGCTGGTGGCGTTGCTGGCGGAGGCGCTGGTGGATTTGGGGACGCGGGTGGACGTCGCGGCGTTGGGGCCCGGCGTGGGGCTCTACCTGGTGCTGCCCGACCCGGAGGCGCGGGGCTTCACGACGGGGAAGGACCCCTCCGAGGAGGACCCGGACGACGCCCGCGAGCGCATCGGGCTGTTGGTGGACCGGCTGGTGAAGGGGACGTGGCAGGCGCTGGGATGGCCCGCGTGGCGAGGGCCGGTGCGTGCGTTCCCCACGGGGAACGTGGCCTTCGCCCAGGCGCTGGCGGCGGCGGGCGAGGACCTGCGGACCTCCAAGGTGGAGCGCGCGCTCTTCTGCGCGGTGGACAGCTTCATCTCGCCGGAGACGCTGACGTTGCTGCATCAGCAGCAGCGCCTGAAGACACCGGGGAGGCCCACGGGGTTGATGGCGGGGGAGGCCGCGGTGGCCCTGTTGCTCACGCGCGAGGAACCCGCGGAGCCCTCCATGGCCGTCGTGCGGGTGGCGCAGGGGCGTGACGTGGCGCCGTTGGATGGGGAGCAGCCACCGGATGGGCAGGAGCTGGCCCGGCAGGTCCTCGCGGCCTTGGGGCCCTTGGGGCAGGACGCGCCCGCGCCGCTGATGGTGTCGGACCACGACGGGCAATACGCGCGAGCCTTCGAGTGGGGGATGCTCCAGGTCCGTCTGAGGGAGACGGACGCCCGCTTCGAGCGAGGCGCGGTGTGGATGCCGGCCAAGAGCTTCGGGCACACGGGCGTGGCCTCGGGAGCGGTGGCCACGGCGTTGGTCTCCCGGGCGCTGGCGCGAGGTTACGCGCCGACGTCCTCCGTGCTGGTGCTCTCCTCCGCCGAGGCAGGGGAGCGCGCCGTGATTCACCTCACAGCGCCAGGCCGTTCCAACCCTCGGCTTCGTAGACCTTGAAGCCGGTGAGTCCTGCCTGGACGAAGGCGGCGTGTACGTCCTCACGGATGAGGATGAGGCGGCGCTCCATGGTGCAGCGGAACATCTTGGCCTGCGGGGAGATGGCCTCGTACTTCAGGGCCAGTTTCTTCACGCGGCCAATCTGGTCCTTCGCGATGGCGTTCATCCTGTAGACGGAGCGCTCCATGTCGATGGCGTCTTCCGCGCCCTGCAGGTTGAGGAAGGCGTAGTCAGGGCTGACGACATTGCCTTTGTGGTCCTTGACGATGACGGGGAGCCACTCCGCGTTGGAGACGCCCAGTGACTCGATGAGCTTGCGCGCGCGTCCAGAGACGAGCAGGCCGCTCATCAGGTTCGGCTGGAAGTCATGGAGGTCCCGAGCATCCGGACGGTTGTCCGAGAAAGTCACCTCGCCACCGACAGGGAACTCCTTGGTCAGGCTGATGCCTTTGTCGAACTTCCAGTCCGCCGGGCTCCCACGTGGGTAGGCGTCGATGAATCCCGCTTCGCCAAGCGTGACCTTGAGGATGAGGAAGCTCACGGGTCACTCCGCATCGCTCTCTTCGTCTTCCTCTTCCAGCCAGCGCAGGAATCGCATGGCACCCACCAATGCGAGTACCGGCTCCCCTTCCTCGTTACTGAAGCGGATGGCGTCCTGTTCGTCGGTCATGCTGACCTGGACGCAGTACATGGCCATGTCCTTGCCTGGGCGGACCAGGTCCTTCATCAAGGCATTGATGACGCGTGGATGCGCCTCCATCACCTCCGTGTAGACCTCGTCCAAGGGTACAAGCACCCCACGGACGCCCTCACGCGCGGTGACGAAGCAGGGAGACTGCTCCTCCATGACTCGGGCAACGATGTCAGCGGGCTGCTCTTCCAGGCAGTTGGCTTCGAACATGATGGGTCAGAGCTCCAGTCCATTCCAGCCTTCGGCTTCGTAGACCCTGAAGCCGGTCAGGCCCGCGTCTTCGAATGCATTGAGGACATCATCTCGGACGAGAATCAGCCGGCGATACGTGCTGCATCTGAAGAACTTGGCGTTGGGACTGATACTCTTGGGTTGGAGCACCAGATTCTCGATGAGACCCACTTGGTCTTTGAAAATATGATTGATTTCATATTTCGAACGACCCATGTCAATCGCGTCTTCCGTCCCTTGGAGGTTGAGGAACGCGTAGTCGGGGCCAACGACATGCCCTTGATGGTTCCTGACGGTGACCGGGAGCCACTCCGCGTTGGAGACGCCCAGTGATTCGATGACCTTCCGAGCCTTTCCTGAGACGAGAAGATCGCTCATCAGGTTGGGCTGGAAGTCATAGAGGTTCTGGTCATCAGGATAGTTGTCGGAGAACGAGACCTCTCCGCCCAGGGGAAACTCCTTGGCCAGGCTAACACCCCGTTCAAACTTCCAGTCAGCCGGGCTCCCACGCGGGTAGGCATCAATAAACCCTGCCTCTTCCGCCATCACCTTGAATGCGAAATATTTCATGGGAGCAAACTCGCCGACTTGAGGCTCTTAAAGCGCCAAGCCGTTCCAGCCCTCGGCTTCATAGGCCCTGAATCCGGTCAACCCTGCCTGGACGAAGGCCGCATGCACATCCTCACGAATAAGGATGAGTCGCCGCTCCATGGTGCAACGGAACATCTTGGCCTGCGTGTTGATTGATTCATACTTGAGCGCGAGTTTCTTGACCCGGCCAATTTGATCCTTCTCCAGCGCGTCCATCCGATAGACGGAGCGGTCCATGTCGATGGCGTCTTCAGCACCCTGCAGGTTGAGGAAGGCGTAGTCAGGGCCGACGACATTGCCTCTGTGGTCCTTGACCACGACAGGAAGCCATTCGGCATTGGCCACTTCCAGTGACTCGATGAGTTTGCGTGCTCGGCCAGAGACGAGCAGATCGCTCATGAGATTGGGCTGGAAGTCATAGAGGTTCCTGTCATCCGGGTAGTTGTCCGAAAAGGAAACCTCTCCGCCTGCGGGAAACTCTTTGGCGAGGCTGATGCCCTCGTCGAATTTCCATTCCGCGGGGCTTCCACGAGGGTAGCTATCGATGAAGCCAGCTTCCTCGGCCATGACTTTGAAGACGAAGTACTTCACGGACGAACCTCATGTTGAAAGAGGTTCAGGGACCGCCTCGGGTGGCTGTACCTCATGGCTCCTCGGAGTCCTCGTCGTTCTCCTCTTCCAGCCAGCGGAGGAATCGCATGGCACCGACCAACGCGAGCACTGGCTCCCCTTCTTCATCAGTGAAGCGGATGGCGTCCTGTTCGTCGGTCATGCTGACCTGGACGCAGTACATGGCCATGTCCTTGCCTGGGCGGACCAGGTCCTTCATCAAGGCATTGATGACGCGTGGATGCGTCTCCAGTACCTCCGTGTAGACCTCGTCCAAGGGAACCAACACCCCACGGACGCCCTCACGCGCGGTGACGAAGCACGGAGACTGCTCCTCCATGACTCGAGCAACGATGTCAGCGGGCTGCTCTTCCAGGCAGTTGGCTTCGAACATGATGCGTCAGAGTTCCAGTCCGTTCCAGCCTTCCGCTTCGTAGACCTTGAATCCCGTCAACCCCGCTTGCTCGAAGGCGGCAAGGACATCTTCGCGGATGAGGATGAGCCGGCGTTCCTTGGTGCAACGGAACATCTTTGCGTCGGGACGGATGGTGCTGGTGCTCAAGGCCAATTCATCAATATTTCCGATCTGGTCCTTCTCCAGGGAGTCCATCTCGTACTCCGAGCGCTCCATATCAATGGCATCTTCGGTGCCCAGGAGGTTGAGGAAGGCGTAGTCAGGACCCACGATCGTCCCCTTGTGGTCCTTGACCACAACGGGAAGCCACTCGGCATTGGTCACACTGAGCGACTCGATGAGCTTGCGCGCTCGGCCGGAGACAAGCAGGTTTCTCATGATGTTGGGTTGGAAGTCGTAGAGATTCCGATTGTCGGGGTAGTTGGTTGAAAATGAAACCTCCCCGCCCATGGGAAAGTCTTTGGTGAGGGCGATGCCTTCGTGGAACTTCCAATCAGCAGGGCTGCCGTTTGGGAGTTCCTCGATGTAGCCAGCTTCTTCTGCCATGACTTTGAAAACAAAATATTTCACGGACGAACCTTTATGGTCGATTTAGTAAAGAGCGCCCCATTCATAGCGACTCTTGGCCTTCTTGTCTTTTGGGGCAAAACGTATGAGGGGATGCTTGTACTCCTTCCCCGCAGTGACCGACGCCACGACTGCACGGCTTAATGCAACGAGGAGCTTCCAGTACTTGTTCTCCAACTTGTGTAATTGAGCAAAAACATCTTCGACCAACGCCGTGTGGTCCTTTTGCGAGTCGATCGCTTTCTGGAGTTTTTGGGCGATGGCTTTCATATCTTCCATCACCTGCTGCGTGTAGTTGGGATGGTCGCCCGGGTGCTGCAGCAGCGCATGAACGGGCACGGCCCAGGCCTGGTCCGGCAGCATGATGATGTTGTGGCCGTGGTTCAGGTTGTAGTCGGACTGGAGGATGAGGCGGAGCTGCCGGTACGTGAAGGCCGGCCCGTCCTTCAGCTCATAGTAGAACGCCGAGCCCGGGAGGATGTGATGCGCCTCCCACGCGTACGGGTACTTCTGGAGCGCGGGCTTCTTGTCCTTGTCCTTGGCGCGCGGGTTGAAGTTCTCCGGCGGTCCCCCGGGGAACTCCGCGGTCTGCTTCACGAGGTCCCGGATCTCATCCAGGTACGAGTGGTCGAAGACGCGGTACACCTCACGCCCGTCCAGGGACGCGATGTAGTCGGAGCCGTTCTGCGCGTAGTCGCTGTCCTTGCCGAGCACGCCCCGCGGCGCCGCGCTGTCGTCCACGTGGTCGGCGTCGTCCGCGGCGCTGTCCTTGGGCTTCGGCTTCTTCTTCTTCGCCGCCTTGGCCGCCGTGTACTTCCGGTCGCGGCTCCGCTCGAAGATGCCCAGGAGCCGTTGCGCCAGCTCGGTGTTCATTTCGCTCGCACTGAGGTTGCTCATGCGCGTACCCACCTCTCACGTCGTATGGTGCCCCAACACCCGGTTCCAGGATACGCTCTCCCGCACCTTCATGGCCCGCCTCATTTCCCTCCGTGCAGACGCTGCTGGCTCCCTGGGGGAGCGGCTGAGCCGGTTCGATCCGGGCGCGGACCGCTCCAGCATTCTCGCGCGGTTGGACGCCATCACGCTCGACCTGCACCTCATCGCCGTGGCCACGCTGCTGGTGGACGGCAATCCGCAGGGCTTCTTCCTCAACCTCTGCCGCATGGCGGAGAACGGCCGCCGGGTGCAGCGCCTCCTCGCGGACAGGGGACTGGCGCCTCCCCCCGCACGGCGAAACACCCCGCTGCTGGGCGCGCTCGCCGCGGGCCACTTCTCCCTCGCGGAAGCCGTGGCCGCCAGCTCCGCCACGCAGTGGCAGCAAGGCGCTGAGTACGAGGACGAATTCCTCTGGGCCTCCGCGCTCCAGCACCTCACGCGCGCACCGTTCGCCTCACCGGAGCCCATCCTCGTCCCGCTGGAGAAGGTGGGGCAGGCCCCCTACGCCAGCCGCGTCGCCATGGCCCGGGCCCTGGTGTCCAAGGACGCCGCCGCCTTCGCCGAGGCCTTCGCCACCGCGTGCCAGGACTACGGCCTCGACATCGAGAAGCGCGCCCGCTCGGTGGCCACGCCCGTGACGTCCTTCGCGCCGCACCGGTTCCTCTGGCTCGAAGGGCTGGCCCTCCTGCGCCTCGCCGAGCGCGCCGGCATCGCACCCGAGGACACCGGCTTCCGTTACTGCCCACCGCTGGCCCGCGTCCCCATGACGGTGACGTACAGCGGCGACTGGGCCATCGACACGGCGCCGGCGAAGTAGCCCTCGTCAGTCCGCCCCGAAGGCTTGCCCCGGCTCCAGCTTCTCCGTGCCCTCGCACGTCACCTGGATGGCGCGCAGCTCCGTGGGCTCGCGCCGCAACGCGAAGGTGCCGCGCCACACGAGGAACAGCTTCATCGCGTCCGTGTCCAACACGACGGTGTCCAGCCGCAGCGGGCCGTCCACGTCATCCAGGCGCTGGGCCCGGGGCGCGAGGACCTCCGGAGACGGCAGCGCGGGCAACTTGAACGTCAGCGGCGCACCCGGCGCGACGTGCTTCAGCAGCACGGGCTCTCCACCCCGCAGGTAGCCCGCGACGCGCTGGTCCGGCGGCGCTCCGTTGAGGAAGCGCCGGTCGAAGTCCTTCGGCAGCAGCGGGCCGCGCGACTTCTTCCACGTGTCATCGTAGGTCCCCGCGTAGGCGGCGCGAGGCTGCCAGTGCGGCTCGATGAACCCGAAGCCCGTGGGCGGCGGGCGCTGGCCCCAGGACTTCAAGGGCTCGGTGGGGGACTCCAGGTTCGGCAGCCGCAGCCCCTCCTCGAACCGGCTGCCCTTCTCACGAAAGCCCGTGCCCAGCGGGTTGCGCGGCTCGAAGGCGTTGCCGTCCTTCCCGCCGAAGGCGCGCTCGTAGCGCAGGGGAATCCGTTCGAAGGGCAGGGGCTGCGTCACCCCGATGCCGCCCATGCTCTTGAACCACGTGCGGTCTCCCAGCACGCGGACCTGCTTGTGCACCGGCCCGACGTGCAGCTCCGCGACCAGCTCGCGAGTCCCCGCCGAGGGCGCATGGGCATGGCCCACCAGCACCACATCCGTGGCGGCCTTGAAGAAGGCGCCCTCGGGCTCCAGGCGGAGGCTGGCCGCAGCGCCTCCATCCCAGCGCTCGCCCCCGGTCAGCAGCGGCGCCTGCTCGGCGGACAGCACGGGCGCGCCCCGAGGCCGCAAGTCGAACGTGGCCTTCAGCACGGGGACGAAGAGGGGCCGCAGCGCCTCGTCGGTGAGGAACAGCGGCTCGAAGGTGAAGGGCGTGAGGTTCTCGGTGGAGGGGTGCCCCATGATGAAACCTGTCTATCAGCCCGTGGACGCGGCGAGCCACCCCGCGCCCAGGGGCCCGCCGTCACTGCACGGTGAAGAGGTAGTTGTTCCCGAAGTTGGAATCCCACGCCTGGCAGCCCCAGCGGCTGGTGTTCTCGAACCAGACGGCCAGCGTCCCATGCGTGCTGAGCGGGATGGCCGGCGCGGGCGGGTTGGGCGTGGAGGAGAAGCCCGCCACCCAGAAGCTGTGCACCGGCCCGTTGTTGAACCGGTAGTGGCCCGTAATCGTCCACCCGGGCGCGCCACCGTTGAGGTTGCCCCGGCACTGTGTCAGCCGGTCGACGCTGTAGTGGATGGCCGCGGTGGAGCCGAAGGGCAGCGGGTTGGGGGCGGCGGCCACGCTCCAGCCCTGCGCCGGCGACTGGAAGGTGATGCTGGAGGTGGACTGCGAGGAGGCGGCCGTCGCGGTCAGCAGCACGGCGACGGCGGCGGCGAGACACCAACGGGGGGATTGACGCGGCAAGGCGAAGCTCCAGGTTGAGAGTGGACAGCATTGCGGATACGCACACCGAGGCAGCCCTGGGCTGCGACGGTCCGCCAGTGGACCCACACGGGTTTGTGCCGCTCAATCCACGGACTCTTCTAGAGTCAGGCTCCACACCTTTACGCCCCGCGCCATGGCCGACTTTCTCCCTCGCTTCTACCGACTCGCCGTCCGCGTGGACGCCCAGTATGACGCGCTGAGCCGCAAGCTCCGTCAGAAGCTGGGAATCGCGCCGCCGCTGCGCATCCTCCCCTACCGGGGCTATGGCACGCCCGAGCGCGCCGTCATCAAGGCCCGCGTGCTGGAGGACCGGCACGTGCGCCCGCCGCAGCAGCGCCACACGCTGGTGGGCAGCGCGGTGGCCTCCTACAAGCGCTACATGACGCGCGAGGTGCCGGGCGCGCGCGTCGCGGTGCGCTGGGGCGACAAGCGCTGGGAGGGCACCACCGACGAGGAGGGCTTCCTGGAGCTGTGGGTGCCGCCGCCGGAGGGGGTGCGCTCGGGTTGGCACATGGTGGAGCTGGAGCTGCTGTCGCCGGAGCCGGAGGGCGTCTCCCGCGTGGCCGCGCCGGTGCGGATGGCCGGGCCGGGCGCGGAGTTCGGCGTCATCAGCGACATCGACGACACCGTCATCGTCACCGGCGTCACCGACCTGCTCAAGCGCGCCTGGGCGCTCTTCCTCACCGAGCACCGCGTGCGGCTGCCCTTCCCGGGCGTGGACGCCTTCTACGCCGCGCTCCAGCACGGCCGGGGCGCCAACGCGGACAACCCCATCTTCTACGTGTCCAGCAGCCCGTGGAACCTCTACGAGCACCTGGATGAGTTCCTCTCCCTCCACAAAATCCCCACCGGCCCGCTGATGCTGCGCGACTGGGGCCTGTCCAGCCAGGGCTTCGCGCCCGGCGGGGGTCATGGGCACAAGCTGGAGAAGATTCGCGCGGTGCTCGGCACCCTGTCGCACCTGCCCTTCATCCTCATTGGCGACAGCGGCCAGGAGGACGCCGAGCACTACCGCACCATCGTCCGCGAGTTCCCCGGGCGCATCCACTGCGTCTACATCCGCAACGTGCCCGGCCACCAACGCCGGGGCGAGGAGCTGACGCGCATCGCCGAGGACATCCGCGCCGCCGGCAGCCAGATGCTCGCGGTGGATGACACCACCGAGGCCGCCCGCCACGCCGCGCGCGAGGGGTGGATTCAGTGGCGCGAGGTTCGCGAGGTGGAGGCCCACCGGCGCGAGGACGCCGAGCGCTGAGGACCCGCGGTGCGCTACGCGGAGAGCAAGGACATCCGCCTCAACGCCCTGGCGAAAATGGCAGGAGGCCCACCTCGAGGACTGAGTGCGTTTCGCACAGATTGCCTTGAAAACACGTTGTGACTTGAGTCGCACGCGGAGTCCGTGACAATGCCTTTCATCCGGGCATCCCCGTGCCCGCCTCGGAAGGGTGTGACTCATGCAAGGCAGGCTGACGCAGTCTTTGGGTTGGGTGTTCTCCGCGGTGCTCCTGGGTGCGTGCGGTCCAACGGACCCGGCGGAGGTCGTGGATGTCTCGGCGCTGGCTGAGCGTGAGCAGGGCGTGCTGTATCCGCCGCCGCTGCCGCCGAGCGGTGACATCGTGGACAGCACGGCCTTCATGGGGCCGCTGCACCTGGGCGGCTCGGTGCAGACGCAGTTCACCACCCAGCCGCAATACCTCTCCTTCGCGTTCAACGTGGCGGCGGGCGCGCAGGTGAAGCTGGAGGTGACGCACCTGGGCAGCAGCATGTACCTGGACACGGGCCTGTTCGTGTACGGCCCGAAGGATGCCAATGGCAGCTATGGCACCACGCTGGTGGCGCAGGACGACGACGCCGGCTACGGCCAGTTGAGCAAGCTTGCGTCGCTGTCCCTGCCCCAGGGCGGTGAGTACCTCGCGGTGGTGTCCACGGGCACGGGCGTGGGCAAGCGCTTCCGGCTCCAGCTCGGCTGCCTCAACGGCGACTGTGTGGACCCGGCGCTCTTCGCCACGTGTGACTTGGACGTGGCCACGCGCATCGAGGTCTGCGTGCAGGCGCTGGTGGAAGAGGTGGACCCGGTGCTGGGCCGGCCCTACACGGCCGTAGAGGCCTTCGCGGCCTGTACCGACGCGAACGACGCGTATGCGTCCTACCTGGCGGAGTGCGCCGCGCCGCAGCCGAAGCCCTGGTGCACGAGCGGCCAGCAGGCCTTCCTGCAGCGGATGTGGCCGGTGTGCCAGGACTTCTACCGCGCCTACTACGGCGTGGGTCCACTGGCGCTGGGGAACCTGCCGCTGAGCGGCCCGCTGCAGGCGGCGCTGGCGGCGGGCAACGGGCACTGCAAGACGGGTGAGAACTGGTGTGACGGGCTGCTCGCCACGTACACCGTGCCGGGTGTCGCCACCGTGCCGCAGAGCCTCTCCCAGGTGGCGGACGCGGTGCTGTACGCGGCGCTGGGCCAGGCGGCGGACCACTACCGCTTCGAGCGCATGCCGGACCTGACCTACGCGCGGCTCGGCGAGTACACCGGCCGCTGGTTCCCCGAGCTGCTCCAGGCCTTCCCGGCGGCGCTGGGCAACGGCTCGGAGACGCCGCTGGTGGCCCACTACCACGCCAGCTACCCGGTGGCCCCGGGCGCCAAGGACTACCACCACCTCTACGTGGTGCTCTTCCCTCAGTCGTACAAGGTGGCCGCCTTCCAGGTCATCCAGCACGAAATCTGAGATGGCACGCGTGCCGGTGCCTCCAGGGCGAGGCACCGGCGCTGTCTACCTCAGGGCAGCGGGCGGCCCCCCTGGAGCTGGGCCATGCGCAGGGCGCGCTCCATCATCTCGCCCTGGGCCCAGCGCTTCTCCTCGCCCGCGCGCGGCTGCCGGCGGCGCCACGAGCCGTCCGCCGTCAGCTCCCACGCGGAGGTGGTGTCCGTCATGCAGCGCTCCAGCGAGTCCTTCACCTGGGCGGACAGCGCGGGGTCCTCCACCGGCGCGAGGATTTCCACGCGGTGGTCCAGGTTGCGCGGCATCAGGTCCGCCGAGCCGATGTAGCAGCGCACCTCCGGCCCGCGCTCGAAGATGTAGATGCGCGAGTGCTCCAGGAAGCGGCCCAGCACGGACACCACGCGGATGTTCTCCGACACGCCGGGCACGCCGGGGCGCAGGCAGCAGATGCCGCGCACGTTCAGCTCCACCTTCACGCCCGCGCGGGACGCCTCGTAGAGGGCGTGGATGATGCCGGGGTCCACCAGCGCGTTCATCTTCATCTGGATGCGCGCGGGGCGCTCGGCGGTGTGCGCCGCGACGGTGCGCTTGATTTCGTCCAGCAGGCCCTGGCGCATGGTGAGCGGCGCCACCAGCAGCTTGCGGAAGGACTTCGGCCGGCCGAAGCCCGTGAGGTAGTTGAAGACGTCCGCCACGTCCGCGCCAATGTCCGGGTCCGTGGTGAACAGGCCCATGTCCGTGTAGAGGCGCGCCGTCTTCGGGTTGTAGTTGCCGGTGCCGATGTGCACGTAGTGCCGCACCTTGTCGCCCTCGCGCCGGACGATGAGGATGGCCTTCGCGTGTGTCTTCAGGGACGGAATCCCGTAGACGACGTGCACGCCCGCCTCTTCCAGCGCGTTGGCCCAACGGATGTTGGTGCGCTCGTCGAAGCGCGCCTTCAGCTCCACCATGCACACCGCCTGCTTGCCGCGCTCGGTGGCGGTAATCAGCGCGGGCACCAGGGGCGAGCTGTCCGACGTGCGGTACACCGTCTGCTTGATGGCCAGCACGTCCCCGTCCGCCACGGCCTCGGTGACGAAGCGCTCCACGGAGGTGGTGAAGGACTCGTAGGGGTGGTGGACCAGCAGGTCCCCCCGGCGCATGGACGCCATCACCGTGCCGCCGTCCGGCGCTTCCGCGTCCGGGCGCAGGCGGGCCTGGGTGACGGGCGTCCACGGCGGGTCCTTCAGCTCCGGGAAGCCCGGCGCGAAGGCGATGGACTGCAAGTCGTTGAGGCCCACCAGGCCGTGCTCCTCGTAGACCTGGCGCGCCTCCAGGCCCAGCGCCTCCACCAGCGGCTCGAGCAGCTTGGGGCTGATGCCCGCCTGCACCTCCAGGCGGATGACGTCGCCGAAGCGGCGCTCACGCAGCTCCGTCTCCACCGCCTTGAGCAGGTCCTCCGCGTCCTCGGACACGGTGAAGTCCGCGTCGCGGGTGACGCGGAAGGTGCCCCACGTCAGCACCTCCATTCCGGGGAACAAGTCCCCCAGGTGCTGGGCGATGACCTCCTCCAGCGGCACGAAGACGTTGCCCTTGAGGGGCAGGAAGCGCGGCAGCAGCTCCTTGGGCACCTTCACCCGCGCCACGCTCTCCTCGTCCGCGTCCGGGTCTCTCAGCAGCACCGCCAGGCTGAGTGACAGGTTGGAGATGTAGGGGAAGTGCCGCCCCAGGCCGATGGCCAGCGGGGTGAGGACGGGGAAGATTTGCTCCTTGAAGCGCTGGTCCACCTGGGCGCGCTGGTCGGCGTCCAAATCCCTGGCGGAGAGGATGCGCAGGCCCTTCTTGGCCAGGGCGGGGCGCAGCACCTTCTCGAAGGCTTCGCCGTGCCGGCGCGTCTGCTCCAGGATGCCGTCGTGCAGCTTGTCCAGGGTGTCGCTGGGGGAGGCCCCATCCGGGACGAGCCGCGCCACGCCGCCGCGAGTCTGCTCGTGCAGCCGCGCGACGCGAATCATGAAGAACTCGTCCAGGTTGCGCGCGTAGATGGAGATGAACTTCAGCCGCTCCAGCAGCGGAATCTCCGCGGACTCGGCGAGCTGGAGGACGCGGTCATTGAAGGCCATCCAGGAGAGCTCCCGGTTGAAGAACAGCTCCGTGTTCTTCGGCTCCGCGCCGGCCGGGATGACGTCCCGGTTCGAGGGCTTCTGGGTGACGCTGCGACCACCGCCGCCGCCGCGTTTCGGCATGGTGACTTGACTCCTCGTTGACTCCCCAGACTGGAGATGTAGCAGGACGTCCCCCCTCTCATTGTAAACTCGCGTGTGACCTGGGTGAGGGAGCGGTCAGGCGATGTAAGCCTTCCTGGGCGGGCGGGCAGGGGGAAAGGGCTGGAGGCGTGGACTTTGTTGCATCCGCGATATGAGGACTGCATGTCAGGCGACGTGAGCGCGACGGAGACGAACCCCCAGGCGGACGCGGCCAGTGGCCTCTTCACGGCCTTCCAGAAGGACCAGAAGGTGCCTCGAGGGCGGTGGGCGGGGGCGGTGGTGGCGGCCCTGGTGCCAGTGGCGCTGGGCGTGGGCCTCTGGGTCATCGCCAAGGGCGAGGAGAGGACGTTCCGCATCGTCACGCCCAATGGCTTCAAGTCCATGCGGGGCGGCATGACGACGGAGCAGGTCAGCGCGCTGCTGGGGCGGCCCATCACCCTGGAGCGGGATGCCACCGGGGCGGAGTGCTACCGCTACGGCACGCCCAACCTGGTGAACCCCCAGTTCCTCATCTATTCGGTGTGTTACGAGGACGGGAAGCTGCGGGACGTGAAGACGCTCAAGTACTCGGCCTGGAACGTGGACCCCGCCACGGGGACCTACGCCGCGCCGGGTGAGGCGCCCGCGGCCGCTGCGCCCGTGCCTTCCCAGGAAGGCTGAGCCGGCCACGCGTGCTGAAACGGGTGACGTCGTGGTGAAGGCGCTCCGGCAGGCACACCGCTGACGTGCGCCGCACCGGCCGTCCGCTCGCTACCGGCAGTCGGAGTCCGCTGCGTCCGCGAATCCATCCGCGTCGTTGTCCGCGCCGTCCTCGCACCGGCCCGTCTCCGTGGCGGTGGACTCGCTGATGTTGAGCGTGTACCGGATGGGCATGTCCTGGTCGGGATTCGCCATGCCGTCCACCACCACCAGCACCGTCTGCCCCTGCGCCAGCGTCACCTTCACCGCTGGCGAGCCCTGGGCACCTCCATCCGGGTTGGAAGCGCAGCCCAGCTCCGCGCCCCGGCAGCCGGTGAGCACGTAGAGCGCGTTGCCCCACTCGGTCGGCGCCGTGTCGAAGACGTAGGTGCCCGCTCTGGGCGCCGTCCACAGGTGCGCGCGGTCCTGCTGGAGCAGCGCGCCGCAGGTGCCCTGGAAGCCGTCGCCGGAGCCCGCCGTCTCGCCGTGGAACGTCACCGGCAACGCGCTGCCCAAATCGTGGTGCGCGCAGCCGCGGCCGCCGCAGCCCGGCGCGTCGTGGCAGTCGGTATCCGCGCAGTCCACCCAGCGGTCCCCGTCATTGTCCATGCCATCGAAGCAACTGCCCGCCTCGCTGGCCCGCAGCTCGTCGATGTGCAGCTCGAAGTACCCGGCGCCGAAGCGGTCCGGGCTCGCCGAGTCCACCACCACCAGCACCGTCTGCCCCTCCACCAGCGGCACCGAGACGCGTGCGCCGCCGCCGTAGCTGATGCCATCCCGGCCGCACGCCAGCTCCGCGCCCCCGCAGCCGCCGCTGCGCACGGAGACGAGCGAGCGGATGGCCGACCTCGCCGTGTCGAAGGTGAAGAGCGCGCTCTTGGGCGCCGTCCACAGGAAGCCCCGGTCCGGCGCGCCGCCTCCGCCGCATGAGGCCTGGTGGTCATCCCCCGCGTACGCCGTGGAGCCCTTCACCAGCACCGGCAGCGCGCTGCCCAACTCCTGGTCCACGCACACGGACGCGCTCGCCGCGCAGACGTTGGGGACGCCCGCCCCGCCGCAAGACTCGGGCGCGGTGCAGGTGCCGCACTCCAGGAGTCCGCCACACCCATCGGGCACGGCGCCGCAAGTCTTCCCCAGGAGGCCGCAGGTGTAGGGCCGGCAGGAAGGCGCCGCGCACACGTTGGGCGCGCCGCCGCCCCCGCATGTCTCGCCGTCCGCGCACGTCCCGCACTGGAGCGCGCCGCCGCACCCGTCCGGCACGGTGCCGCAGTCCTTGCCCAACGACTCGCACGTGGCCGGGGTGCAGCGCGGACGGCCACAGACGTGGTCCACGCCGCCGCCGCCACACGTCTCACCCGCGGGGCAGAGCCCGCAGTGCAGCAGCCCGCCGCAGCCATCCGGCACGGTGCCGCAGTTCTTCCCCTGGGACTCGCAGGTGAGCGGGGTGCACACGCCGCCGCCGCACACGTTGGGCTCGGCGCCGCCGCACGTCTGCCCGTCCGCGCAGACGCCGCAGTCGAGCATGCCGCCGCAGCCGTCCGCCACCGGCCCGCAGTTCTTCCCCAGCGTCTCGCACGTTCCGGGCGTGCACGGCGGGCTGCCACAGACGTTGGGCACGCCGCCGCCGCCGCACGTCAGCCCGCCCGCGCAGACGCCGCAGTCGAGCATGCCGCCGCAGCCGTCGGACACCTGTCCGCAGTTCTTCCCCAGCCCGGCGCAGGTGGCGCGCTTGCAGACGCCACGGCCACACACGTTGGGGGTGCCGCCGCCGCCACACGTCTGGCCGCTCCCGCAGACGCCACAGTCCAGGACGCCGCCACAGCCGTCCGGCACGGCGCCGCAGTCGCGCGCCAGCGACTCGCAGGTGTCCGGCGTGCACGTCGGCTCGCCACACACGTTGGGCGTCCCGCCGCCGCCGCACACCTCGCCGGGGCCGCAGGTGCCGCAGTCGAGCACGCCCTCGCAGCCGTCGGATGCCTGTCCGCAGTCGAGGCCCAGGGCCTCACAGGTGGCGGGCGCGCAGGGCGCGGGGCCGCACACGTTGTGCCGGCCGCCGCCGCCGCACACCTCACCGGGGCCGCAGGCGCCGCAGTGGAGCGTCCCGCCGCACCCGTCAATGGCGATGCCGCAGTCCATGCCCTGGGAGGCGCACGTCATGGGCACGCAGGCGGACACGGACTTGCGGCTGCCCGCGTCCTCGTCCGGCTGCGTGTGGCTGCACGCCGTCCATAGCACCAGGAAACACGCCCAGAACCACGCTCCCCGTCGCCCCACTCCGCGCATGCGCTCCCGTCCCGCTCTGACCACGCCGCCGCCCGCGTCCAAGCTGGGGCCGGGCCCCGCCCCGTGCCCAGCCGCGGTGCGAGGCGGGGTTGGGCGGTGCACACACCGCGGCGCGCCCGTATGACGGCCGTCAACCCGGGCGCCCGCTTTCCAACGTTCGCGTCACCCGGCGAGCCCCCTGGCTCCGGGGCGGGGGGCGGTTCACCCTGCCCGAGGACATGGGCGGTGGGCCGTCCGGGGAGGAGGGGAGGTGGCACGTCCGTGGACGTTCGCGCAGCGCGCGGGCGCCGGCTTCGTCGTCTCGCTGCTGGTGGCGCTCGTGCTGGCGGGAACGTCCGTGGTGGCGCTGCTCTCCATGCGGACCAACCACAAGGCGCGCATCCTGGAATTGTCCCGGGACGTGCTGGACGTCAAACACCTGGAGCGGACCTTCAATGACAAGGTGGTCAGCGGCCGGGGCTTCGCCTTGTCGGGGGACGCGTTCTTCGCCCAGGACATGTCCGTGGCGCGCGAGCGCTTCATCAACACCTATGAATCCCTGAAGCGCCGCCTCACCCAGGAGCCCCTGGCCACGCAGTTGGAGGCCGTCTCCCACGCGGAGCTGGAGCACGAGGAGGCCATGCAGGCGCTCATCATGGAGCGCGAGGACGGCGTGCCCCCCCAGCGGCTGGCGCAGATTTTCGACGGCCACGTGGCGGACACCCGGCGGCGGGCCCTGGAGAGCCTCCGGACGCTCCACCAGCAGGCCGAGGCCCGGCTGTCCCATGGCATCCATGAGAGCCTGACGACGGACCGCGGCGCGCTCGGACTCTCCCTGTTCGCGGGGAGCCTGGGGCTGGCCGGCGCGACGATGCTGGCGTGGACGCTGACGCGCCGGCTGCGCCCCATCCAACAGGAGGCCGAGGCCAACGCCGAGCGCTTCCAGCTCCTCGTGGAGGGCGTGCGCGACCAGGCCCTCTTCCTGCTGGACGCGCGAGGCCGGGTGGAGAGCTGGAACCCGGGCGCGGAGCGCATCATGGGCTACCGCGAGGCGGAAATCCTGGGCCAGCCCTCCAGCGTCTTCTACCCGCCGGACGCGGTGGCGGCGGGGATTCCGGAGAAGGACCTGGCCCGGGCCCGGCGGGATGGGCGGCTGCACACCGAGGGCTGGCGGGTGCGCAAGGACGGCTCGCGCTACCTGGCGGACACCCGCATCACCGTGCTTCAGGACGCGCGCGGGCGGCCGCGCGGCTTCGCCAAGGTGACGCGCGACATCACCGAGCGGCGCCGGGCCGAGCGCACCCAGCAGCTCCTGGCGGAGGCAGGGCGCCTCTTCCACCAGCTCCAGGACCCCGACCAGACGGTGGCCGAGCTGACACGCATCATGGTGCCGGAGGTGGCCGACGCCTGCCTGCTCTACCTGATGACGGCCAGCGGCGACCTCTGGCCCCGCGCGATTGCGCACGCGGTGCCCGAAAAGGAGGCGGTGCTGTGGGACTCGGCGCGGCGCTTTCCTCCGCCGCGAGACACGCACTGGGGCATCTGGCAGGTGCTGCGCACGGGGCGCTCCGAGCTCAAGAGCGACGTGTCTCCGGAGACCTTGTCACAGGGGCTGGTGGGCCCCGAGCACCTCTCCCTGGTGGAGCAGGTGGGCGTGCGCTCCTACCTCGGCGTGCCGCTCCGGGTGGGGCAGCAGACGCGCGGGGTGTTCGTGCTGCTGACCTCCGCGCCGGAGCGGCGGTTGACGATGGCGGACCAGGTCTTCGTGGAGGAGGTGGCGGGGCGGGCCGCGCTCGCGCTGGACAACGCCCGGCTGTGGAGCGAGGCGCAGGAGGCGGTGGAGCTCATCGGCGTGGCGGCGCACGACTTGGGCAACCCGTTGAACACGTTGCAGTTGCTGCTGCGGAGGCTCCAGCGGATGGAGCTCGCGGGGGAGCAGAAGGCGCGTGACGGGCTGGGCGCGGCGTTGAAGCAGACGCAGCGGCTGGGACAGTTGCTGCACAACCTGTTGGACTTGTCGCGGCTGTCGTCGGGGAAGCGGATGCTGGACGCGGCGCCGGTGGACCTGTCGGAGCTGGTGCACGAGGTCACGGAGCGCTTCGCCGAGCAGGCCGCCGAGGCGGGCACCAGGCTGGAGGTCAGCGCGGCGCCGGGACTGGTGGGCCGGTGGGACCGGCTGCGGTTGGACCGGGTGGTGACGAACCTGCTGTCCAACGCGCTGAAGTTCGGCAAGGGCCGCCCGGTGGAGGTTCGGGTGGAGCACGCGGGCATGGCGCGGGCCCGGCTGGCGGTGAGGGATTACGGCGTGGGCATCGCGCCGGAGGCGCAGCGGCGCATCTTCGAGCGCTTCGAACGGGAGCTGTCCGGCGGCCAGCACGCGGGCTTCGGGCTGGGGCTCTACATCGTCCGCCAACTGGTGGAGGCGCATGGCGGCACCATCCGCGTGGAGAGCGCCCCCGGTGAGGGCGCCACCTTCATCGTGGAGCTGCCGCTGCTGCTCCTGGGCTCGGAGCGACGTGAGCCTCCGGCCTCTCCCCTGTATTCGTGAGCCGCGGGGGCTCACGCGTGCAGCGGCGGCTGCGAATCCACGAAGGACCGCAGGGAGGACAGCTCCGGGGCCTTCTCCTGCTCCTCGAGCAGCTCGAACTCCAGCGAGTCGTGCGCGCAGAACACCGTGACGTCCCGCCCGTGACGCTGCACCAGCTCGCGCAGCCGGCGCATGTTGTGCCAGCGCAGGTAGCCGTCCTTCTGCATCAGCTTCTGGTAGGCGCGCAGCCCCGGGGTGCAGCGGTACCGGTCCGGCGCCATCTCCCCGTGGTAGAAGTACGCGTCTCCGGCGTGCAGCAGCCAGCCGCCACCATGCTGGATGGCCACGCCGGCGTGGCCCAGGGTGTGGCCTGGCAGCGGCACCAGCAGGATTTCCGGCGGCAGGCCTGACAGGTCGCGCACGCACTCGAAGCCGAACCAGCGCTCACCGTCCCCACCGGAGGGGTACGTCACCCAGTGTGACTCATGCAGCCACTGCAGCGGCCGGTAGCGGCGCCGGTCCAGCGGCGTCGCCTGGGCCACGGCGCTCTGGTACTCGTCCGACAGCAGGTGGACCCGGGCGTGGGGGAAGTCATCCAGGCCCCCGGCATGGTCGAAGTCCAGGTGCGTGAGGACGATGTCCCGCACGTCCTCGGCCTTGAAGCCCAGGCGCTCAATCTGCCGGATGGCCGTGGAGCCCTCGTTGAGCTGGGGCCGCGTCAACACGTCCAGGAACAGGGGCGCCAGCCGGGGACGGCGGTGCTTCACGTCCTCCAGGCCGAAGCCGGTGTCCACCAGGACGAGCCCCCGGGGGCCTTCCACCAGGAGGCAGTGGCACGTCAGCGCCGCGGGCCCCGTGAAGCCCTTCCGTCCGTCCACCAGCCGGCCGCCCGGTGGACACATGGTGGTGCAGTTCAGGTGGTGGATGCGCATCGCTTCCGCTCCTCGGCAGGGAGCCGCTCGGGCGGCCCGGGTCCGGAGCTAAAGGTGCGCCGCGAGACGTCACGGAGGAATCCGCGCGAGCGGGGTGGCGGAAGGCTCGCCCGCCCGGCGGGGCGGCGGGATGCCCACCTCAGAGGTGTTGGAGGTGCTCGGCCGTCCGCTCCTCGCGGACGTTGCCGGTGTTGAGCGTCGTCGCGGGCTCGAAGAGGAGGACGTGGACCTCCTCCTCCGCCACGGGCCGGTGCTCCACGCCGCGGGGGATGATGATGAACTCACCCGGGCCCACGTCCACCGTGCGCTCGCGCAGCTCCATGCGCAGGTGGCCATGAAGCACGAGGAACAGCTCGTCCTCGGCGTCGTGCTGGTGCCAGACGAAGGGGCCGTGGAGCCGGGCCAGGCGGACGTGCTGGCCGTTGAGCTCACCCACCACCTTCGGAGACCCATGCTCGGAGAAGAGGGCCAGCTTCTGTGCGAGGTTGACCTTGTCCACCACCTCGGGGGCCGGTACCTCCTGGGCCGCCCGGGCGGGCGCGGCACCGGTGCCCACCCGGCGGCGGGAGTCCCAGCGCGGACGGCGTCCGGCGAGGCCCGTGGGACTGCGATGAGGCGCGCTCATGCGGGTGTCGTCTCCTTCCGCGGCGCCGCTGCGTTGGCTTGCGCCATGATTCCGAATTCGGAGTGTCTGCCTTCTGCGGAGGATAATCCCGCCTGTCGGCGCGCGGGAGTGGCCGCGAGGTCGACTACCCGACGGATGGCGTGAAACACCGCGCCCGCGTGTCGCGAAGGTGTCTGTCTCCGGCTCAGTCCGGGAAGAACATCGGGTCGCGCGTGGTGACGAACGAGGAGATGGCGCTGGCCACCTCCGGCGGCAGCCCGGTGAACTGCACCCCCACGCCCGGCATCAGCTCCGGCGTGCGGGAATTGGCCTCGCGCACCCAGCGCACCACGCCCGTCACCTTCATGGGCCGCCCGCCCGGCAGGGTGAAGTCCAGCTCCACCTGCGTGCCGCGCGGCACCGCGTCCACCGTGGCGATGAACACGCCGCCCTCGCTGATGTCCAAGGAGAAGCCGGTGAAGAAGTTCGAATCGCTGCGCATGTCGATGGACGTGTGCATCCGCACCCGCCCGTTGCGCCTCGCGTCCTTCTCCGGCGCGGGGCGGGCGGGGGCCGCGGGAACGGGCGCATGTCCCTGGGCCTTCGCCGCCGCGGCCGCTCGCGCCAGCTCGGCCTGCCGGGCCTTCGCCGCTTCGTGCTGCGCGCGTGACGCGGCTTCCTGGCGGACCCGGGCGGCCTCGGCCTGACGCTCGAGCACCGCGTCCGCCTCGGCCACCGCGCGGGCCACCTGCGCGGCCTGCTCCTGGTGCGCCCGCAGCAACGCCTGCATCTCCGAGCCCGCCTGCCGCCGGGCCTGGAGCGCCGCCTGGCGGGCCTCCAGCGCGCGGGCGCGCGGCGCCTCCATGTCCAGCGCGGGCACCGCGGCCAGCTGGAGCCGGGAGGCCTGTTCCCCGAGCATGGGGTCGGCGCCCGGCGCCTGGTGGGCCCGCGTCAGGGCCTGCCGCGTCTGCTCCAGCCGCGTGGCCAGGGCGGAGGCCTCCGCGCTGGCCTGGGTGAGTTGTTCATGGAGCCGGGCCTCCAGCGTGGACAGCTCGCTCTCGGCGCGAGCCAGCTCCGCTTCACGGGAAGCAGCCGGGGGCATGCGGGCAGCAGGGGACGGCGAGCTCATTCGCTTGGGACTCCAGGGGCGCCACTGTAGCGCCCCCCGGACGGCCCCACGAGCCCTACGCGCCGAGCCGGAAATGACCCGGGGGCCCGGCCGCCCCGCCGGCCTTTGGCAGGCAGGCGGCCATGCGCCGCCCGGCCCGCCTCAGTCCGCGCCCTTGATGCAGGCCACCGGCTTGAGGCGCCAGGCCACCCGGGCCAGGCCGGCCATCTCCACCGTCTCCAGGACGTCGTCCAGGTTCTTGTAGCAGGGCCCGGACTCGTCCAGCGGCGTCTGGCGGGTGTTGAGCAGGATGCCCGCCTCCGCCATGCGCTTGTCGGTGGCGTCCTGCTTCAGCACGCGCTTCGCCTCGCCGCGCGACAGGCGGCGGCCGGAGCCGTGGTTCACCGAATAGATGGACTTCTGCGCGCCTTCTTCCGCGAAGAGGATGGCGCTGCCCGTCTCCATGGAGCCCGGGATGAGGATGGGGTGGCCCGTCTTCTCCCAGGGCGTGCCCTTGAGGGCGGGGTGGCCGCCCGGGAACGCGCGCGTGGCGCCCTTTCGCGCGACGAACCTCCCCGCCTCCTTCTGGATGAGGTTGTGGGAGATTTCGTAATACACGCTGGCCGTGCCGCCGAAGACGTCCTCCAGCGCGGCGCACACCGCCTCGCCGATGATGAGCCGGTTGGCCACCGCGAAGTTGGCCGCCATGTTGTGGAGGTTCCAATAGTCACGGCCCAGCGGGCTCTCCGCGTCCAGCCAGACATGGTCCTCGCTGCGGCTCTTGAGGCCCAACTGCGCGGCGCCCTCCACGAAGAAGTGCTTGGCGATGTTCCACCCGAAGCCGCGGCTGCCGGTGTGCAGCATCACCCACACGCGGCCGTCCTGGTCCACCTGCATCTCGGTGAAGTGGTTGCCACCGCCCAGGCTGCCAAGCTGCTCACGCTTGCCGAAGGCGCGCTCGGGGATGTCCACCCGGTCGTCCTCCACGGGGATGTAGTCGCGCTCGGTGACGGACGAGCCCCGGCCCAGTGCCTTGGCTCCGTGGCGCACCACGTCCGCGAAGGTGCGGTCCGTCACCCGCCGCTGCTTCTGCACGCGGCTGGCGCCCACGCCCACGGCGATGCGCCGAGTGACTTCTTCAATCCAGCGGCGGCGCTTCGTGGCGTCGGCGACGTCCTCGGCGGTGAGCGTCGTCTGCAACTGCACCATGCCGCAGCCGATGTCGTAGCCGGCGGCGGTGGGCAGGAGGATGCCGTCCGTTTCCACCACGGTGCCAATGGGCACCCCGTAGCCCAGGTGACAGTCGGGCGTGACGGCCACCCGGGTGACCCCCGGGAAGGACGCGGCATTCACCACCTGGTCAAAGACGGAGTCCTCCAGGCCGGGTTGCTCGGGGCCCTCCCCCCAGAGCAACTTGTCGGAGAGGAACAGGTCCGCATCGACCTTCATGCTCTTGGTTTTTGGGAGGACGAAGTGCCCCTCCGAGACCTTCTCCAACCGCTGCTTCCAGCTCATGACGCAAATCCCCCAGATGGGATGAACACGCGGCAGCGACGGGAGCGTCCAGGGAAGCTGACGCCAGGGGCCGGGACCCGAAGACAGGAGAAGAGGATGCTGGGGGCACAGGCGGGAAGGCGAGCGGATTCGGAGCCACACGCGGCCGCGTCCGGGTCCGGCATGTCCGGGCGAAAGTCAGCCCGAGAGCGGACGGCGACGTTCCGATCGCCCCGGGACTTGTCACGTCCGGATTCCATTCCCATCCATTCCGCAGCATCCAGGTAGGGGGTGGGCGATGGGTTTCCTTGGTGGGATTTTCCTGGCGTTGGCGTTGCAGGCGGGGCCCGTGGAGCAGGAGCAGCAGAAGCCGGTGGAGGTGGCGGCCCCGGTGTTCAATCCCTCCGCGTGCGCGAAGAAGCGGGTGGACCCCTGCGGTTGTCACCATGTGTACGGCATCCGGCACTGTCACCCGAACCGGAAGGGTGACCACTGCGAGGCCCCGGTGAAGGCGGAGGTCGAGGCGCCCCGCAAGCGCCAGGACGCCTCGAAGAAGGCGGACACGCAGGCCCGGTCGCGCGAGCCCGAGAAGAAGCCGCTCGACCCGAGCAAGTCCGTGGCCATGTAGGACCTTGGCGCGCGGGCGATTCGCGGAGGAGCGCGGAGACCTCGCGCGCCAGCAGCGTGGGCACGGCGACGGGGGCCACGTGGCCCTGTCCGGCGGGGCTGCGCCGGCGCCCCGAATCCCAGAGAGATTCACCGTCAACGACGGCGAGCCGGTGGTGCAGGCGGCGAAGGCTCGCGGGTGATGGCGCTCCATGAGCTGAGGGACGGCACGCCGCGCCTTGTGTGGCGCGAGCACCTGGTGGGGCGAGGCGCCCTGTGGCGGGGTGGTCCCCGCGCGGCCCACGCCTCCCAGGCTGATGGCCTTGGGTGACTTCCTGGCGCAGTTGCTCACGGAGCTGACGTGAGGGCCCGGGTGGAAACAAGGGAAGGGAACGGGGTAACAAGGCGCGGGTGCCGTGCCGCTCCAGGCACGCCGCGTCGAGGTGCGCATGCGACCGCAGCAGAGCCGCTCGCTCGTCTTCCTCCAGCAGCTCGGCTCGGGGGTGCGTGAAGGCTATGCGGCCCTGCCCGGGCTGGAGGGCACGCTGGCCGCGTTGTACGCCGGAGCGCGGCGGACCTGGCCGGACGTGGCGCTGGCGGAGGAGGACTTCCTGCGCCACCTCGCCGGCTGCCTGCCACGGGACGAGGACCCCGCCCGGGTGCTGGCCACCGTGCATGCCGCGGACCTCTACCTGGCGTGCGCCTGTGCCCGGGGAGACGCCGCGGCGCTTGTCACGTTGGAGCGCCACGTCCTCCCCAAGGCGGCGGGCTCGGTGGCCCGGCTGAAGGCGTCGGGCGTGGACCCCGCCGAGGTGTTCCAGCTTCTGCGAGAGCGGCTCCTCGTGTCGGAAGGAGACCGGCCCGCGCGCATGGCGGAGTATCAGGGCGGCGGTCCGCTCGCGGCGTGGCTGCGGGCGGCGGCGGTGCGCACGGCCCTCAACCTCCAGCGCGCGGAGCGCCGACGGGCCCACGCCGAGGAGGAGGCGGAGGCGCTCCCACTCTCCCCCGGCGCGGGCATGGCGGAGGTTGAGCTGGCCTACCTGCGCAAGAACCACCGGGAGCACTTCCAGGCGGCGCTCTCCGACGCACTGAGTGCCCTGCCCACGCGGGAGCGCACCGTGCTGCGCCTGCACGTGGTGGAGGGGCTGAGCCTGGAGCGCATCGGCACCATGTACCAGACGCACAAGTCCACCGTGTCACGCTGGGTGGCCCGCGCCCGGGAGGCGGCGCTGGAGGGAACGCGTCAGCGGCTGGCGGAGCGGCTCCGGCTGACCTCCGGCGAACTGCACAGCCTGATGCGGGTGGTGCAGGGGGAGCTGGACTTCAGCCTGCCGTCCCTGCTGAGCAGGCCCGGCTCTTCCTGAGGGCGTCCGGAATTTTTTCGCGCTCGCCTGCAACGCCCCGGCATGGCCGGTGTCATCCCGGTGAAGGTGGAACGAACCCCTGCTGGAGGACACACACCATGCATCACCGAATTGGCATCGCCCTGGTCACGCTGGCGTTGGTGGGAGCCCCTGCGTTGGCGGAGCAGACAAAGCCGGCCCCGGCTTCCAGCGCCTCGTCCGCCACCGAGCAGACGGTGGTCGTGAAGAAGGGTGGCCAGCACGCGCTGAAACTCCCGGGGATGGTGCGCATCGCGATTGACGACCCGGAGGTCGCGGACATCGAGGCCGCCGGCAAAGACGTTCTGAAAATCATTGGAAAGAAGGCCGGCGAGACGGCGCTGCTCGTATGGGTGGGACCCGAGAACAAGCGCAGCAGCTACCGCGTCGTCGTCAGTGATTGAGGTGTGACCTTGGAGGCCCTGGCGCTTCCATGCGCCCGGGAGGATGTCCGCGCTCCTCCGTGCGTGGAGGAGGGGCGTGGGCACCGCCCGCCAGGGGGCTCGCGCCGGTGCAGCTCGTTGAAGACAAGCCTCATGCGAGCACGGTGAATCAGCCTCAGCCGCGGCCGTGTCGGGCACGAAGCCGGAGCCGGACCTCGATTCGTCATGCGCGCATGTCGTCACTGGAGGTGTTTCATCGCCCGCGCCACGTAGCGCCTCGGGTGCCCGTTCCTCACGGGAGGTCATCGAGGCGGCAGGTGGCTCGGCGGATTCGGTTGAAGCGAACACCATGCCCATTCGGGATGCAGGGACCGCCGTGGACGCGGGCTGGGGGTGCTCGCCTTCCGGAGGAGGACTGCCACCGCCTCGCGGGTTGGCGGACACCTCCGGGGCGAGCGCCCGCCAGAGGGCCTCTCCGGTAATCTGGACGTCTTCTTCACGCATCCCCTCGCCCTGGCCCGCCCGGCGCACGAGCTCAGCGAGGACTCCCCACACCATGCACTCGTGAATCCACGTGCGCCCCTTTGGGAAGGCCCCCTCCCGCTCGCCATGTCCGAGCACCTCCAGCACCTGCGCGCGCGTCCGGCCGTCATGCTCCCCCGGCGTGTCCGCGTCTGGATGGGGGTGAAGGAAGGTGAAGCCCACGAGGTGGGGCTGCAGCAGCGCCCAGGTCGCCAGCTCGCGCCAGAAGGCGAGGAAGACGTCGCGAAACCCCTGCCTCAGCGGGTCGCCGTCCGCCATCTGGTAGGCGACGAAACAGGCATAGGACAGGTCGCGCTCGGTGAGGGCCCGTATCGCCCTCGCGATGCCCTGCTTGCTGCCGTAGTAGCGGTACAGCGAGCCCACCGAGAGCCGCGTGGCACGGGCCAGCTCCGCGGCCCGCACGTTGTCCAGACCCCGCTGGGCCAGCAACTCCGCCGCGTCACACAACCTGGATTCGCGCAACTGCGCCAACGTGTACATCCGCCCGTCCCCCTGCCTCCGCGGTAGCGGTTCGTTGGAAGGAACGTTCCTTCCACGACGACCTGTCTACCGGGTGGGTCTGACACGAGGTGGGAGGTGGGGCCGGCGCGCGAGCGGCGGTGTCTCTGGAGGTTGGGGCGACAGCGGCGTTGGCCTCGTCCCTGCTGGGTGGGTTGTCCGGGGCGCGGACCGGCTGCGATGATTCGAGGCGCGCCATGAATCCGCCGCACCGTCCCCCCCTGTCCGCATGCCCGGACGAGAACCTGCTCGCGGCGTTCGCCAGTGGCTCGGCTCCCGCGGGGAAGGTGGTGGTCGTGGAGGCGCACCTCGACGGTTGCGTGGACTGCCGGGCGCTGGTGGCGGCCGTGGCGGCCAGTTCGTCCCTTCCGGGAGCGGACGCGAGTGGCGCGGACGCGCCCACGTGGTGGGACACGGGCGTGCGGACGCTGACGGAGGCACCAGCGCTGCGGGAGGAGCCCATCCTCCCGCCCGGGACGCGGCTGGGAGGCTATCTGCTGCAAGGCGTGCTGGGCATGGGTGGGATGGGGGTGGTGTACGCGGCGGATGACCCGCGGTTGGGGCGGCGGGTGGCGCTCAAGCTGTTGCGGCCGTTGCGGGAGGGCGCGGCGGAGGAGGGGCGGGCGCGGCTCTTGCGCGAGGCCCAGGCGATGGCGCGGCTGTCCCATCCCAACGTGTTGCCGCTCTTCGAACTGGGGGCGGCGGAGGGGCGCGACTTCCTGGCCATGGAGTGGGTGGACGGCACGACGCTCGCGGACTGGCTTCGGGTGCGCGCGCGTCCCTGGCGCGAGGTGTTGGAGGTGTTCCTGGCGGCGGGAGCGGGCCTGGCGGCTGCTCACCGCGCGGGGATGGTGCACCGCGACTTCAAGCCGTCCAACGTGATGGTGGGGCGAGACGGACGGGTGCGCGTCACCGACTTTGGCCTCGCGAGGCACGGCACGGTGGAGGCTCTGGAGGTGGCCGATGGGCATGACGCCCTGGCGAGGAGCTCCGTGCTCACGAAGTGGGGCCAGGTCGCGGGGACGCCCGCGTACATGTCTCCCGAACAGCAGGCGGGCAGGCCCGTGGATGCCCGGAGCGACCAGTACAGCTTCTGCGTCGCGCTCCACGAAGCGCTCCATGGGGAGCGTCCGGGAGGACCTCCGAGCTCCACGGCATCGTGGAGGTCGAGCGCGCCACGGTACGTCCGCGCCGCGCTGGCGCGAGGGCTCGCGAGCGCTCCAGAGGACCGTTTCCCCAACATGGATGCGCTGATGGCGGCGCTCTCCCAGCCGGCTCCCACCTGGCGGCGCCGGCGCCTCCTGACAGTCGCCGCGTGCCTGAGCGCGCTGGGCGTGGGGTCGGGCGTGCTCCTGTGGAGCTCGTCTCCGCCTTCCGAGCCTGACGCCGGCGCGCCGCGAGCCGGAAGGGCCGGTCGAACGGACAAGGCGCCGCTCGTCCTGCGCATCGGTGAGGCGCGGGAGCTGTCCGCGCCGGAGCTCGAGCGCATCGCGGTGGGAGACCCGTCCCTCGTCGAGGTCGAGCTGGCTCGTCCGGGGGTATTGCGCCTCACGGGGCAGTCGGAGGGAGCCACGGACCTGATTACGTGGGGCCGTGACGGGACGATGAAGTCCCGTTCCCTGTCCGTCATCGCGCCCTGAGGTCAGCGTCCGCCAGGTGCCTTGCGTGCCTGGCGCGGGGCTTCCTGGCCGAGCAGCCGGTATGCCTGCTGACGGTGCTCGCGCAGCGTGGGCGGCGTCTCGCCGAGCAGCGTCTTCAGACCGGCGTTGCTCGCGAACTGCTGTTGCCCGGCCATCACCTTGGCGATGTCCGCGTCATGGTCACCCACCATGGCGGCCAGGAAGGCGCGGTCGAAGGCCGGGGCCCTGGAGGGATTGGAGCTTCGCCATCGTCTTCGCGGGGGCATCCCGCCATGCCCGAGCCGACTATGGCTCCGACAGGAGGAACAGCGCGTGTGCGCTGGCGATGGGCCGCGTGCGGTCGTCCTGCCACGCCTCCACCCGAACGTTGGCCACGCGCCGACCCTGGCGGGTGATGAGCGCCTTGGCGAAGGTGTCCTGCGGCTTGCCCGAGCGCAGGAAGTCCACGGTGAGGGAGATGACCTTCGGCACGCGCTCGGTGTTCGTCTGGAGGAGCAGCTCGAAGACGGCGGCGGACTCCAGCAGCGCGCCGAGCGTGCCGCCGTGCAGGGCGGGCAGCAGGCTGTTGCCGATGTTCCTCGGGCTGTACGCCATGCGGCAGAGCATCTCACCGGCGAGGTTCTCCACGCCGATGCCCATGAAGCGCGTGTAGGGGATGGCGTCGGTGAGGCGCTTGTACTCACGCGACTTGCGCACCTGGCGCACCAGCTCGGGGAGGGGAGGCGGGGTGTCACTCATGGCCGTCATTCCTCCGTCCGCATGAAGGTGCCCTGGGCGGAGGCCACGGGGTGGCCCGGGTCGCCCTGGTGGACGAGCGCGCGCACGAAGGCCACCTGACGGGTGAGCCGGTAGCACTCGGCCACGCAGGTGAGGACGACGCCGGGCCGCGCGGGACGCAGGTAGTCGATGCGCAAATCCAACGTGACGAGCGGAGCGAAGCGGCCCAGCTTGAGGAACACGGCGGTGCCACACGTCGCGTCGATGAGCGTGGTCACCGCGCCGCCGGCGATGACCCGGGTCTCCGGGTTGCCGACGAGGTGCTCCGCGTAGGGCAGCTCGACGGTGGCCTCGGCGGGGCCGACGTCCACCAGGCGCAGCCCCAGCGCGTGGTTGTGGGGCACGACGTCGGTGTAGAACACCGCGCAGCGCGCCAGCCGCTCGGCCTTGTCTTCGGGAAGCGTGAAGTCGTCCGACATGACGGGCGCGATACCAGATTCAAGGCCGCATGGCGCACTGCGTTTTGATGAGGTGCGTCAACCGCGACGTCAGGCGGCGGCGGCCGTCGAGCTGGAGAGCTGCTTCCACGCGCCGGCGAGCGACGTGCCGATGTCCCGCATCACCCCGTCATCCGACCAGTAGAAGGGGTGGACCAGGGGTGTCCAGGAGAAGAGCGGCCCGGCCACGCGCACGGCGCGGTCCTCCACCGCGGCGTGGTAGGCCTCGCTGAGGGGCTGGAGCGGCCAGGCGAAGATGTCGTCCTCGTCGTGGAAGTTGAGCCAGCGTCCAACGAGTCCTGGATGGTGGCGCGCCAGCTCCGGGGCGGGGACCTGCACGGGCTGGTCGAGCTCCGCGCGGGGATAGCGCAGGCTCCACAGGGCCATGGGGCTGCCCAGCGTGAAGAAGTGGCTGAGCGTCTCGCCGCGCTCCAGGGGCGAGCCGCCCTGGGCCGCGCGCACCGTCTCCTCGATGATGTCCCGCCCGGCCAGCCGCTGGGCCTGCAAGTCATAGAAGTAGTTGCTGGCGATGACGCTGCCCAGGCTGTGCGCGATGACGAAGAGGGGCGCGGTGTCACCGGCCTGCTCGCGCAGGCGGCCCAGGGCCTCGGCGACCTTGCGGTGGATGCCCGTGTAGACGTCCGGGTCCGCGGGGTTCGCCTGGTAGGCGATGATGTCACCCACGAAGTGGACCAGCATCCACCGCAGGCCGGGGTAGCGCAGGTCCATGCCGCGCAGGGACGGCCGCATCAGGCGGAGCATCATCGGCACGAGCGCGGACTCGTGGCCCTGGTTCACCGTGCGCACGCTGTCATGGAGGGACTTCCAGTACGCGTCCGCGTCGGCCGGGGCGTAGCGGGCCAGCAAGTCCTGCTCCGCGCCCTCCAGCACGGACGCCCAGTTCACCGTCTCGACGGCGAGTGCCTCCGTCGCGGCCTCCGCGTCTTCCCCGAAATGCTTGCGCAGCAGGCGCACGGCGGTGTCGAAGAGGCCCGGGTCATCCACTTCAATGCCGTGGATGATGAGCACGGCGAGTTTCTGACGCGTCTGCATGGCGCTTCCCCCCTCGGAATCAGTGGTTCCCGATGAGGGGGAGCTTACACGGCCCGGAAGAGGCTCGCCTGTCCGCCTGTTCTCGGCCGGCACCCATCGGCCCCCTGGGGCCGGATAGTCTCCGCCACCCGACACACGCTCTTCCCGCACGAGGACTTCTGGTGAAACGACTGACCTCCGCCCTCTTCGCCGTGCTGCTGACGCCCGCCGTGCCGCTGGCCGCGCAGCAGGCTCCGGCGAAGCCGCCCGCGGTCCGGCAGGACCCGCCGCGGCCGGCACCCGATACGAAGGACACCGCGCGCGACGCGGCCCGCGCCGCGGAGGTGGACGCCCCGCGCCCACCCTCCGGCGAGGCCGCGCAGAAGGGGGAGAAGGAGGCAGACACCTGGAAGGTGGAGGCGCCGGGCTTCCCCTCGCGGCAGGTGAGCATCGACGTCACCGAGGGCACGTGGATGAACGTGGACGTCAGCCCGCGCGGAGACGCAATCGTCTTCGACCTGCTGGGGGACCTCTACGTGCTGCCCATGGGCGGCGGCGAGGCGAAGGCGGTGACGTCCGGCGTCGCGTGGGACATGCAGCCGCGCTTCAGCCCGGACGGCAAGCGCATCGTCTTCACGAGTGACAGGGGCGGCGGCGACAACATCTGGGTGATGGACCGGGACGGCTCGAACGCGCGGGCGGTGACGGAGGAGAAGTTCCGTCTGCTCAACAGCCCCGCGTGGAGTCCGGACGGGCAGTTCATCGTGGCGCGCAAGCACTTCACCGCGCGGCGCTCGCTGGGCGCGGGCGAGGTGTGGATGTACCACCACGCGGGTGGAGAAGGCGTGCAGCTCACCGAGCGCACCAACGACCAGAAGGATTTGGGCGAGCCCGCCTTCTCTCCGGATGGGCGCTACGTCTACTTCAGCCAGGACGTCACGCCGGGGAAGACGTTCGAATACAACAAGGACCCCAACGGCCAGATTTACGCCATCCAGCGTCTGGATTTGGAGACGAAGGAGATTGACCCCTTCGTCACGGGGCCGGGCGGCTCCATCCGGCCCACGCCGTCGCGTGACGGCAAGCAGTTGGCGTTCGTCCGCCGCGTGCGCGGCAAGAGCGTGCTCTACGTCACGGACGTGGCGTCCGGCGCGGAGCGCCCGCTGTATGACGGGCTCGACCGGGACATGCAGGAGACCTGGGCCATCCACGGCGTGTATCCCAGCGTGGCGTGGACGCCGGACAACAAGTCGCTGGTGTTCTGGGCGGGCGGCAAGCTGCACCGCATCGACGTGGCCACGAAGAAGGTGACGCCCATCGCCTTCCGCGTGCGGGGCACGCGCACGATTTTCGAGGCCGTGCGCAGTCCCCAGGCGGTGGCGCCCGAGCGCTTCAACACGAAGATGCTGCGCTGGGTGCAGGTGTCCCCGAAGGGGGACCGCGTGGTGTACCAGGCGCTGGGCAAGCTGTACGTGAAGGCGCTGCCGGCGGGAACGCCCCGGCGGCTGACGAAGCAGGACGAGCACCTCGAGTTCTACCCGTCGTTCTCCCGGGATGGGCGCTCCATCGTCTACACGACGTGGGACGACGAGAAGCTGGGCAGCATCCGCGTGGCGCCCGCCACCGGCGGCGAGGGCAAGGTGCTGACGACGAACCCGGGCTACTACGTGGAGCCCGCGCTCAGCCCGGATGGCAAGACGCTGGTGTACCGCGCGTCGGGAGACGGCTACCTGATGCCGGGCCAGTGGAGCCGGGACACGGGCCTGTTCGCCATGCCCGCGGGCGGTGGCACGCCGAAGCGCCTGGCGCGTGACGGCGAGCAGCCGCACTTCGGCGCGCGCCCGGACCGCGTGTACTTCCTGCACGTGGAGCGCAAGGAGAAGGAGGACGTGCGCTCGCTGAAGAGCATCGGCTTGAACGGGGGCGAGGAGCGCACGCACCTGACGAGCGCCGAGGCCACCGAGCTGCGGGTGTCACCAGACGAGCGGTGGGTGGCGTTCCGGGAGAACTTCAACGCGTTCATCGTCCCGTTCGCGCTGGGGGCGAAGTCGGCCACGGTGGGGCCGAACTCGAAGGCGCTGCCCCTGGCGAAGGTGAGCCGGGACGCGGGGGAGTACCTGCACTGGTCCGGTGACAGCCAGCGGCTGCACTGGGCGCTGGGGCCCGAGCTCTTCACGCGCGGGCTGAAGGACAGCTTCCGCTTCATCGACGGCGCGCCGGAGAAGCTGCCGGAGGCGCCGGAGAAGGGCGTGGACCTCTCCTTCCCGGTGAAGGCGGACGTGCCCGAGGGCACGCTGGCGCTGGTGGGCGGGCGCGTCATCACCATGAAGGGGGACGAGGTCATCGAGCAGGGCGTGGTGGTGGTGCGGGGCAACCGCATCGTCGCGGTGGGCCCGGCGGGGCAGGTGCAGGTGCCGTCCGGGGCGAAGGTGGTGGACGTGAAGGGCAAGACGTTGATGCCGGGCCTCATCGACGTGCACTGGCACGGGGCCATGGGCATGGACGGGCTGATGCCCGAGCAGAGCTGGGTGCATGCGGCGTCCCTGGCCTTTGGCGTGACGACGCTGCACGACCCGTCCAATTCGTCGGAAGAGGTGTTCGCCGCCAGTGAGATGGCGCGGGCGGGCGGCGTGGTGGCGCCGCGCATCTTCTCCACGGGCACCATCCTCTACGGTGCGTCCGGGGCGGGCTACCGCGCGCCCATTGAAACGGTGGACGACGCGCGCGCGCACCTGCGGCGGATGAAGGCCATGGGGGCCTTCAGCGTGAAGAGCTACAACCAGCCGCGCAGGGACCAGCGGCAGAAGGTGCTCCAGGCGGCGCGCGAGCTGGACATGCTGGTGGTGCCGGAGGGCGGCTCGCTGCTCCAGCACAACCTGACGATGGTGGTGGACGGGCACACGGGCGTGGAGCACGCCATTCCAGTGGCGCGCATCTACGCGGACGTGAAGCAGCTGTGGGGCAAGAGCGGCACCGGCTACACGCCGACGCTGGGCGTGGCCTACGGCGGCGTCTGGGGTGAGAACTACTGGTACCAGAAGACGAACGTGTGGGAGGACAAGCGCCTGCTGTCCTTCGTCCCGCGCCGGGTGGTGGACGCGCGCAGCCGCCGGCCCTCCATGCACGTGCCGGAAGACGAGTTCGGCCACTTCGCCGCCGCCAGGGTGGCGCGCGAGCTGAGCGACGCGGGCGTGAGCGTGCAGTTGGGCGCGCATGGGCAGCGTGAGGGCCTGGCGGCGCACTGGGAGCTCTGGATGTTCGGCCACGGCGGCATGAAGCCGCTGCAGGCGCTGCGCTCGGCGACGCTGAGCGGGGCGCGCTACCTGGGGCTGGACGGGGAGATTGGCTCGCTGGAGACGGGCAAGCTGGCGGACCTCCTCGTGCTGGACGGCAACCCCTTGCAGGACCTGAAGCACAGCCGCTCGGTGCGCTACACCATGGTGAACGGGCGCCTGTACGACGCGGCCACGCTCAACGAGGTGGGGACGCGGCGGCGTGCGCGCGCGAAGTTCTTCTTCGAGAAGGACGGCAACGAGGGCTGGAGCCCCAAGGCCACGGAGCACGCGCACACGCACTCGTGCGACTGAGCACCGCGGCACGTACACACGGGGCGGGCTGGCGCTAGAGTCGAGCGCCATGCCCGTCTCCGTCGTCGAAGGCGACCTGCTCGTTCAGCCCGTGGAAGCCATCGTCAACGCGTGGAACCGGAACATCATCCCCTGGTGGCTGCTGCTGCCGCAGGGGGTGTCCGGGGCCATCAAGCGCCGAGGCGGCGTGGCGCCCTTCCGCGAGGTGGCGAGGGCCGGGCCCATGCCGTTGGGCTCGGCGGTGGTGACGTCCGCCGGGCGTCTGCCTTTCAAGGCCATCATCCACGTGGCGGGCATCGACATGCGCTGGCGGGCCTCGGAGCGCTCCATCCAGGACTCCGTCCGCAATGCCCTGACAAGGGCCCGCGAGCAGGGATTGCGCTCCGTGGCCTTCCCTGTCATTGGCGCGGGCTCCGGCGGCTTCAATGAGGCGCGCGCCCTGGAGTTGATGCGCCAGGTATTGGACGTGGAGGCCGGCGCCCTCGACGTGAGCGTCGTGCGCTTCCGGCGCTAGCGACTGGCGTCGGGCCCTCCCGTTGATGCTCGACTGCGGAAGCGGGGTGCCGTCTCCCGCCTACTCCTTGGACTCACCGCCGAGGATGCGCGGCGCCGTCGCGCGGTGGAAGCCCTCATAGGGCTTGGAGGCGGTGGTCTCCTCCAGCGGGAAAATCTTCGTGTTGCACGAAGCCCCGCCGTCAATCTTGATGACCTCGCCGGTGATGAATGCCGAGGCGTCGGTGAGGAGGAAGACGATGGCGGCGCTCACCTCGGACTCGGTGGCGAGCCGGTGCAGCGGCACCTCCTTCTTGAGGAGGGGAATCATCGCCTTCACGGCCTCGTCCTTGTAGCTGTCCATGCCGCTGGAGGCCACCCAGCCGGGCGCCACGGCATTCACGCGCACGCCGGACGCGGCCCACTCCACGGCGGCCGTCTGCGTCAGGTTGAGCATGCCCATGCGCGCCGCGCCGGAGTGCCCCATGCCCGGCATGCCGCCCCACGAATCCGCGAGCATGTTGACGATGGCGCCCCCGTGGTTGCTCATGGACTGGAGGTAGACCTCCCGCGCCATCAGGAAGCCGCCGGTGAGGTTGGTGGACACCACCGCGTCGAAGCCCTTCTTGGAGATGGCCGCCAGCGGCGAGGGGAACTGCCCGCCCGCGTTGTTGACCAGGCCGTGGATGGGGCCGTGCGCGGCGACGATGCGTGCCACGGTGGCCTTCACGCCCTCCTCGTCGCGGATGTCCAGCACCTCGAAGGACACCTTGCCGCCGTCCTCCTGGATTTCCTTCGCGACAGCCTCCAGCTTGTCCGGCTTGCGGCCCACCAGGACGACGTTGGCGCCCAGCGCGGCCAGCTCGTGCGCGGTGCAGCGGCCAATGCCACTGCCGCCGCCGGTGACGACGATGGTGCGGTTGCTGAAACAGCCCGGTGCGAAGAGAGAGCGGTAGCCCATGGTCAGCTCCTGATGTGGCGGTCGTTCGTGAAAGCGTCGGTCCTCAAGCCTTGCGCGCGCGCCGGGCGCCCAGGGCCTCGTCCAGGGTGAGCGCCCAGCGGTGGAGGACCTTCTTCCGCCGCGCGCTGTCGTCCCGCAGCAGGTTGGCCAGCGCGAGCCCCCGGATGAGGTCGAGCGTGCCCTGAATCAGCTCGCGCACCTCCGCGACGCCGTCATCCACGCCGAGCAGCCGCACCGTCAGCCGGTGGAACTCCCGCCCCACGCGCGCCTCCAAGGGCGCAAGCTGTGCGCGCAGCTCCGGGTCCGCCACGGCGGCCACCCAGAGCTGCACCGCCGCGGTGAAGACGGGGCTGAGGTAGATGCCCGCCAGCATGTGCAGGATGGCCTCCGTGCGGCGCGCGTCGGCTGGGAGCCGGGCGGCCTTGCGCAGCACCGCCTCCACCTGCTGGTGCCCCACGTACTCCACGGCGGCGGCCACCAGGTCGGCGCGGGTGGGGAAGTGGTGCTGACAGGCGCCTCGGGACACACCGGCCCGCTCGGCGATGACCGTCATCGTCGCGCCCGCCCACCCCAGCTCCGACAGGGCGCCAATGGCCGCCTCCATCAGGCGCTGACGCGTGACGCGGCTGCGCTCCTGCTCCTGCCTGGCGGGCGTGCCGGATGCCTCACTCACCCGGCCAGGATGCGAGCCAGGAGTTAAAAAAGCAAGCACGCTTGCTTTTTTAGAGGTGCCTGCCCAGACTCACGCGTCTTTCGTTGCAGCCGAGTGGAGAGCTCATGCCTGCGTCCCCCCTGCGTGTCGGCAATGCCTCGGGCTTCTACGGAGACCGCTTCTCGGCGGTCCGGGAGATGCTCGAAGGCGGCCAGCTCGACGTCCTGACTGGCGACTACCTGGCCGAGCTGACGATGCTGATTCTGGGGCGGGACAGGATGAAGGACCCGTCCACGGGCTACGCCAAGACGTTCCTGAAGCAGATGGAGCAGTGTCTGGCGTTGGTGGTGGAGAAGCGGGTCAAGGTCGTCACCAACGCGGGCGGGCTGAACCCCGCGGGGCTGGCCGCCGCGCTGCGCGAGGTCGCCGCGAAGCTGGGGCTGAAGGTGAAGGTGGCGCACGTGGAGGGAGATGACCTCTCCGCGCAGGCGGACGCGCTCGGCCTGGGCTCGCCCCTCACGGCCAACGCGTACCTGGGCGGCTGGGGCATCGCGGCGTGCCTGCGCGCGGGGGCGGACATCGTCGTCACCGGGCGGGTGACGGACGCGTCGCTGGTGGTGGGCCCGGCGGCGGCGCACTTCGGCTGGAAGACGGAGGACTGGGACCGGCTCGCGGGGGCCATGGTGGCGGGCCACGTGCTGGAGTGCGGCACGCAGGCCACGGGCGGCAACTACTCCTTCTTCACGGAGCTGGACGCGCGGCGTCCGGGCTTCCCGCTGGCGGAGCTGCACGAGGACGGCAGCAGCGTCATCACCAAGCACGCGGGCACGGGCGGCGCGGTGACGGTGGACACGGTGCTGGCGCAGCTCGTCTATGAAATCACCGGGGCGCGGTACGCGGGCCCGGACGCCACGGCGCGCTTCGACACCATCGCCCTGGCGTCACATGGCAAGGACCGCGTCCGCGTCTCCGGGGTGCGCGGCGAGCCGCCACCGCCCACGGTGAAGGTGTGCCTCAACCACCTGGGTGGCTACCGCAACGAGGCGACCTTCATCCTGGTGGGCCTGGACATCGAGGAGAAGGCGCGGCTGGCGCGCGAGCAGTTGGAGGCGGCGCTGACGCGCAAGCCTAAGGAGCTCCAGTGGTCACTCACCCGGACGGACCGCGAGGACGCCGCCACGGAAGAGCAGGCCGCCGCCTTCCTGCGCGTGGTGGCGAAGGACCCGGACGCGAAGGTGGTGGGCCGGGCCTTCAGCGGCGCGGCGGTGGAGCTGGCGCTGGGCAGCTACCCGGGCTTCACGATGACGGCGCCGCCCTCCGACGGGGCGCCGTACGGCGTCTACACGCCGGCCTATGTGGAGGCGGGGCGCGTGGAGCACGTCGCGGTGCTCGAGGACGGGGCGCGCACCGTCATCGCCCCGCCAGGCGAGTCGCGCCCGCTGGAGCCGGTGGCGCCGTCCCCGTTGCCCGCGCCGCCGCCTGGAGGCCCCACGCGCCGGGCGCCGCTGGGGCGAATCGTCGCCGCGCGCAGTGGCGACAAGGGCGGCACGGCGAACATCGGCGTCTGGGCGCGCACGGACGCGGCGTGGCGGTGGCTGGCGCACGCGCTCACGGTGGAGACGCTGCGGGAGCTGCTGCCGGAGGCGGCGCCGCTGCCGATTGAGCGGCACGTCTTCCCCAACCTTCGCGGGCTGAACTTCGTCATCGACGGGATGCTGGGCGAGGGCGTGTCCTCGTCCACGCGCTTCGACCCGCAGGGCAAGGCGCTGGGCGAGTGGCTGCGCTCGCGGCACCTGGACATCCCCGAGGCGCTGCTGCGCGAAGGACAGGAGTAGACCGATGCCCCGAATCACCTCGCGAATCGACCCGAACTCCGAGTCCTTCCAGGCGAACCGCGCGGACATGCTGGCCCGCGTCGCCGAGCTGCGCGCCATCGAGGCGAAGGTCCGCCACACGGAGAACCAGGCGAAGGACAAGTTCCACAAGCGCGGGCAGCTCTTGCCCCGGGAGCGGCTGATGCTGCTGCTCGACAGGGGCTCGCCCTTCCTGGAGCTGTCCACGCTGTGTGGCCATGGCTACCACGACGACAGCGACGGCTCGCTGGCGGGCGGCAACAGCATCATCGGCATCGGCTACGTGTCCGGGGTGCGGTGCCTCGTCTTCGCGAACAACTCCGCCATCAAGGGCGGCACCGCGTCGCCGTGGGGCGTGCAGAAGGCGCTGCGGGGCCAGGCGCTGGCGCTGGAGAACAAGCTGCCCATGGTGTCGCTGGTGGAGAGCGGCGGCGCCAACCTGATGTACCAGCAGGAAATCTTCATCCCCGGTGGGGAGACCTTCTACAACCAGGCGCGGCTGTCCGCGGCGGGCATCCCCCAGGTGACGGTGGTGCACGGCTCCAGCACGGCGGGCGGCGCCTACCTGCCGGGCCTGTCCGACTACGTGGTGATGGTGAAGAAGAAGGCCAAGGTGTTCCTCGCGGGCCCGCCGCTGCTCAAGGCGGCCACGGGGGAGGTCGCCACGGACGAGGAGCTGGGCGGCGCCGAGATGCACGCCACGGTGGCGGGTACCGCGGACTACCTGGCCGAGGACGACGCGGACGCCATCCGCATGGCGCGGGAAGTCGTGGCGAAGCTGGGGTGGAACGCGCAGCTCCCGTCCGCCGAGCGGCCCACGTATGCGGAGCCGGTGTACTCGCCCGACGAGCTCTGCGGCGCGGTGCCCGTGGACTACCGCAAGCCCTACGACTGCCGCGAGGTCATCGCGCGCATCGTGGATGGCTCGGAGTTCACCGGCTTCAAGGACGAATACGACGCGCACACCGTCTGCGGCTGGGCGAGCCTGTATGGCCACCCGGTGGGCATCATCGGCAACAACGGGCCCATCTCGCCCCACGGCGCGACGAAGGCGGCGCAGTTCATCCAGCTCTGCTGCCAGAAGGACACGCCCATCCTCTACCTGCAGAACACCACGGGCTACCTGGTGGGCACGCAGCCGGAGCAGGGGGGCATCGTGAAGCACGGCGCGAAGATGATTCAGGCCGTGGCCAACGCGACGGTGCCGCAGCTCACGGTGTTGATTGGCGGCGCGTTTGGCGCGGGCAATTACGGCATGTGTGGCCGCCCCTTCCACCCGCGCTTCATCTTCGGCTGGCCCAACGCGCGCACCGCCGTCATGGGCGGCGAGCAGGCGGCGAAGGTGATGTCCATCGTCTTCGGGGAGAAGCTGGCCCGGCAGGGGCAGGCGGTGGACGAGGCGCAACTCAAGGCGTTCTGCCAGCCCATCATCGACCAGTTCGACAAGGAGTCGCACCCGTTCAACTGCAGCGCGCGGCTGTTCGACGACGGGCTCATCGACCCGCGGGACACGCGGCGGGTGCTCGGCTTCGCCCTGTCGGTGTGCCGCGAGGCGAAGCGGCGGCAGGTGCACCCCAACACGTTCGGCGTCGCGCGGCTGTGAGAGGAGCGGACACGATGGAGCGCTTCAAGAAGGTCCTCATCGCGAACCGTGGCGAGATTGCCGTCCGGGTGATTCGGACGTGCCAGCGGCTGGGCTACCGCACGGTGGCGGTGTTCTCCGAGGCGGACCGCGCCGCGCCGCACGTGCTGGCGGCGGACGAGGCGGTGGCCATTGGCCCGTCTCCGGCGAAGGAGTCCTACCTCGTCATCGGGAAGATTCTGGAGGCGGCGAAGGCGTCCGGCGCGGAGGCCATCCACCCGGGCTACGGCTTCCTGTCGGAGAACGCGGACTTCGCGCGCGCCTGCCGTGACGCGGGGCTGGTGTTCATCGGCCCGGAGGCCGAGGCCATCACCCTGATGGGGAACAAGCGCCAGGCGAAGCTGCGCATGATTGCGGCGGGCGTGCCCTGCATCCCCGGCTACGAGGCCTCTGATTTGGATGACGAGGCGCTGGCCACGGAGGGCGAGCGCATCGGCTTCCCGCTGATGGTGAAGGCGGCGGCGGGCGGCGGCGGGCGCGGCATGCGGCTGGTGCACGAGGCGGCGCAGCTCCGGGCGGCCCTGCGCGCGGCGCGCTCGGAGGCGGAGAATGCCTTCGGCAGCGGCGAGCTCATCCTGGAGAAGGCCGTCCTCGACGCGCGCCACGTGGAGGTCCAGGTCTTCGCGGACGCGCACGGCAACGTGGTGCACCTGGGGGAGCGGGACTGTTCCGTCCAGCGCCGGCACCAGAAAATCGTGGAGGAGAGCCCGTCACCGGCGGTGAGCCCCGCGCTGCGCGCGCGCATGGGCGAGGTGGCGGTGGCGGCGGCCCGGGCCATTGGCTACCGGGGGGCGGGGACCATCGAGTTCCTGCTGGCGCCGAGCGGTGACTTCTACTTCATGGAGATGAACACGCGGCTCCAGGTGGAGCACCCGGTGACGGAGCTGATTACCGGGTTGGACCTGGTGGAGTGGCAGCTCCGCGTGGCGGCGGGGGAGAGGCTCCCCCGGGCGCAGGCGGAGGTTTCCGCGTCGGGGCACGCCATCGAGGTCCGCCTCTGCGCGGAGGACCCGGCGAAGGGCTACGCGCCCCAGGCCGGGCGGCTGCTGACGTGGACGCTGCCGGCGCGCGAGGGCGTGCGCATCGACCACGGCGTGCGCGAGGGGCAGGAGATTCCGCCCTTCTATGACTCGATGCAGGCGAAGGTGATCGCGCACGGCCCGGACCGCGAGACGGCGCGCCGGCGACTGGTGGAGGCGCTGCGGGAGCTGACCGTGTTCGGCGTCACCACGAACAAGAACCTGCTGCTGTCCGTGCTGGAGCACGCGGCGTTCCGCTCCGGGGAGTACGACACGGCGTTCATCGCGAAGCACGCGCCGGCGTCGGAGGTGGAGGGGCTGTACCAGGCGGACGCGAAGGTGCGGGCGCTCGCGGCGGCGGTGTTGTTCCACGGCGAGGGCCTGAAGCTGGCGGACACGGCCGGGTTGGATGCGTCGCTGCTGAACTGGAACACGGCGTACCGGCACCCGGTTCGGATGAAGCTGGCGAGCCGTGGCGCGGAGGAGGACGTCATCGTCCAGCCCGTGTCCCCGGAGGCCTACACCGTGACGGTGGGAGACGCGTCCTTCGACGTGTCCGTGCTGCGGCTGTCCGGAGGTGTGCTCGACTTCTCCAGCGGTGGGACGCGAGGTCGCGCGCGCTACCTGCGGGACGGGGACACGCTCTGGTTGGATTCGGGCGCGGGCGCGCATGCCGTGACGGACGTGACGTTCCGGCCGCCGTCGAGGTCGGACGGCGTGGGCAGCGGGCGACTGTCTGCGCCGATGGACGGGCGCATCCTGCGCGTGGACACGCGGGTGGGCGCGGCGGTGAAGCCCGGGGACGTGCTGCTGGTGCTGGAGGCCATGAAGATGGAGTTCCAGGTGGTGGCGGACGTCACCGGCACCGTGGCGGAGCTCAACGTGTCCGTGGGCAGCCAGGTGAGGGCGAAGCAGCTCCTCGTCGCATTGGCGGCGGAGAAGACGGCCTGAGAAGAGAGATGTCTCCCCTTGAACGAAAGGAGGCGGCATCAGGAGCGCAGCGCACGGGCGCGCTGTCCGAGCGCGCTTGGCCATGTCCGAGGTACGAATAGAATACGGGCATGTCGCTGGCCATCACCGGATTGGGGCTGGTGTCCTCTCTGGGTCATGACGTGGTCTCCGGGTGCGCGGCGATTCGCTGCGGAATGTCGCGGCCTGTCCCACTGGGGCTGCAGGTTGTCTCTTCCGGAGATGAGCCCGGCGTCGAGTCCGTGGTGGGATTTCCCATCCAGGGACTCACGGATGGATTCGTGGGGCTGGGCCTCTATGCGCTGCTCGTCCAGGAGGCCATCCAGGACCTGTGCATCTATTCGGGGCTCACGGGAGCGGACCCCCGCTTCTGGCAGGACACCGCATTTTTCCTGGGCCTTTCGGGCCCTCGAACGCCCGAGCAGGACCTGATGGTGGAGCAGCTCCAAGAGCGGCTCCTTCCGGCGGTCAGCCGCCGCAGCGGTCTGGTCTTCTCGCCAAGGCTTCAGAAGGTCTTGGCTCGCGGGCACGTCTCCGTCCTCTCGGCCATGGCTGAAGCGGGCGAAGCCATCGCCTCCGGCCAGGTCCAGCGGGCGCTCATCGTCGGGGTGGACAGCCTCACGAGTGACCTGGAGGCGCTGGAGTGGCTGGCCATGAAGGGGCGGCTGAAGACGCCGGAGCGCGCCGTGGGCTTCATGCCAGGAGAGGCCGCCGTGGCGTTGCTCGTCGAGGACCCGGGTCAGGCGAGAAGGCGTGGGGCCAGGGTGGAGGCGCGCGTCGAGGCGCTGCATGTCGGAGGGGGAGGCGGCGCGGCGCCCTCGATGCGGTTGGTGGGGGTGCTGGAGGAGACGCTGGCCCGGGCGACGCGGATTGGCGACGTGTACGGTGACCTCAACGGCGAGGAGTCACGGGCGATGGAGTGGGGCACGCTCCTGGCGCGGCTCCCCGCGGACTCCGTATTGGCCGAGGCCCGGAGTCACTGGCCGGCGGTGTCGCTGGGGGACACCGGGGCGGCCAGCGGTGGCGTGTCCGTGGCGGTGGCCACGCGGTCGTTCGTGCGGAAGTACGCGCGCGGTGATGAGATTCTCGTGTGGTCGAGGTCTGATGAGGGCGCGGTGGCCTCGGGGCTGCTTGTCCGTCCATAGGAGCGTGAAGGCATGGCATCCAGCGATACGCACCTGGCGTGGGACCCGAAGACGCTCAACCACACGGACCGGCCCTCCGGGTTCGGGTGCCTGTGGCGGCATACGATTACGGACAACGGTGGTTGGAGCGCCCATCCGTGCAACCACATGTCCAATTGCTACAAGGTCTCCTTGAATGAGCGCAGCGCGCTCTACAACAAGGACCATCAGGCGATTGCCCGGCGGATGAAGCTGGTCCAGGAGGACTTCGGCCTGAGCGGCAAGGCGAAGAAGCGCATCTGGAAGCGCTTCCCCGTCAGTGACAACTCGAAGCGGAAGCTGACCCTGTCGGACTTCTTCGACAGAGCGCGGCAGTCCCTCTACTGGCTGCGCCGGGGGCCGGAGGGGTGGCACATCGGGGTGAAGCACCTGGACCCGGTGCCGAATCAGGCGCTGAAGAAGGGGAACCGGCCTCAGTTCCAGCCTCGTCAGAATCAGACCCAGGGTGGGCATGGGGCCTTCTATCCCTACGAGCACAACTACCACCACCTCATCCCGGTCGGCGCCGTCGAGGAGTGGGTCATCGGCAAGGGAGGGTCGGGGAGCCCGGCGCGCTCCGACCAGGTGGTGAAGCTCATCCTCATCTCGCGGTGGAACATCCACAACGAGAAGAACATGGTCCTGCTACCGCAGCAGGAGTTCGAGGCGCTCATCGTGGGCCTGCCGGCCCACTGCCCGTGGGGCGTGCCCGCGCATGCGGCGTATCAGACGTCGCTCAAAGATCGGCTCCGGGAGCTGCGAGGTGTGATTGACCGTGCTGTGATCGAGAAACAGCACCCAAGGGATCTCAAGGCAGCTATTCTTGAAGAATTGAATGAGCTATCTGAATCGCTACTTGAACAGGTCAAACAGATGAGGGCTGGTGTTCAGCTCGGTGCTGTTGATGTCTAGAGGCCTTGCGTGAAATATTCCTATTACACGTTCAAACATCCGCACGATGCCCGCGCCGTGGAGATTGTCGACCTTCCAGATAAGGTTGAACGTTATTTTTATCTCCATGATGGTGTTCCTTGCGCGTCCTATATGCCTCCTTCGGCTGAACTCAGTTTGAACGAAGGGGCGGGTGATATGCTCACGGACTTCATCGACAATCCAGACCGTGTGCTCTACGTATCGTCGCGAGCTCAGGAGGTTCTTGCAAGCAGGGGGCTGATTGGAGGTGCGATCGAGCTACTACCATTTGTTCTGCTGGATAAACGTGGCCGTCGAGTTCGAGATCCATATGCCATCGCCAACCCTCTGATGCGGGTGGAGTGCTTGGACCTCGAACGCTCAAAATGTCGCCGACGCACCGGTGGGCAAAATCAGATTGTTGAGGTCAAGTTGCTACACGTCAGAGAGGATGCGATTCCAGAGCAGGCTCAACTTTTCCGGTTGGCGGAGTTGCCCAAGCTAATGGTCATTCGGTCCGATCTGCTGGCGGCGCTTCAGGAAGCAGGAATTACTGGGGTTGCAGTCCACCCTGTTGGGACGAATATCCAGGGCTGAAATTTCATGTCGCATGTCTATTTCACGGTGAAGTTCGGCCTCGACCCGCGCGCGGCGCAGATTGTTGAGCTGCCTGACAAGGTCGAGCGCTATTTCTATCTCACCAAGGGCCGCCCCGTGGCGCCCTACCTGCCGCCGACCACCGAGCTCAGCCTCTATGAGCGCGCAGGCGACATGCTCACGGATTTCATCGGCAACCCGGATTGTGTCCTCTACGTCTCAGAGCGAGCGCAGCAGGTGCTGGCGGCACGCGGCCTCATAGGTGCGGAGCTGGAGTTGTTGCCGTTTGTCTTGCTCGATAAACGCGGTCGCAAGTTGAGGGAGCCCTACTGCATCGCGAACCCACTGCGCAGTGTCCCTTGTGTAGACCGGGAGCGTTCGAAGTACCGTTTGGATGGGCCGGACGAAATCGGCGACATCCGGATGCTGTGTGTCCGTGAAGGTTCCATCCCTGATGATGCGCAGTTGTTCCGAGTGGCCGAGTTCCCCGAGATGATGGTGCTCCGCTCCGACCTGCTGGAGGCCTTCCATCAGGCGGGGCTCACCGGGCTCGCGGTTCACCCCACAGGCACGGAGATTCCGGGCTGACGCCCGGGTACCCCCATGGATTCGGTCCTCGACAACATCCTCTTCCTGGTGGGCCAGCGGATGCCCCGGCTCCAGTCGTCGTCGGCGAAGCCGGACGCGAAGCTGACCTTGGAGACCGCCGCGCTCTGGCGCCAGTACGGCTGTGGTCTCCTTCTGTCGGAGTTGGACGAAGAAGGCTTCCGAGACGGACTGGAGCAAGCGGCGACGCTCTACCTGAACCTGCTCAAGCGCCGCGGCGCGTGCTCCGAGTTCGACCAGTACTACCTGGCTCGCAGCAAGGGCGAACCCCTCTTCGACGCCCTGGCCGCGGGCAATGGGGGCCTGTCCCGGTCCATCGCCACGGCGATGACGCCGACGTGGATGCAGCGGATGGAGCCCGAGGAGGACTTCCATTACTTCGGTGTCCTCATCGCCCTGGTGCTGGCCCAGCCGAACCTGGACTCGGAACTCGCGGCGTTCGAGCGGACGCTCCAGGGCGGAAGCTCCCACCGCTTCGACGTGGTGAAGGCCCTGTCCACGAAAGACACCGACGCTTTCGACGCGGGCCTCCACGGAATGATTGAGGAGCAGGCCGCCTGGGTCGAGCGCCAGCAGCGCTCCGGCCTCTTCGACCCCTACCGCCACAAGACGGAGGCCTTCGTCTTCATCGAAGGCGCGGCGCTGGTCCAACTGGCACGCCGCCTGGGCGTGCCGACCCAGGAGCGCTACCGCCTCATCCCCGCCGCCGTCTTGGAAGGCCAGGCGCGTCCCTGACGCGCCCCACCTCCGTCAGGTCTCCGCCGCCTCCGGAGCACGGCCCCGGGGCCCCCGCTTGAGCGCCAGCAGCGCCACGACACACAGCGCGGCGCCGGAGGTGCAGACGCCCGTCCAACCCCAGTGCGTCCACGCGAAGGTGCCCAGCCACGAGCCCGCGGCGCCTCCCGCGAAGTACGTCACCATGTAGAGCGTGTTCAGCCGGCTGCGGGCCTCCGGGCGCAGCGAGTACACCCGCGTCTGGTTGGAAATCTGGTTCGCCTGGACGCCCAAATCCAGCAGCACCACGCCCAGCGCCATGCCCCACAGCCATCGTCCCAGGGGCCACATCACCACGAAAGATAGCAGCAGCACGACGATGGCGCCGGCGTTGATGCGCCGGTCCCCCCGCTGGTCGGCATAGCGGCCCACCACCGGCGCCACGGCGGCGCCCGCCACGCCCACCACGCCGAAGAGCCCCGCCACCTGCGCGTCGTACTTCTGCGGCAGGCTCTGGAGGTACAGCGCCAGCGTGGACCAGAAGACGCTGAACGCGCCGAAGCTGAGCGCGCCCAGCACCGCGTGCAGCCGCAGCACGGGCTCGGTGCGCGCCAGGTGGATGAGCGAGCGGAGCAACTGCGGATACGGCATGGACGCCACGGGCGGCTGTGACGGCAACGTGAAGCGCAGCACCCCGGCCGACACGAGCATCAGCCCCGCCGCCATCCAGAACATGGCGCGCCAACCCAGGTGCGTCCCGACGAAGCCCGCCGCCGTCCGGGACAGGAGGATGCCAATGAGCACGCCGCTCATGACGGTGCCCACCACCCGGCCTCGCTGCGCCGCGGGAGCCAGGTGCGCGGCGAAGGGGACGAGGAGCTGCGGGATGATGGTGGTCACGCCCACGACGAAGCTCGCGGCCACCATCCAGTGCAGCGTCGGCGCCAGCGCCACGCCCACGAGCGCCAGCGCCACCAGCAGGTTCATGGTGACGATGACCCGTCGCCGCTCCAGGCTGTCACCCAGCGGGACGATGAAGAGCATCCCCACCGCGTAGCCCACCTGCGTCAGCATGGGCACCAGCCCCAGCGCGCTCCCGGAGGCGCCCAGGGCCGCGCCGATGTCTCCCAGCAGCGGCTGGTTGTAATAGAGGTTCGCGACGGTGGCGCCCGAGGCGGCGGCCATCAACCACACCAGCCCGGTGGACAGGGCGGTGTGGGGAGCGTCCGGAGGGGAGTGCGTCGTCATGGAGGCAGGCGGACTCTCGCGCCGCACCCTGCCGGGGTCCAGACCTGTGTAGGCTCCCTGCAATGCCTGAACTGGATTCCGCACGCGGCGGCTTGCCCATCATCGACATGGCGTCCCTGTTCGACACCACCCGTGTCACCGAGCGGGCACGCGTCGCGCGGGAAATCGAGCAGGCCTGTCGCGACAGCGGCTTCTTCTACGTGACGGGCCACGGCGTGTCCGCGGACGTGCTGGCGCGGCTGGAGCAGGAGAGCCACCGCTTCTTCGCGCTGCCTCGGGCCGCGAAGGAGGCCATCGCCATGGCCCAAGGTGGCGTCGCGTGGCGGGGCTGGTTCCCGCTCGGGGGCGAGCTGACCTCGGGGAAGCCGGACCGGAAGGAGGGGCTCTACCTGGGCACGGAGCTGGGGAGCGAGCACCCACGGGTGAAGGCCGGCTGGCCGTTGCACGGCGCCAACCTGTGGCCCGCGGAGGTGCCGGAACTGCGCGCGGCGGTGCTCGACTACATGGACGCCTGCACGCGCGCCGCGCATGCGCTGATGGAAGGCGTGGCGCTGAGCCTGGGCCTGGACGCGGACTACTTCCGGCGGCACTACACGGCCGACCCGACGGTGCTCTTCCGCGTCTTCCACTATCCCGCCGAGCCTGAACGTGAAGTGGAAAGCTGGGGCGTGGGCGAGCACACCGACTACGGCCTGCTCACGCTGCTGGCGCAGGATGACCACGGCGGGTTGCAGGTGAAGACGCCGCGCGGCTGGGTGGAGGCGCCGCCGCTGCCCGGGACGCTGGTGTGCAACATCGGCGACATGCTCGACCGGATGACGGGCGGCTGGTACCGCTCCACGCCGCACCGGGTGAAGAACGTGAGCGGCAGGGACAGGCTGTCCTTCCCGCTCTTCTTCGACCCGGACTTCGCTGCCGAGGTCCACCCCCTGCCGCGTGGCACCGGCGCCGACGTGGACGAGGACCGCGCGCGCCGTTGGGACGGCGCCAGCGTCCACGCCTTCCAGGGCACCTACGGCGACTACCTGCTGGGCAAGGTGTCCAAGGTGTTCCCGGCGCTGGTGCGCCGCGTGCTGTAGGCCGGGCCACGGACGCGGGCGCTCCACGCCAGTGCCCACTTTCCACTGTATTGGCAGAGTGCCAATAATCTCATGGACGCCCCGGGGTGGCTTCCCTAGGCTTCACGCCGTGGGTACCGGCGCGTTCCAAGGCATCACCCCTGTCTTGCCTGTGATTTCCGGAGGTCGTCCATGTCGCCGTCTGCCTTTCGCCTGGGTGGCCGCCGTGCGCTGATTACCGGGGCCTCCGGGGGCCTGGGGCTGCACTTCGCGCAGGTGCTGGCGCAAGCGGGCGCCGAAGTCGTGCTGGCGGCCCGCCGCGAGGACAAGCTGGCCGCCGAGGTGGACCGGCTGCGGAGCCTCGGGGCCCGTGCCCACGCCGTGTCACTGGACGTGACGAGCGCCGACTCGGTGCGCGCGGCGGTGGCAGAGGCCGAAGCGCGGACGGGCGGCGTGGTGGACGTGCTGGTGAACAACGCGGGCGTGTCCGGGCAGCGCTTCTTCCTCCAACTGGAAGAAGCCGAGTGGGACACGGTGGTGGACACCAACCTCAAGGGCGCCTACCTGGTGGCGCGCGAGGTGGCTCGGCGGTTGGTGGAGCACACGCAGCCCGGCAGCATCATCAACATCGCCTCCATCCTGGGGCTGCGGGTGAGTGGCTCGGTGTCGTCGTACTGCGCGTCCAAGGCGGGGCTGATTCAGCTCACCAAGGCGATGGCGTTGGAGCTGGCGCGTCACGGGATTCGGGTGAATGCCCTGGCGCCGGGATACATCGAGACGGACTTCAACCGCGCGTTCTTCGAAGGGGAGGCCGCGAAGAAGCTGGTGGCGCGCATCCCCTTCCGCCGGCTGGGGCAGATGCGGGAGCTGGACGGTCCGCTGCTGCTGCTGGCCTCGGAAGCGGGCAGCTACATGAGTGGCAGCGTGCTGGAGGTGGACGGCGGCCACCTCTGCTCCACGCTGTGAGTCCCGCCCCGTCCCGTCACACGCCACCCCTGGAGCCCGCATTGGATTTCTCCCTGTCGCCCGAGGTCGAGGACCATCGAAAGCGTGTGAGGGCCTTCGTCGAGCAGCACGTGCTGCCGCTGGAGAAGCAGCCCGACGCCTTCGACGCGCATGAGAACCTCCGCGAGGACGTGGTGGCCCGGGTGCGCGCCCGCGCTCGCGAGGAAGGGCTGTGGGCCTTCCAGATGCCGAAGTCCCGCGGAGGGCAGGGGCTGGGCGTGGTGGGCATGGCGGCCTGCTACGAGGAGGCGGCGCGCTCGCCCTTCGGGCCGGTGATGTTCAACGCCGCGCCGCCCGACGACGGCAACATGATGGTGCTGGAGAAGGTGCTCCGGACGGAGGACCTGAAGCAGCGCTGGCTGCAGCCCCTCATCGACGGCGAGGTCCGCTCGGCCTTCGCGATGACGGAGCCGGACGGCTGTGGCTCCGACCCGTCCCTCACGTACACGAAGGCCACGCGGCGGGGCGACACCTGGGTCATCACCGGCCGCAAGTGGTTCATCACCGGCGCGGAAGGGGCCCAGCACTTCATCCTGATTGCGCGCACCTCCGACGATGAGCGCAAGGGCCTCACCGCGTTCCTGTTCGACGCGGACCAGCCGGGTTGGCGGATTGAACGGCGCATCCCCATCATGGGCCCCGAGGAGCACGGCGGGCACTGCGAGCTCGTGTTCGACGGCCTGGAGATTCCGGACGCGCACCGGCTGCTGGAGGTGGGGGACGGCCTCAAGGTGACGCAGATTCGGCTCGGCACGGCGCGCCTCACGCATTGCATGCGCTGGCTGGGGCTGGCGAAGCGGTGTCTGGAAGAGGCGGGGGCGTACGTGTCGAAGCGGATGAGCTTCGGCTCGACGCTGGCGCAGCATGAGGGCGTGCAGTGGATGCTGGGAGACGCGGCCAAGGACATCCACATTGGCCGGCTGCTCACCATGAGCGCCGCGTGGAAGCTGGACCAGGGGGACTTCGCTCGCACGGACATCTCCATCGCGAAGATTCACGTCGCGGACACGCTGCACAAGGCGGCGGACACCGCCATCCAGCTTCTGGGGGCGCGGGGCTACTCCAAGGACACGCTTGTGGAATGGATATACCGCTACGCCCGGCAGGCCCGGCTGGTGGACGGCGCCAGCGAGGTGCACAAGCAGGTGCTGTCGCGCGCGTACCTGGCGGAGGGGCCGTCCTTCTTCAAGTGGGGCGTGTGAGCCATGCAGGCGGCGCAGAGGACGGCACTGGAGCGCTTCCTGGCCCAGAGGGCGGACGCCCGCGCGGTGCGAATCGACGAGGCCCGGCTGCTCGCGGGCGGTGCCATCCAGGAGAACTGGCTGCTGTCGGCCACCGTCACCGGAGGCCCGTTGGAGGGCACGCTGGAGTGCGTCCTGCGCGCGGACGCGCCGTCGGGCGTCTCCGCGTCACACAGCCGCGCCCAGGAGTTCGCGCTGCTCCAGGAGGTCTTCCACGCGGGCGTGACGGTCCCCGAGCCCCTGTGGCTGGGAGACACCTCCGTGTTCGGCCGGGACTTCTTCGTGATGCGCAAGGCCCGAGGCACGGCGGCGGCGCACCGGCTGATGAAGGAGCCCACCCTGGGCGGGGACCGGGAGCGGCTGACGGAGCGCATCGGCGAGGAGCTGGCGCGGCTGCACACCCTGCGCCCGCCCCTGGAGCGCCTGGCCTTCCTGCCGGCGCCCACGCCTTCTCCCGCGCTGAAGGGCGTGGAGGAGTTCCGTGCCTTCCTGGACGGGCACCACACGCCATTCCCCGCGCTGGAATGGGGCCTCCGCTGGCTGGAAATGCACGCGCCGCGCACGCGGGAGTGGGTGCTGGCGCATCGGGACTTCCGCACGGGCAACTACATGGTGGACGAGGCGGGGCTCACGGCCGTGCTGGACTGGGAGTTCGCCGCGTGGTCGGACCCGCTGGAGGACCTGGGCTGGTTCTGCGCGCGCTGCTGGCGCTTCGGCCAGGTCGACAAGGAAGCAGGCGGCATCGGCTCCCGTGAGGCGCTGTTCCGAGGCTATGCGCGCGTGAGCGGCCGCGAGCCGACGCGCGAGGCGGTGTTCTACTGGGAAGTGTACGCCCACGTCCGGTGGGCGGTGATTGCCCTCCAGCAGGGCGAGCGCCATGTGTCGGGGCAGGAGCCCTCCCTGGAGCTGGCGTTGACGGCGCATGTCGTGCCGGAGCTGGAGCTGGAGATTCTCCGGATGACGGGGGTGGGCCATGCGTGAGCGTCCCGATGGCGCCGAGCTGCTGGCGATTGCCCGCGAGGTGCTGCGCAACGAGCTGCTGCCCCTGCTGCCCAGGGACAAGGCCTACGGCGCGCTGATGATTGCCAACGCCATGGGCATCGCCGAGCGGCAGCTCCGCAGCGGGATGGGCGCTCAGGAAGAGGAGCGGCGGGCGCTGGCCATGTTGCTCGAACGTGACGGGGACCTGGCCACGCTGAACCGTGTGTTCGCGGTCCGCATCCGCCAGGGCGCGTTCGACGACAACGCCCACGCCCGCGAGCTCCTGTGGAACGCGACGGTGCAGCGGGTGCGGGAGAGCGCGCCCAAGGCGCTGCCGGGAGCGTCATCACGTTGACGGAGCCCAGGCCGCGTGCTTGAGAGCGCTGGGCCGGATGACGAGATTCGGCGCTTCGCAGCCGCGGCTCACCGACCAGGAGACCTTCCGACATGATGACCGTCAGCGCGTTCAAGTGGGTACCGCCGTTCGCTCAAGGACTCGTGCGGGACCTCCGGGTGAGGTGGGCGCTGGAGGAGGCGGGGCTGCCGTACCAGGTGCGGCTCATCGACAACAAAGTCCAGGCGTCGGCGGACTACCGCGCGCTCCAGCCCTTCGGACAGGTGCCGGTGCTGGAGGATGAGGGCCTCGTCCTCTTCGAGTCGGGCGCCATCGTGCTCCACATCGCCAACAAGAGTGACGCCTTGCTTCCGGCGGACGCGGCGGGCAGGGCTCGCGCGGTGACGTGGCTCTTCGCGGCGCTCAACTCCATTGAAATCGCAATCCAACCGCTGGCCGAGGTGGACCTGTTCTTTGCCCAGGAAGAGTGGGCGAAGCTGCGCAGACCGGCCGTCGTGGAGCGGCTGAACAAGCGGCTGGGCGAGCTCGCGGCGAGCCTGGGCGAGCGCGAGTACCTGGAGGACCGCTTCACGGCGGGCGACCTGATGATGGTGACGGTGCTCCGCATCCTGCGTCACACGGACCTGCTGGACGGCTTCCCCACGCTGAAGGCGTACAAGGAACGCTGCGAGGCCCGGCCCGCCTTCCAGCGAGCCCTGGCGGCCCAACTGGAGCCGTTCCAGCAGCCTCGCGTTTGAGCGGAAGCCTTCCAAGCTCCTGAAAACAGGCGAAATCCCGGGCATCGAAATGAAGGTTGAAAAGAATCCGTCCGGACGGCATGTTTCAGGACATGACGAGCGCCCACCAACGCAAGAAGCAGCCGGAGGTCATCCGCGCGCAGCTCCTCCGCGCGGCCGCGGAGCTCGTCGTCCAGGGGGGCACCCAGGCGGTGACGCTCGACGCCGTCGCCGCGCAAGCGGGCGTGACGAAGGGCGGCCTCCAGCACCACTTCCGCAGCAAGCAGCTCCTGCTGGACGCGCTGTTCGAGGAGATGAACCAGCGGTTCATCGAGTCGTTCCACGCGTACATCGAGGCGGAGCCGGAGGCCCAAGGGAAGGAAGCCCGTGCGTACCTCCGGGCCATGGTGGGTAATCCCAGTGACGCGCATGAGAACAGCGTCCTGCGGGCGTTGACCAGTAGCATGATGGTGGACCCCGAGCTGCGCGAGCGCTGGAGCTGTAGCTGGCAGGAAGACCTCAAGTCGCAGCCGGAGAAGACGGACCCCGCGCACATCAACGCCATCATCTGCCGGCTCGCCTGTGACGGCCTCTGGTTCGCGGACCTCATCGAGGACAAAGGCATGAGCCCTGAAGTCAGAGCCGCGGTCATCCGCCGTCTCGAGGAGCTCACCCGGGAGTAGATGCCCCTCATCATCCGCGTGGCTTCATCCGGCTGATACCCCAGCCCGGAATTCGTCTGTCCCGTGACGGCCTTGTGTCTCGAATTGTGTCATTCGTCATGTCATCTGCTCGGGAGCAGGTGACGTTTCATGCCCGGGTTGCCGGCGGACCCGGGCGCGGTGCTGTGTGAAAAGTATGTCTTTGCGTGTTCCTTCAATGACTCTCCGTCGTTCAACGCGGCTTCTCCTCGCCTCGGCGCTGCTTCCCCTGCTCGCTTGTGAAGGCAGGCCGGAGGAGGCGGCCTATGCACCGCCGGTCCAGGAGGTCTCCACCCTGAAGGTGCAGGGTGAGTCCATCGTCCTTCATGATGAATTCCCCGGGCGCGTCTCCGCGTTCCGCGTCGCCGAGGTCCGCCCGCAGGTGGGCGGGCTCATCCGCAGCCGGCGCTTCGCCGAGGGAGACACGGTCCAGAAGGGGCAGCCGCTCTACCAACTGGAGGCGGCGGTGTTCCGGGCAGCGGTGGACGGCGCGGCGGCGGCCCATGCGGCCAGCGAGGCCGCGCGGCTCCAGGCGGAGCTGCACGCGGGACGCATCCAGTCCCTCTTCGAGAAGGGGGCGAGCACCCAGCAGGCCTCCGACGACGCACGGGCCGCGCTCGCCATCGCGAACGCGGAGGTGGCGCGGGCCCGCGCGGCGCTGGACCGGGCCCGCGTCGACCTGGACTACGCCACGATTACCGCGCCCATCGCGGGACACATCGGCATCTCCCAGGTGAACGAGGGCGCGCTCGTGGGCCCCGCGGACCCCACGGCGCTGAGCGTCATCCAGCAGATTGACCGCGTCTTCGTCGACATCAAGTCGCCGGTGGAGCGCGCGGTGGGCCTGCAGTCCCTCCAGGGCGATGACGGGGGCGCGGAGGTCATCCTGCTCGCCTCGACGGGAGCGCCCTATCCGGAGCGAGGCCGGGTCCAGTTCGCCGACATCTCGGTCGACCCCGGGTCTGGCGAACTCACCGTGCGCGCCCTGGTCCCCAACGCGCAGCGGAAGCTGCTGCCGGGCATGTTCGTCAAGGCGCGCGTCGTGCTCGGAGAGGTCGCCAACGCGCTGCTCGTCCCGCAGCAGGCCGTGCTTCACGACGCACAGGGACAGGCGCAGGTCTTCGTCGTCCGTGAGGACAACACCGCCGAGGCGCGCAACGTCCGCGCCGGGCGCATCATCAGCGGACGCTACCTGGTGGAGGAAGGCCTCTCTGCCGGAGAGCGTGTGGTGGTCGAGGGGCAGGACCGTCTCGCGCCCGGCCAGCAAATCACCCCCGTCGAGTGGCAGCACGCCCCGGCCTCGCGCTGAACCTGGAGTGAGCCGTGCCACGATTCTTCATTGAACGCCCGGTCTTCGCCTGGGTGATTGCCATCTTCATCGTGCTCGCCGGAGCCATCTCCATTCCCCGGCTTCCCATCGAGCGCTATCCGTCCATCGCGCCGCCGAGCGTGACGATTACCGCCACCTATCCCGGCGCCACGCCGGCCGCGATGAACGACAGCGTCGTGTCGTTGATTGAGCGCGGCCTGTCCGGCGTGAAGAACATCCTGTACTTCGAGTCGTCGAGCGACACGTCGGGCGTCGCGCAGATTGTGGTGACTTTCGCTCCCGGCACGGACCCGGACCTGGCGCAGGTCGACATCCAGAACCGCCTCAAGACGGTCGAGTCGCGGCTGCCGCAGATGGTGCGGCAGCTCGGGCTCCAGGTGGAGACGACCACCACCAACTTCCTGCTCTTCTCCACGCTCCTGTCGAGCGATGGCCGCTACGACGAGGCCGAGCTGGGCGACTTCCTGAGCCGCAACGTCGTGGAGGACCTGCGGCGCGTGCCCGGCGTGGGACGCGTCCAGCTCTTCACGCCGTCCCGCGCGCTGCGCGTGTGGCTGGACCCGGAGCGGCTCATCTCCCACGGCATCTCCGTGGACGAGGTCGCCGCGGCGATTCGCGCGCAGAACGCGGAGGCCTCGCCCGGACGGCTGGGGGACACGCCCGCGGTGCCGGGCCAGCGGGTCACCACGCCCCTGATGCTCCAGGGACAACTCCAGGACGTCGCTGACTTCGAGCACGTCATCGTGCGGGCCAACCCGGATGGCTCCAACGTGCTGCTCAAGGAGCTCGCCAAGGTGGAGCTGGGGCCCCAGAGCTACGCCACCACCACCCGGCAGAACGGAAAGAACGCGGCCACCTTCGGCGTGCAGCTCGCCCCGGGGGCCAACGCCCTGGACACCTCGGAGCGCATCCGCGAGCGGATGGCCGACCTGTCACGGTCCTTCCCCGCGGGCGTGGAGTACACGATTCCGTATGACGCGGCGCCCTTCGTGCGCATCTCCATCCAGAAGGTGGTGCAGACCTTCTTCGAGGCGATGCTGCTCGTCTTCGCGGTGATGTACCTGTTCCTCCAGAGCGTGCGCTACACGCTGATTCCCGCCATCGTCGCGCCCATCGCGCTGCTGGGCACCTTCGCGGTGATGCTGGCGTCTGGGTTCTCCATCAACGTGCTGACGATGTTCGGCATGGTGCTGGCGATTGGCATCATCGTGGATGACGCCATCGTCGTGGTGGAGAACGTCGAGCGCCTCATGGCGGAGGAGGGGCTCTCCCCCCTGGACGCCACCAAGAAGGCGATGAAGGAGATAACGGGCGCCGTCATCGGCATCACCCTGGTGCTCACCTCCGTGTTCATCCCCATGGCGTTCGCCACGGGCTCCGTCGGCACCATCTACCGCCAGTTCAGCCTGGCGATGGCCGTGTCGATTCTCTTCTCCGCGTTCCTCGCGCTCACGCTCACCCCGGCGCTCTGCGCGACGCTGCTGAAGCCCGTGGCGCATGGCCACACCGCGAAGCGCGGCTTCTTCGGCGCGTTCAACCGGCTGCTGGAGCGGGTGACGGCGCGCTACGCCGCCTGGACCGGGGCCATCGTGAGGCGCCTGGGCCGGGCCTTCTTCGCGTACGCCGCGGTGCTCGCGATGGTGGCCTTCGCGTTCTGGCGGCTGCCGGGCGCCTTCTTCCCGGAGGAGGACCAGGGGTTCCTCAACGTGTCGGTGCAGCTCCCGTCGGACGCCACGGCGGAGCGGACCAACGCGGTGCTCGGCGAGGTGGAGTCCTACCTGGGCGGGCGCGAGGGCATCCAGGACGTGCTCACCATCCAGGGCTTCGGCTTCTTCGGCTCGGGAGCGAACGCCGGCCTGATGTTCGTGATGATGAACGACTGGGATGCGCGCAAGGGCGCCACGGCGCCGGGCGAGGTCGCCGCCGCCAGCGCGCGCTTCGCCTCCCCCCGGGAGGGCATGGTCATCAATGTGATTCCGCCCGCCGTGGACGGGCTCGGCAACAGCGCGGGCTTCGCGATGCGGCTGGAGGACCGCGCCGGCCACGGCACCCAGGCGCTCAACGACGCCATGAATCACGTCCTCCGCCGCGCCTATGAGAGCAAGGTCATCGCGTTCCCGTACCAGGAGGGGCTGCCGGACGGCTCCACGGTGCGAATCCAGGTGGACCGCGAGCGCGCGGCGGCGCTCGGGGTGTCCTTCGCGGACATCAACTCGGTCATCTCCACCGCGCTGGGGTCCACGTACGTCAACGACTTCCCCAACAAGGGCTACATGCAGCAAATCATCCTCCAGGCGCGCGCGGAGTCCCGCATGCAGGTGGAGGACGTGCTCAAGCTGCCGGTGCGCAACGTGCGCGGGCAGATGGTGCCCCTGTCCTCGGTGGCCGAGCCCGTCTGGGAGCGGGGCCCCATGCAGCTCGTCCGCTACAACGGCTACCCCGCCGTGCGCATCGCCGGCACCGCGGCGCCGGGCTACAGCAGCGGTGACGCCATGGCGGAGATGGAGCGCATCGCCGCCGAGCTGCCGCAGGGCTTCGCGGTGGAGTGGACGGGACTCTCCTACCAGGAGCGGCTGTCCGGCTCGGAGGCGCCCATCCTCCTGGCGCTGTCCATGCTGGTCGTCTTCCTGGTGCTGGCGGCGCTCTATGAGAGCTGGTCGATTCCCCTGTCGGTGATGCTCGTCGTGCCGCTGGGGCTCATCGGCGCGCTGGCCGCCGTGCTGTCGCGCGGGCTGATGAATGACATCTTCTTCAAGGTGGGCCTCATCACCATCATCGGCCTGTCCGCGAAGAACGCCATCCTCATCGTCGAGTTCGCCAAGCAGTTGGAGGAGCAGGGCCGCTCGCCACTCCAGGCGGCGGTGGAGGCGGCGCGGCTGCGCTTCCGTCCCATCCTGATGACGTCGCTCGCCTTCGCGCTGGGCGTGGTGCCGCTGGTGGTGGCCAGCGGGGCCAGCGCGGAGACGCAGCGGGCCATTGGCACCGGCGTGTTCGGCGGCATGGTGTCCGGCACCGTGCTGGCCATCTTCCTGGTGCCGGCCTTCTACGTCGCGGTGCGGAGCCTGCTCAAACGCCGCGACGCCGTCGTGGAGGCGCCGTCGGTGAAGGAAGCGCCCGTGGGGAGCCACTGACGGACACGGCGCTGGCGGGCACGCACCCGCCAGCGCCGCGGTGCTGCTCAGGAGCGGGGCGGCCGCGCCCCGTCACGCGGCAGCAGGCGGCCACCCAGCATGGTGATGCGCTTGTCCGCGAGCCGCTGGCGGGCCCCAGGCTCGATGTCCTGCGGCGTCCACTTCAGCTCCTGGTCGAACTCCACGTTCACCGTGGTGACGCCGTCCACCGCCAGCAGCCGCTGCTCGATTTCCCGCATGAAGTAGGCGGCCATCATGCACATGGGCGAGGTGATGTGCAGGCGCACCGTCACTTCGCCGTCGGTGCGCTTCACCGACTCAATCAGCCCCATCTCCCCGATGCCCAGCGGCACGCCCGTGGCGCAGCTGCACGGGTCCGGGATGTCCTGGATGCGCTCGCGCAGGGCCTGCTCACTCATAGAGGCTCTCCTTGTAGCTGTACGGCTGGTGGTCGCCGCGCGCCTTCAGCTTCGCGAACACGTCGTTGGCGATGTTCTTCTTCACCGCCTCCACGTCCACGCCCGCGTAGCGCGCGTAGTTGCCACCCAGAATCATCCGCTTCACCTCCGGCGTCACCTGCATGCCCGCCACCTGCACCAGCTCGTCCGGGAGCTGGAAGTCATGCCAGAACTTGTGCAGCGCCGGGTGCGGGTGGCTGAACACCGTCCCGGAGCCCCACATGATTTTGTCCGGCCCCGCCCACTTCAGCAGCGCGGCCAGGGACTCGGCGAACCAGCGCTCCCGCTTCACGATGAGCGCGCCCGTCACCTCCAGGTTCACGTACACGTTGGGGAACAGCGAGAGCTGCATGCCCGTCTCGTCCAGGAAGGCCATGCCGCCGTGGACGATTTCGAAGTTCAGGTCGGGGAACGCGTCCGCCGCGCCGCCGATGTCGTCCACCTTGTAGGGCTCCAGCGGCACCGCGCCCATGGGCAGGCCCTTGTGCACGGCGATGTTCTTGATGCCCAGCTTCTGCGCCCGCTCGAAGAGCGGGAAGGCGATGCTCGGGTCATCCATGCGCCAGCCCGTGTGGCGGAACTTCTCGCCCAGCCACGCCGCCGGGTAGAGCTTCAGGCCGCTCGGCTTGAGCGTCTCGTACTGCTGCTCCAAGTCATCCAGGGCCGCCGTGCCGCGCAGCGGGTCCACGCCCGCGTACACCAGGAAGCGGTGGGGATAGTTGCGGTGAATCTCCAGCGTCTTCTCATAGGAGCACAGGCCGTCGTGGTACAGCGTCTGGAGCGGCAGCACGTGGTGCACCGCCAGGTCCACGCCGCTCTCCACGAAGAGCAGGTGCGCCAGCTCCTGCACGGACCAGTTCTTCAGGAAGCCTTCCGCCGTGGGCACGCGGTGCGTGTCCCCGGACAGGCCGCTGTGCAGGCCCCAGATGAGCCCCGCGAGCGACTCGGCGTACTTGCCGGCGCGGTAGTTGGTGGGGTGGAGGTTGTAGGCGTGTGTCACCGCGTCGATGACGAAGTTGCCGTCAATCATCCGAGGACTCCTTTCACAGTTGGGCCGGGCACTCGCCCGGCTTCATTCGCTACCACGTGAGGCACCCAGGAGCTGTCCCAGGCTCTGATGAATCATTTCCACGTCGAAGGGCTTCTCGATTTGGAGGTTGGGCACCCGCTCCAGGAACTGGCGGGCCCGCGTGGTGTACGAGCCGCCGGTGATGAAGATGAAGCGCTCGGCGATGCCGTCCCCGCGCTCGCGGACGCGCTCATAGACGTCCATGCCGGAGATGCCGGGCATCATCAGGTCGCAGAAGACGGCGTCGAAGGGCGCGCCCGACGTCAGCACCGCCAGCGCGTCCTCGCCGTTGTTCACCACCGTCACCCGGTGCCGCATGCCGATGATGCGCGCCAGCGAGCGGCCCACCGCGGGCTCGTCGTCAATCACCAGCACCTGGCCCCGCCGCTCGGCGTGGGTCGGCGGCGCGGCGGGCGCGGGCTCGGCGCTGACGGCGTCCGGCGCGGTGGGCAGGGTGACGGTGAAGGTGGTGCCCTGGCCCACTTCGCTGCGGACGGTGATGTCGCCGCCCAGCTTGCGGATGAGGCTGTGGCAGATGGACAGCCCCAGCCCGGTGCCCTTGCCCACGGGCTTGGTGGTGAAGAAGGGGTCGAAGACGCGGGAGCGCACCGCGGGCGTCATGCCGCAGCCGGAGTCGCTCACGTCCACCAGCACGCTGCCCGGTGGCCCGGCGCGGACCCACACGGTGATGTGGTGCTCCTCGGCGTTGCCCTCGGGGATGGCGTGCGCCGCGTTCACCAGCAGGTTGAGGAACACCTGCCCCAGGCGGGAGCCGTCCGCGTGGACGCGGGGCACGGAGTCGTACTTCTTGATGAGCCGGGCGCGGTGGCGGAGCTGGCTGGCGGCCATGTTGATGGAGAAGTCCAGCGGCTGCCGCACGTCCACCGCCTCGCGCCGCTCCTCATCCTGACGGGAGATGAACTTCAAATCCCGCACGATGTTGCGCACGCGCATGGCGCCTTCCTGCGCCTCCTTCAGCAGGGACTCCGTGTCCTGCAGCGTCGCGGGCCAGGCCACGCTGCCGGGGCCGCGCTCGCCGGCGCGTGACAGCTCCGCGCCCAGCCGGCTCATGGACTCCATGGCCGAGGCCAGGTTGGCCATGACGTAGGTGAGCGGGTTGTTGATTTCGTGCCCCACGCCCGCGGCCAGCGTGCCGGCCAGCACCATGCGGTCGTTCTGGAGGAGCTGCGACTGGGCCTGCTTGCGCTCGGTGATGTCGCGCGACATCACGACGACGGCCTCGTGTCCGTCGAACTCGATGGGGATGCCCACGCTCTCCGCGTCGTACCAGGTGCCGTCACGCCGCAGGTAGCGGACCTCGCGCAGCGGCGCCAGCTCGCCCTTCACGGCCGCGGTATTCACGCGGTCCTTCACCAGCTCCAGGTCATCCGGATGGACGATGGCCCAGATGGGCTTGGCCAGCAGCTCGGCCGGGTCGTCGTAGCCCAGGGCCCGCAGCAGCGTGGGGTTGGCGTAGATGAAGCGCCGCTGGGTGTGGACGAAGATGCCCTCGGGCGCCCGGTCGATGAGCTTGCGGAAGCTCTCCTCCGAACGGCGCAGCGCCTCCTGCGTGCGCTTGCGCTCGGTGACGTCCTCGAACGCGAACAGCCGGTAGCGCATGGCGTCCCCCGCCACCGAAGAGGACGCGGACAGCCGCCGCAAGGTGCGCCCATCCGCCAGCGTGGCCTCGTCCTCCACCAGCCCCGGCAGGCAGGTCTGGTCCGGGGAGGCGCACAGGCGCAGGAACTCCGCCGCGTCGCCCGCCGCGAGGCAGCGGTGGATCACCTCTTCGTGGGACAGCTCGCCCCGCTGGATGGCGCCCTCCCACGCGCTGATGCCCCAGAGCTGGCAGAACTGGCGGTTGACGTACTGGACCTGGCCGGTGCGCGTGTCCACCAGGTAGAGGCCGAAGGGCAGGTAGTCGCTCTCCGGCCAGGGCGCGGAGGCGGCCTCCTTCACCGGCCTGGCGACGGGAGGCGGCGCGGCGGGGTGCACCCGGCAGTAGAGCGGTTCGGACCCGGCCCCCATCGCGACATTCCAGGCCAGCGGCATCCACGACCCATCCGGCTGGCGCCAACGACAGGTATGTGGGGTGGGGCTCGCTGAACCCAGATTCACTGACAGCGCGGCGGCGTCTTCCGCGTGGATGAAATCCTGCAATGCCATGCCACGCAGCGACGCCAAAGGCAGGCCCACCATGTGGCCAAAGGCAGCATTGACCTCGAGCAACACGCCGTCACGCCCCAGGAGGACGAAGGGCTCCGTGGACAGCTCGAAGAAGCGTTGGGCCCACTGCTCGGTCAACATGCTTCCCTTGGGTAACCAGGGCGCAGCCAGCGCCGGCTTGGGGGGAAGGCCGGGTCATGGCGTGCGAGGTGTTCGTAGATGCCTTTGCGCTTTCCACGACATAGACACTATTTGTGGAAAAATTGCATGTCCTGATTTCGTGGTGAGGTACGGCTCATACTCGGAGTCATGGCGCTGACGAGATGCGCAACAGGTGGAGCACACGTCGTCTTCCGAAATCGTACCCATGGTGGGGCAGGCCTTACCCCTGGAGCAGGGGCACGCGCTTCCAGTGGGCTTCGATGCGGTGGCGGCTCTCCTCCGGCAGCGGGAGCTGGGCCTGCAGCGAGGACCAGGTGTCGAGCGACGCCTCCACCGCGCGCTTCACCACGGGCAGCACGTCGCTGGTGGGCAGCTCCAGCTTCCGGGCCAGCCGTTCAAAGCCGCTCAGGGAGATGTCCTCGAAGCGCTTGGAGCGGGCGAAGTTGAGCGCGAGCGTGTCCGCCGGCATGTACTGGAGCGTGGACACCAAATCGTACGCGGGCGACAGCGTGGCGCGCGTGCCGTCCGGGTAGAGCAGGGACCAGTTCTTGTGGTGCGCGTCCCCGTTGCCAATGACGGCGATGAACACCAGCCGCCGCAGGAACTCATGCAGCGCGTCCAGGCCGGCGACCTTGTAGATGACGTTGGCGACCGTCTCGTAGTTGTACTTCTTGTACTTCTCGTCCGCGTACAGCCCCAGCACCTGCGTCAGGTCCTCCATGTGGACGCGGCGGCCGGGCTCGGGGCGGTCGAAGCGGCGCACGGCGTAGGCCACGTCCTCGCGCAGGGTGATGCCCTCGGGCAGGCCCTGGATGTCCGCCACGTTCAGCAGCGTCACCTCCGGCACGGTGATGCCGGCGGCGCGGGCCCACGTCATCATGGAGAACTCATTCTCCGGGACGCGGTCGTAGCGGTTGTCCGGCAGCTTCACGATCCAGTTGCCGCCGCGCCCGCCCGCCGGGAGCGTCATGGCCTTGTCCCGGCGCAGCATGGAGAACTTGAGCTGCACGCCCGCCAGCGAGAAGCGCAGCGGCTCCTGCTCCCGCGGCGCGTGGGGCGCCTGGGCGTCCTCCTCCACCGGCTCCAGGCCGCTGAGGGACAACACGCTGGCGGGCCGCACCACGATGGCGCCGGGCAGGTCCTCGCCCAGCCTGGCGATGAGGAAGAACTCGCGCTGGCGGGCCACCTGCTCGCGCTCCGCGATGAGCTCGCGCAACGTGCCCTCCGGCAGCAGGTTGGAGAAGAAGGAGGGCAGGCGCAGGCGGCTGGTGTGCCGGCGCGTGAGGTCGTCCTCGAAAATCTGCCCCAGCACCGGGCGTGGGTAGCGCTGGCGGTACTCCTCCGAGATGACGAACTCGATGCGCTCGTCCTCCAGCAGCGTCAACGTGCCGACGTGCACGTCGCCCAGGTGGACGTCCAGGATTCCGGCCGTGGCGCGGGTGGGCTCCAAGTCAGTCCTCCTCCTCGACGACCAGGGATTGGAGGGACGGACGGTCCGACTCCTCGTAGCGGGTGCGGGCGCGCAGGAACTCGATGATGTGTCTATCGATGAGCTCCATGCGCTGCATGAGGAATTCGAGCGTGCCGCCCTCGCGCAGCGTGGCGCGCATGGCGGGGGTGATGGCGTGGCTCTGGAGGACCTCGGGCGGCGGGGCGGGCTCACCGCGCAGCACGTCCACCAGGGCCAGGCCCGGCAGGGGCGGGTGCAGCAGGTAGTTGGCGGGCGTGAAGAGGAAGGAGCGGTAGAGCGCGGGGTCCAGCTTCAGCTCGGCGTCGGGCTCCTGCACGTTGAGCGACTTGAGCACGGGGCTGAGGCTGGCGGGCTCGGTGTCGCTGAAGAGCTGGGGCGTCTCCAGCAGGGCGCCGGTGCGCAGGTGCCGGGGCTGGAGCGCGTACAAGGCGTTGAGGGCCATGCCGCGCGAGCGCAGCGCCAGGCCGAACGTGGCGGGCTGCGCGTGCTGGGCCAGCCATTCGTCGGAGAGCGGCCGCACCTGCGCCAGCAGCGACTGGACGGACTGCTCCTCATCGGGGCCAATGGCGGCCAGCAGCTCCTGGGGCGACAGGGCCCGGCTGTCCAGGAAGCTGTCCACCAGGGTGCCGCGCCAGAAGCCGCGCGCGAGCAAGTCCCGGGTGCGCGGAGACGGCTCCGGGTGGAGGTGGAAGAAGCGCGCGAGCAGCACGAAGTAGAGCGGGTTCGTCATCAACCGCCCGTGGGGGATGCCCGCGTCGCGCTTGAGGAAGACGATGACGCTGCGCAGCGCCGCCTCCGTCTGGAGCAGCGTCTCGGTGAGGTCGTCCTCCTCGCGCAACTGCTTCTGGAAGTCCTGGGTGAAGTCCAGGCCGCGCACCGCGAGCACGGCCCGCAGCAGCAGGGACTCGTCGACGCGGCCGAAGCCCAGCTCCACCAGGCTGTTGGCCAGCGCCTTCAGGTTGGGCAGCCTCGAGCCCGCCGCGCCGCCGTAGAGCGCGTTGAAGACCTCGTCGTCGGTGAGCGGCTTTCCGGAGGTGTTGAGCCGCTTGAAGATGATGCGCAGCGTCTTCTCCTCCGCGGCTTCAACGACATACGCGGGCATCTGGTACTCGCGCGCCGCCTTGCCCAGGCGGATGGCCGCGCGGACGTGCTCCGGGTTCTTCTCCCGGCCGGGGTAGCGGTCCAGCCAGCCCAGGAGCTGCTCGCTGTCCAGCACCCGGTTGAGCGGCAGCCAGTGCGGAGGCGGCAGCTCGCCGGGCGCGAGCGGGACGATTTCCTGCGTGTCCAAGTCGAAGAAGAGCGTGAAGCCGTCATGCGCGGTGGGCTCCTGCTCCGGGTGGAGGAGCACCGCGGCCAGCGCGGTGATGCGCTGCTGCCCGTCCACCACCCACAGCGCCTGGCTGTGGGAGGGCGCGTCGATGCGCACCGGGCCGAAGCTCACGCTGGCGGCGGGGGCCTCGCGCTTCCAGAAGAGCAGCGTGCCAATGGGGTACCCGCGGTAGACGCTGTCGAGCAAATCCCTCACATCGCCGGCCTCCCAGCGCAGGGGCCGCTGGAAGTGGGGCAGTCGCACCTCACCTCGCCGGACGCGGTCCAACAGGTCCTCGATGCTGAATGCCGTCGCCTGGGGACGCCGTGTCAGGGTGGATTGCATGCGCTTGCCTCTGCTCGGCCTGTAACACGGCCCGCACGGGATGCTCGCCTTCCGGTGGCGGGCGCCGGGAATCACCTGGTTCGGACAGTGACAGCGGAATCATCTGTATTCACTGGTGGTGAATGTTGGATTATGAGCTTGGGGGGGGAGCGTGCTTGACGGGCGCCCGGCCGCCCTTCAACATGCCGTCCACGTTTCCTCCTCGGAGTGAGACGCGGCGGCGGTGATTGCCTCCCCCAAAAGCGACACCGCCGTGGAAGTCCCAGTTGAGCCCCGCGCGCCGCGTTCCCCCTCTCGGCGCGCGGTGGCCCCTGGGATTCTTGGTTCGCCCCTCGCTTCTCCGAGCATTGCTTGGCGCGCGCCCAGGTTCTGGAAGAGCACGGGCACCACCCGCGTGTTGAGGATGGTGGAGGATAGGCGCCCTCACTGGATGACCACGCCCATGGGCGCGTGAATCTCGTTGCCCGCCTCCATCACCGTGGACAGGTCGCGCCCCGCCACGTTGGCCTGCACCACCATCTTGCGCTGGACGCCCTCGCGGCTGATGGTGTTGGGGCCCGTCTAGCACGTGAGGCTGGCGAGCATCTTCAGGGGAATCCGCTGACCGGTGGGGGTGTCCACGGGCGTGGCGGCGTCCCTGCTGCTGAACCTGGAGGGGCCCTTCACCATCCTGCTGGCGCTGTTCGCCTTCGGAAGAGCACCTGGGGCGGTCGGGCGTGCTGGCCGCGGGGTTCGTGATGGCGGGGGCGGCGGTTCTGGGCTTCCAGGAAGGCGGGCTGCGCGGCGACTGGATGGGCATGCTCGCGCTGGCGGGTGCGTGTCTGGCCTGGGCGGTGGACAACAACCCCACGCACCGGCTGTCGCTCAAGGCCCCGCCTGTGCTCGTGCGCATCAAGGTCCTGGGCGCTCCGGTTCCTGCACGCGGGGGGTTGTCTGGCTGACGGGCCAGTCCTTTCCCGGCACGGCGGTGGTGCGCGGCGCCCTGGTGCTGGGCTTCGCGAGTCACGGGGTGTCCATCGTCCTGGACGCGTGTGCGTTGCGGTTGCTGGGGGCTGCACGGTCACGAACACACGTAGGCCGCGTTGGAGCACGAGCACGTGCATCACCACTGCGCCCACCACCAGCACGCCCACGCGCCGGGCGTGTTCACCGCCGAGCCCCATGGTCATCCGCATCGGCACGCGCCGCTCACGCACGACCATCCGCACGTGTCGGACCTGCATCATCGCCACAAGCACTGAGCGAAGGAACAAGCTCCGCGGTTCAGCCGGTGGCTAAAATTGCCCCGTTTCCGCGATGTCCCACTCGCGATGCGAAAAGGACCCCACGATGCCGAAGACACGTCCCCCGTGCGACTCGGAGTTCCGGCAACGCATTGTTGAACTGCACCGGTCCGACCGGTCGTTGAAGAGTTTGGCGGCCGAGTAAATTTGTCCCGAGCAGAGCATCCGCAACTGGAGCAATCAGTCAGGAGGAACTCCCTATAGCGCTCCCAGGCCCGGACTCGGCGTGGATGAGAACGCCGAGATGGAGAAACCGAGGCGCGAGGTACGCACGTTGCGGGAGAAGCCACCTTGCTTCTTCCGCATGTCCGCCAGCGTCTGAACAGGTACCCTCAATAGCCTCGTTGCCTCGTGAAATAAGGCAGGAACATCTGCGCAAGGCTTTCCACGTGCAGTCGCAGAGTCGCGTGGCATTCCAAAGGATTCTCTGCGCCAAGGTGCCGCATCAATGGATTTGCAGTCCATGCGTGGAGACTCCCCAGTTGGGTCCTTATTGTGCCAGAGGACAACGCCGGAGTCTGGGGGGCTTGTTGGCGGAGCGCACTCCGTGTCAAGGTTTGTGCATGGAACGAACCTATAAGATGGCGGTGAGTTCTCCTCCTGCGTGGGAGTGGGATGTGTATTCTGCCTGGGTTGAGAAGGAATACTCAGATTTGTTGCGTTCAGGCGCTTCGAAGGATGAGGGCAATGTTCAAAAATTCCTTGAGCAACATCCTTGCTTGGTTCCGGGTCTTCACTACTCGAACAAGGTTCCATATCCCGGGGCTCTCATATCTCAGCCCAGGCTGAGTGGCGTTGGTCTGAAAGTTCCTGATTTTCTTTGGATTGGATTCGACAGCGCCACGATTTATCCTGTGTTCATTGAAATCGAGACGCCGCATAAAAGCTGGTATACGAGTGCTGGACGTATGCACTCTGAGTTCACGGGGGCCTACCATCAACTCAAGGAATGGTCTGCTTGGTTCGGAAATCCAACGAATCGGCACGCCTTCTTTGAGGCTTTCAGGATTCCATCCGAGCTACTGCGCGATCGGCGTTGCCAGCCTAAGTTTATTCTTGTTCACGGTGCTCGTGCGGAGATCGAGGCTCATCGAGAGTTGAACCCAGTCCGGGCGGAGTACAATACGCCTGATATTGACGTTGCAACGTTTGATCGCCTTGTCCCTGATCACTCCGCTCATGGCTTGTGGTGCGTGAAAAATGATGGTCGGGACTATCATGCGATATCGCTTCCTCCTACCTTTAAAATAGGGCCGTTCAATGCTGGTGATGTTTCGGTGTATCGAGGGCGAGAGGATGCGATAAATGGCAATGCGCTTCTTGGTCCCGAACGAAAAGCGTTTCTCATCGAACGACTCGAATATTGGGACCGCTGGGTGAAAGACGGCAGGGGAGGGTGGAAGTACAGCGGCGATTGGGAATGAGACCGCCATGCGCATCCCCACCTGCCTTGTAGTGCTGATGCTCCTTTGGGCCTGCGCTACGCCGACGCAGCCTCCCATGACACGCGGAGCGCGGAGTCAGAGACTCGCCAACCTTCAACGGGCGGCGAAGTTGCCGTGGACTGACGGTGGGCGGTGCGTTGTTCGCGAAGCCTCCCAGCCTTGGCCCGTGCTCGTGGAGAGGTGCTATCAGGCCCTCGAACATGACCGGATCGAGTTCCACGACACCACGGGACGATGCGCAGTCGCCTCCGCTGGTGCTGCTGCCGTGGGGGTCGGGTTCTGCGTGCTGGTGGCACCTGAGATCGCCGTGGGAGCAGTGATCGTCCTTGGCGCAATGGTGGTCGCCGTCGCCATCAAGGAAGAACTGGATGCGTCTGAGCTACGCCACCACTACCCCGACGAAGCCGCTGCATCACGAGGAACGAAGGGGGCGCCCCGTGAGGCCGTAGCGCAGCGGAGGCCCAAGCCGGAACCGAGGCCAGCGGGGCAGGACTGGCAGCCACCAGTACCGCCTGTGCCACCAGACCGGACGCGCCGCGCCAGTTGCGAGCCTGTTCCGGTGCCACATCGAGGAGGAGACGACGCACATGACCGGTGCGCCGATAGGGTTCCGCCGAACCGCTATCCCGGTATGGACGTGCTCGTTGACGGCAAGCACTTCGACGCGCTGCAAGTGGGCGTGCGCGTGCTATGGGAAATAAAGACCGACCAGTTCGATACGTACTCGCTCTTTCTGCAGAATCAGGTGGCCAACGATGAAGCCGAGGAGCTGCGGGAAGAGCGTGATATCGCCACGGCTTGTGGATATGGCTTCGTCGTTGGCGTGAGCAGTGCCGCGCACAGAGCCGCGTTGCTGCAACGAGAGCCCAGACTCACAATCGTCGTCACGGGATGCGAACGATGACCGCGCAAAGGCGCCTCCTCCTTGCTGTCTACACCCCCGCGCTCACGGGCAACGATGGCCGCACCCTTGCTGCCGTCCGAGGAATGGAGCTGGCGCTCTCCGGCTTGCGCCTGGAGTGGAAGGTCTCCAAGGAAGGGCACCTCGTTGCGCTCCCTGATCGCGATGCGTGGCTGGCGGAAGCAGCGACACGCGGGAAGTTCCCACTGCTGTGCAACGGTGACGAAAGCTACCCGGTAACAATAGCAGGGTTGAAGATGCCTGCCAGCCATGCCCCGGGCGGCCAGGCGCTCTTCGATATCCATGCGGACCTGCCGTTGGACGTGGCCGTCATTGAGGCAGCCGCGAACGTGTTGGTGAATGTGGCGGAGGGCGCACGTGCGCACTGGGGCCGTGCGACGCCGGACCGTGCCGCGCTCGAGATCGCGGAGCAGATAGCTCCCACGCTGGGTGGTCCGCCGTCGCCGCCCCGGGGATTGCCCGCGCTCAATTGCTTCGAACAGAGCCGCTCGCCCGAGCTTCCCTATTGCCTTGGGTGGCTGAACTACTGGTCGGCGGCTGCCGCGCTGGCTATCGGGTTCCCGGACCCTGCTCGTGACGCCGAGCTGCTTTCGCGGGCGCGGCGCACGGCATCGGGCGGTTGGGTCGTACAGCTCACCGACGCGCCGCTCGACTTGGACAATCCTGCCCACCTGGATGCACTCAAGCGCGCCTATCAGCGCTTCCCCGGGATTGGCGGACGGCCGGCACCTTGACTCAAGCAAGGGGCCTGGGATGCGGCTGGGGCCGAGGGAAAGAGCACCCATGTGCAAGCATCCGCACGAACCAGCCCCGAGCCTTCCCGGCGCATGTGCCCCCAGTGTGCCCCTCCCGCGTGGAGTGAAGGGGCGCACCAGGGAACAACTCCCCGGAACAGAACGGGATGGCGTCCAGAGCGCGCGAAACCAGGCTGACAGGTGGGTAACCGCGCGTCCTGCGGGAGGTTTCCTTTGCCCAGGCGAAGGTGACGCTCACCGTCGCTTGCGAGCCCTGGAACATCGGCGGAGAGTGGGCGCCTCCCCTGGAGGACCCTTGCCCGTCGCCACCTTCATCCTGCCTGCTTCCCTCGCGCTCCAACTGCTGTCGGGCGCCGCACCCGCCGCGAAACCGGCGCCCAAGGCCGCCCCGGCGAAGCCCACCACCTCCGCGAAGGCCGCCGCGCCCGTGTATGCGCAGGCGACCGCGGAGAAGCTCATCGGCCCCGCGCTCACGGATGGCCATGCCTATGCGCGGCTCGCCGAGCTGACGGACGGCATTGGCCCGCGCCTGTCTGGTTCGCCGGGCGCCGAGGCCGCGGTGCAGTGGGCGCTGCGCTCCTTCAAGGCGGATGGGGTGAAGGCGTGGCTGGAGCCGGTGAAGGTTCCGCACTGGGTCCGCGGCGAGGCCTCCGGCGAGGTGCTGGCCTCCGAGCGCACGCGCGGCCACCGGCTGGCGCTGCTGGCCCTGGGCGGCAGCCCGCCCACCGCGCCCGAGGGCATCACCGCCGAGGTGGTGGAGGTGACGTCGCTGGAGCAGCTGGAGTCGCTGGGCGCGGCGGTGAAGGGGAAGTTCGTCTTCTTCAACCACACCATGTCGGTGGCCGCGGACTACGGGCGCTTCGCGGGCCTGCGCTCGCGTGGCCCCGCCGCCGCCGCGAAGCACGGCGCGGTGGGCGCGCTGGTGCGCTCGCTGGCCACGGCGTCGCTGCGCACGCCGCACACGGGGGCGACGAACTTCCCCAGCGGCGGCCCGCGCGTGCCTGCCGCGTCGGTGTCCACGGAGGACGCGGACCTGCTCCACCGGCTGCTGGCGGGCGGCCCGGTGCGGGTGAAGCTGATGCTGGACGCCTCCGAATTGCCGGACGCGGACTCCTCCAACGTGGTGGCGGAGATTCGCGGGCGCGAGAAGCCGCGGGAAATCGTGCTCATCGGCGCGCACCTGGATTCGTGGGACGTGGGCACGGGCGCGCATGACGACGGCGCGGGCGTGGTGATGGTGATGGAGGCGGCGCGCCTCATCGCGAAGCTGCCGCAGGCGCCCCGGCGCACGGTGCGCGTGGTGCTCTTCATGAACGAGGAGAACGGCCTGCGCGGTGGGCGAGCCTACGCGGAGAAGCACGCCGCGGAGCTGCCCCGGCACGTGGGCGCGCTGGAGATGGACGCGGGCGGCGGCCGGCCGGTGAGCCTCAGCGTGCGCGCGGGCGAGGGTGGGCAGGACCTGCTGCGCCCGTGGATGGCGCCGCTGACGGCGCTGGGCGTGACGCAGTTCTCCTCGCGTGAGGCGGGTGGGGCGGACATCAGCCCGCTGCTGCCCGCGCGCGTGCCCTTCTTCGGCGTGGAGGTGGACAGCAGCCGCTACTTCGACGTGCACCACACGGAGGCGGACACACTGGACAAGGTGGACCCGCAGGACCTGGCCCGCAGCACCGCCGCCGTGGCGTGGATGACGTACGCGCTGGCGGAGATGCCCGGCACGCTCGCGCGCCCCGAGGCGCCGGCCCCGCGTGGACCCGCGCCCGCGCCCGCGCAGCAGTCGAAGACCTCGGGGCACTGAGGGCTGGCGGCGCGGGGAGGGGCATTCCGCGAGACCTGCCCCTCCTCTCGGTCCTTACTAATTTTGTCGATACTTCGCTGCTTACAGTGAACTCTGCACCCGTCACTAGCGTTCCGGCAGAATATCGACAAAATTATTGATGATGACTGCTGACGTCCGTGAAGCGTTCTGGAGCAATGGCCCCCGGTTGCCCCGGGGCGTGGAGCTCCTGCGTCAGGACGTCTTCCTGGTTCCTCGGAGAGGACCCGGCGGGCAGTCGGTGTACGAACTCGCCGAGGTCGTGCTTCCTCAGGTGCGAGTGCCGGTCCTGCTGGCCTACCGCGCCCCGCTCTTTCCAGCGGACATTCGGCTGCTCCGTGAGCGCCTGCTCGCGGCCAACGATGCGCTGAAGCAGCGCGATGGGGCCACGGGTCGTCTACCGACAGTCCGGGTTCCGATGATCGCAACGGACTCTGCTTCTCCGGCAGTCATCGAAGCATGCGAGCGCGAAGACGTGGCCGTGTTGGACCAGCGAGGAACGTTCTTCCTGCGAGCGGGCGGCACCTTCATTCGTGTCCAGGGGCGGGAGCCCCTACTGCGGCGTCCTCGCGAGCCGGTGTTCCACGGCAAGGGGTGCCGCGTTGTCAGAGTCCTGTTGCAGTCTCCTGGGGAAGCCCAGACGGTGCGAGCGCTGTCTGAGCGGACGCAGACCAGCTACGCCTATGCCCACGGGGTCATCCGTCGGCTGGTGCTGGATGGGTACGTCGAATCGGTGAGCAAGAGGAGCGGGTTCCGGCTCAGGGCTCCGGTCGACCTGCTGAGGGCGTGGATGGAGAGTGGGGAGAAGACCGCTGTGACGTTGGACGGCTTCAATGCGCCCTCCACGACGGGCGAGGTGCTCGGCAAGGGCATGCGTCAGCTGGAGTCCCAAGGTGTCCGCGCCATCTTCACGCTGGCGAGCGCCTTGTTGCCGGAGGAGCGCTTCGTGTCGGGACTGCCGCACGGGCTCTACCTCACAGGCTCCATCGACGCGGCCATCAGCGCCTTCGGGCTGCGCCGCATGACGCCGCACAATTTCTGGGTGCTCCGCGCGGAGCCTTCCGCAGAAACAGACGCAGGGGGCATCTTCTTCGCGCAACGCGGGCTTGTTCACGGGCCGGGAGTCGCGCTGCCTCAGTTGGCCGTGGACTTCCAGCGAAGTGGGGGCAGGGGCAAGGAACAAGCGGATGAACTGGTCCAGAGGTTCGCGCGGGCGCTCCCGATTCCTGAGGAGTCGCCATGACCGAAGAGGAGCGGTTCGAGGAGATACTGCGGGAGCTTGGTGAACTCTTGCTCGACCTGGGAGACCTCTCCTGGGACGTCGTTCTCATTGGTGGGCAAGTGCTGGCAGTGGAGTCTCTCCGATGAGGTGAAAAGGGCGTCATCGCCGTCACAACGGACACCGGCGTGGTCGTTGAGCGCGGTTACTCCTTCGAACCTGACTTGTTGTTCAACATGGATGGCACCGAGTTCAGCGCAGAACGCCTTCCCTCCGTATTGAAGCAACGAGGCTACGAGCGAAAAGCGCGCAACTTCCGGTGGTCGAAGTCACTGCCGGGCGGATGGATGCACCTCGACCTGTTCTCACCTGCCGAAGTCGAACAGGCGCAACTCCCCACTGGCATGACGCCACTCCCCGACGCGGGGTTGGCGCTGCGCGGAAGCCAGCCCGTGTCTCTACCCATTGGAGATATCTCGCTGCGCATCCGGTTGCCGGATGCTGTTGGCTTCCTCTCCATGAAGGTCCGAGCCAAGTTGGAGCATCGGCCCACGGACCACAAGGACTGCTTCGACATCTTCGCCTACGTCAAGCTCGTGGGGCTGGCTGAGGTGCGCGCATCACTGGAGCGGGCTGGCGATGAAGGGCATGTCCTTCGTGGCAAGCTGCAGCGCTTGTTCTGGAGCCCTGACGCAGAGGGTGTGCAGGACGTCATCGCGTATGCGGAAGGCCTCGAACAGGATGAACGGGCGTTGCTCGCTCAAGCGGTCGTCGACGTGTTCGCGGATCTTTGATTCCGCGTCCGTGCAGATGATGACCTCGGGAAACTGAGGGTGGCCAAGCGGGGCCGCTGGATTTTCAAGGGCGCTGGGGCGGCCTGTGCGGGCTTGAGGCACGTCGGCTGGCAGGTCCTTTTGGGATGTCCAAGGGGTTACGTCGCGTGGGCGAAGCTGGCCGCCGTGGGGGCTGCCGCCGCTTCGCGTGGCGTATGTCTTGCTTGGCGCCTGCTCGATGCAGGTGGGAGGACATTCATGATGAAGCAGGGCAAGCGTGTTCCGGGGCTGAAGTGGGTCATCGCCGCGTTCCTCCTGGCGGGCTGTCGTGGCGCGGAGGGTGAGGCGCCCCCGGAGGCCGAGTCCAAGCTGTCGCTGAAGGAGGGGCGGGTGCTCGGCCCGCCGTGTACCGGGGAGCAGAAGCAATGCCCCGAGGGCCTCTCCTGTGCCTCGTTCAACCTGGGGTCGGGCCCTGAGGTCCGCTGCGTCCAGTCCCCGGAAATCTGTGAGTTGTTCAAGTGCAGCAGCGGTGAGTGCGTGGTGCTGGAGAGCCACCCCATCCAGGTTCGTTGCAGCGGCTCCTGAGCCGCGTGCATCAATCACCGAAGGACAGGTGCTCCTCGAGCCCGGTGAGCGCCCGCTGCCCGGCGACGAGGTACTCCGGCCGCCGCTGTGTCTGACCGAAGGCGATGTCCGCCACCGCGCGGCAGGCGGCGAACCACCGTGCCCGTGAGACGACGGCGGGACTCACCGAGCCATACGTCTCCAGCGCGGAGGTCAGCATCGGTGCTCCACCCCAGTGGAGCAGGCCGGCGAAGTCCCGCGCGGGGTCTCCGACGCACGCATCACTCCAGTCGATGACCCCCGTGGGGGCACCGTGGACATCCACCAGGACATGCTCCGCGGCGAAGTCACCGTGGAGCAGCCGAGGCGCGTCGCGTCCCCTCGGCGGGCGCTCCGTGAGCCGCCGCTTCCAGTCCGTGGCCCGGTGCGGTTCGACATGGCCGTGTTCGACGGCGAGGTGCAGGTCCTCCAGCGCGGCGGCGGACCACGCTTCGAGCTCCGGGTCGTCGTCCCCCGGCACACCGAGCGCGTCCGCTGCCGCCGTGTCGAGCGCATGGAGCGCCCCCAGGAAGGCTCCGAGCCGGCGGCCGAGGTCCGGCAGGTCGAGCCGCCCGGGCTCGACGAGGAGCGCGGGCGTCCCGGGCAGCTTCTCGTAGCCTCCAAAGCCCACCACGAGGTCCGAGGTGGACGGGGCGAGGAAGTGGTAGACGGGAATGGGCAGGGGGAGCCGCGGCGCCAGCCACGCCGTCAGGCGCGCCTCCCATTCCAGGTGCCCGGCGGCCGCGTCGCTCCTGGGAAAGCGGAACACGTGGCGCCCAGCCACCTCGAAGGCCTGATGGTCCATGCCCTCACCCAGGCGGACGACGCGCGCCGTCGCCAGCGCGGGGAACCGCGCGTGGATGCGCTCGGCGGCCTCCGCGTCCGTGAGGGCGGGTGACGGCTGTTCCTCATCGTGGGACATGCGTCGACTCTACGGCTCCGCGACGTTGGCGCGTGACGAGACCTGCCGGTGCCTCCGTCGCAGGTGCTGCTCCGGCAGGAACAGCGTCACCAGCAGCGCCGCCAGGGCGATGAACAGGGCGACGTGGTACACGGCGGACACGCCGCGAGTGAACGCCGTCTTCAACGCCCGGTCCGCCGCGTCCACCGCCGCCAGCGCCTGTCGCTCCTCCGCGGCCACCTTCGCTCGCGCCTCGGGGCCGGCCGAGCGGCGCCGCTCGGCGTGGAACTCGTCGCGCAGGCGCGCCTTCACCTCGTCCGCGCGGAACACCTGCCCGGTGGGTCCGCCTTCTCCGCTGACGCCCGGCGCGGCGCGCGTCAGCTCGGCCTTCACGGACGCCGGGAGCCCGGCGGTGGCCTGGGCCATGCGCGCCTCCAGCTCCGAGGACAGCGTGGACGCGAACACCGTCCCCAGCAGCGCCACGCCCAGCGTCATCCCCAGTTGGCGGAAGAAGGTGGCCGCCGCCGTGCCCACGCCAATCTGGTCCGGTGGCACCGCGTTCTGGATGGCCATGGTGTAGAGCGGAATCGAAGGCCCCAGCCCCACGCCCACCAGCACCATCTTCGCCGTCACCTCCGCCTGGGTGGAGTCCGTCGTCAGCGTGAAGGCCATGACGGCGAAGCCCGCCGTCAACAACACCAGCGAGCCCAGCAGCAGCGCCTTGTAGCGGCCCATCCGGGACACGAGCTGGCCGCTCATCACGTTCCCCGCCACCACGCCCAGCGTCAGCGGCATGATGGTCAACCCCGAGCTCGTCGCTGACAGCCCCACCACGTTCACCATGAACAGGGGCAGGAAGACGACGCCGGACAGGAACGCCGCGCCGATGATGAACACCGCCGCGTTGCCCGCGCTGAAGGCGCGCAGGCGGAACAGCTCCAGGTCGAGCAGGGGCTCGGCCGCGCGCCGCTCCGCCTGGAGGAAGGCCACCAGGCCCACCACCGACAGCGCGAACAGGCCCAGGATGCGCCACGACGTCCAGGCCCACGGGCCGCCGTCCCGCTGTCCCAGGCTGAGCGCCAGCAGCAGGGGCACCAACGCCACCGCGAGCGTGAGCGCCCCCAGCAGGTCCAGCCCGCCGCGGGACTCCCGGTGGGGCTTCAGCTTCGGCATGCGCAGCAGCACCAGGGCCAGCGCCACCGCGCCCACGGGCAGGTTGATGAAGAACACCCAGTGCCAGCCCAGGTGGTCGGTGATGAAGCCCCCGGCCAGCGGCCCCACCACGCTGGCCAGGCCGAACACGGCGCCGAACAGGCCCTGGTACTTGCCGCGCTCTCGCGGCTCGAAGAGGTCCGCCACCACCGCCAGCGCGGCGGTGAACAGCGCCGCGCTGCCCAGGCCCTGCACGGCGCGGAAGAGGATGAGCGCCACCGTGGAGCGCGCCGCGCCGCACAGGAAGCTGCCCGCGAGGAAGACGAGGATGCCCGCGGCCAACACCGCGCGCCGGCCCAGCAGGTCCGACAGCTTGCCCCACATGGGCACCATCATCGTGGACGCGACGAAGTACGACGTGGTGAGCCACGGGTAGAGCGAGGCGGGGATGCGCAGGTCCTCCTGGATGGCCGGCCCCGCGGTGGCGACAATCGTCTGGTCCAACGCGGCGAGCAGCAGCCCCAGCACCGCGCCCAGCATCGTGAAGACCTTCTGCGAGCGGGTGAACGCAGGGAAGGCGGGCGGCGCATCGGCGGGGGTGGGCGCGGCGGACGGGGCCATGTGTCGCGGTGGCTCCCGGGACGGAGGGCGCCAGGGTGAAGGTGGGGATGCTGCTATCAGAAGGCCAGCGGCCAGGCTCCTGGGTTGGGCACCCGGTTTCCCGTGCGGCGGTAGGATTGCGGCAGTCCCGGTGCCAGGCATGCGCGCGCCGCGCCTCCAGCCGAGAGCGTGTCAGTCCTGCAGGGCCGGGGAAGGCTCCGGGGGCCTGTGTCGAGGCGCTCACGGGGGTGTCGATCGCCGCCGCTGTCGCTTGCTCCTGGCGAGCGCGGAGCGAAGCATCTCTCGGCGCTGTTTCTCCGCATCATCGGGCGGGTGTGGCGCCTCGAGCCGAGGAAACGTCAGCGCGATCTTCCCGCCGAACGGGGCAAAGACCTTGTTGAGCGTCTCGAGCGTCGGGTTCGCGTCGGGCTCGTCCTCGAGCTTCGCGATGACGCTGGTGGAGAGCTTCACCACGCGCGCGAAGGTCTTCCGGTCCATTCCCAGCATCGTGCCGCGAAGGATTCTCGAGGCATCCCCGAGGTTGAGCTCACCGATGGCGACCATTGCGGCGAGCTCTTCCATGAGCGCCTTCCGTTCGAGCGCGGTCAGCCGGGCGATGTCGGCGCGTTTCATAGAAGCCCCCACGTGCGGAGGCGTTTCTCGGTGCCGCGGAGGTCGAGCCCCGCGAAGTCCAGCGTTTCGCCCGGCAGTCCAAGGTCGGCGAGGAGCTCGGGGAGAAGACGAAGGCGCAACGCGAGGTCGTGGAGGCCCTCGCGCAAGGCGGCCGCATCTCGACCGAAACTTTGGAGGAGCCCACCCCAATCGACTTCTCCGCCAGCCTCGTACCCTTCCCAGGTCGTGGTGCGGGTGATGCCGTCGAGGTCCATCCTCATCGGCGCACCGCTGGCCAGGCTTCCTCCGGGATGACGTGTTGTAGTGCGCTCAACGCCGCTTGATGTTTCTGGAAGGCGGCCGTCTCGTCGCGCGACGTCGAACCGGGGGAGCCAGAGGCTCGGGCCCGAAGGGCCTTCATGAAGCGAGAGTCCCTCTTGCGGAATCGTTTCGAAGCCAAGCGCCGCGAGCGCTTTGTAGATGGAGCTTCATATAATCCATTATAATGGATTCAAGAGGCCCAAGCCGCGGCTTTAATCCGTCATGCCGGATTAAGTTCGTCAGAGCGCGCCCTGTTAATCCTTTATAACGGATTCAATCAAATGCCGGGGGGCGCGTGCCTCGACAGTAGCGCCGCCCGCCGGGCCCGCTTCGACCTGCTGCGTCGTCGCGTGCCGCTCACCGTTTGAGCCCAGGGTCCACACTCGAATTTCCAGCACGCTGGATTTGCACCGAGGGAATGTCGCGTGCAATCACCCGTTCCGGGGCGCGTATCCACCAGCGCGACGTGCACCGAAGCGGAGAAAAACTGACGTGAGCATCCGGGTCGATGTGTGGGAGGGAGCGCGCATCGCGCTGTACTCGCTCCGTTCCAACCGCCTGCGGACGGTGCTGACGACGGTGGGCATTGGCGTGGGCGTGTGTACGCTGCTGGCCATCGTCGGCATCATCCAGGGCATCAACCGCTCCTTCGAGGACCAGCTTTCGAGCATTGGCGCCAACACGCTCCAAATCTCGAAGTTCCCCTGGACGCTCAACGGCGACTGGTGGACGTACCGCAACCGCAAGGATTTGTCCGCGGACCTGGTGCCGCCCATCCTCAACGCGTCCGAGCACGTGCTGGCCGCCGCGCCGCTCTTCTTCGAGCGCGTGGAGGGCCGCTTCCTGGACCGCAAGATCGGCTCGGTGATGCTGGTGGGCACCACGCCGGACTACGCCACGGTGAGCTCCTTCACCCTGGAGCGGGGGCGCTTCCTCACGCACGCGGACGTGGACAACCGGGCGCAGGTGGCCGTCATCGGCGCGGAGCTGGTGCGCTCGCTCTTCCCGGCGGTGAACCCGGTGGGGCAGCGCATCCTCCTGGAGGGCAAGTCCTTCCGCGTGGTGGGGACGCTGGAGGCCAAGGGCACCATCCTGGGAGAGAACCAGGACCTGGTGGTGATGGTGCCCTTCCGCACCTTCCTGGCGCAGTACGGCAAGAAGCGCTCGCCCAACATCGCGGTGGCCGTCACGTCGCCGGAGCACGCGCCGGCGGTGGTGGACAAGCTCACCGCGGTGCTGCGCCGGGAGCGCAACACGCCGCCGGGCCTGCCGGACGACTTCGCCATCAACCGGCCAGACCAGCTCGCCAACATGTACGCGCAGCTCACCGGCGCGCTCTACGGCGCGGCCACGGGCGTGGGCCTCATCACGCTGCTGGTGGGCGGCATCGGCATCATGAACATCATGCTGGTGTCGGTGCGCGAGCGGACGCGGGAGATTGGCGTGCGGCGGGCGCTGGGGGCGCGCAAGCGCACCATCATCCTCCAGTTCCTGATGGAGGCCTCGTGCGTGTCCGCGCTGGGCGGCACCATGGGGACGGTGGTGGGGCTGGGGCTGGCGCGCATCGTGTCCTTGATTACGCCCCTGGCGGCGGCGGTGGAGCCGCTGACGGTGGTGGCGGGCGTGGGGTTCGCGGCCATGGTGGGCCTGCTGTTCGGCATCTGGCCGGCGGCCCGCGCGGCGAACCTGGACCCGGTGGAAGCGCTTCGCCACGAGTGACGGACGGGAGACGGCGGCGATGATGGCAATCTGGGACACCCTGCGGCTGGCGTTCGGAACCTTCCGTTCCAACCTGCTGCGCTCCTTCCTGACGCTGCTGGGCATCGTCATCGGCGCCACGACGGTGGTGTCGATGATGGGGCTCATCGAGGGCCTGCGCATCCAGGTCAACGAGAGCATGTCCGAGCTGGGCTCCGACTGCTTCCAGGTGCAGCGGCTGCCCTTCGGCGGGAACCTGTCCCTGGCGGAGCTGGCGCGGCGGCCCCGGCTCAACGAGGCGGACCTGGACGCCATCCGGCTGCAGCCCTCGGTGCGGCTGGCGGCGGCGGAGGACTCCAAGGGCGGCCAGAAGGTCGTCACGCAGCAGCGCGAGTCGCGCGCCAACGTCACCGTCTGGGCGGGCACGCCGGAGTACTTCCAGACGAACTCGGTGGTGGTGGAGTTCGGGCGGCCCTTCACGGACGCGGAGTACCTGGATGGCCGCCGCGTGGCGGTGATTGGCCAGGACCTGGCGGACACGCTGTTCCCGGGCGTGGAGCCGCTGGGGCAGAACATCCGCATCCTGGGGCGCACCTTCCAGGTGATTGGCACCCTGAAGCGCCGCGGCGGCTTCCTGGGCGGAGGCAGCCAGGACAACCAGGTGATGATGCCGTTGTCCGTCTACAAGTCGCTGTTCGGCGTGCGCAACTACCGGGTGAGCATCCAGGCCCAGTCCGCGGAGCTGCTTCAGCGCGCGCAGGACGAGGTGACGCTGCTGATGCGGCGGCGCCACAACCTGAAGCCCACGGAGCCGGATGACTTCTTCGTGTTCTCCAACGAGAGCGCCACGGAGATGTTCAACAACATCTCCCAGGTGATTTCCGCGGCCAGCTTCGGCGTGTGCATGCTGTCCCTGCTGGTGGGCGGCATTGGCATCCTGAACATCATGCTGGTGGCGGTGACGGAGCGCACCCGGGAGATTGGCATCCGCAAGGCGCTGGGCGCGAAGAAGCGGCGCATCCTGGCGCAGTTCGCGATTGAAGCGGTGGTGCTGTCGCTGGTGGGCGGCGCGCTGGGCGTGGGCATGGGCATTGGCCTGGCGCAGCTCGCGAAGTGGATGGTGGGGCTGCCCGCGCAGGTGCCGGCCTGGGCCGTGGCGCTGTCCCTGGGCATGAGCAGCGGCGTGGGCCTGCTGTTCGGCATCTACCCGGCCGCGCGCGCCGCGAAGCTGGACCCGGTGGAGGCCATGCGGACGGACTGACGCCGCGCGCCTGGCTGGGAATGAAACGGGGCCTCCTCCGCGTGGCGCGGCAGGAGGCCCCTGGTGTCTTCAGCGTCCGTGTCCGGGGATTACGGGCACGGGGTGCCGCAAATCAGCTTCCCGGTGATGGGGTCCTTCCAGCAGGGCGGCTGGCAGTCATCGGCGACGGCCGTGGCGGGCGTCATCGTGATTCCCAGGCCCAGCACGGCGGCGGCGGCGGTGAGGACGACGGCGAAGCGGAGGTGCTTGCGAGCGGTCATTGCGGTCTCTCCAGGTGCGGTGTCCGTACAGCGCGGCGGAGTGTGGAGCCCCGGTCTGACATGCACAATGCGCCGCGTGTCACACGCACTGCGTCTGAGACTGTGAGGACTGGAGCGGTGCACCACGCGTCTGTGTAAAACAGACGCAGCGGAACTATTGCGTGTGTCCGTCTGGGCGAGGTCCGCCGCCCGCCCATTGATAGCCCAACGTCGCGCCCACGCCGATGAATCCCAGGGCGATGAGCTGACGGCCGCTCTTCAAGCGGGCGCTGGGCCTGGACAGCTTCACCAGGGCCTCGTGGACGATGACGCCCAGCAGCGTGCCCACCGCCGCGCCGCCGAGCGCGCCGAGGTATCCGCGCCCCGGGTGGTGACTCTTCCCGAAGGCGAGCTCGCCCAGGCCCCACGTCCCCAGCGCGGCCAGCGGCGGTGTCAGCACGAAGCCGCCGCCGAAGGCCACGGTCTCCAGCTCCATCCACCGCTCCGGGCTGGGCGCGGCGGGGCGGAAGAAGAGGAGCCGCGAGGGCATGGCGCTCAGGAGCATTCCCGCCGCCGTCTGGGAGGCGGTGGCGCCCACGCGGGTGTCGCCGCCCACGCGGCTGGCGCCCCAGACGCCGGCCACGGGCAGCAGGGCGAAGGCGCCGTGCGCCACGGCGGCTCCCGTGGGGAGGGGCACGTCCTCCGGTTCGATGTACGTGGGCACGGCCGCTCTTTCCGGGGCCGTGCCCGTGGGCGTGTCGAAGTACCTGGAGCGCGGCTCGGAAGGTGGCGCGTCGCGCAGCGGGGCGTCCGCGGCGACCGCGTGACTCACGGTGGGCAGCAGGCAGCCCAGCAGCAGCGTGCACGCGAGAGGGGAGCGGCGGTGGGAAGGCTCGTTGGGCATGGGCGACACGCGGTGTGGCTCGAAGGTGCGCACGCGGGGCGGGGGCTTCCACCCTCACGGTGGAGATGTGCCGTCCGCGCGTCCCAGGGTGTCTTCCGTGAGACATCGGGAGGTGCGCCGTGGGCCATGGGCGCTTAGCTTCCGGCGGTGAAGCTCGCCTGGCTCGTGCCCCTGGTGTTGATTGCCGCCGGGTGCCCCGCTCCCAATCATCGGCATGACCTGCGCCTGCGCTCCCTGCCCGGAAGCAGCCCGGAGGCGCGCTCGCTCGCGTTCTTCCAGTCACTGGGCGTGGCGCTGGTGCCGGGCCACCGCGTGGAGTTGGTGGAGAACGGCTACATCTTCGACGCCATCGAGGAGGAGATTCTCGCCGCGCGCACCAGCATCCACATCACCAGCTACATCTGGCGGCCCGGCGAGCCGTCGGACCGGCTGGTGCGGGCGCTGGCGGCGCGGCGTCCCGGCGTGGCGTGCCGCGTGCTCGTGGACCCGCTGGGCAGCGTCAACTTCGAGGCCGTGCGGCCCGCGCTGGCGGCCAGCGGCTGTGACGCGCGCTACTTCCGGCCCATCCAAGGCGACTTCGCGGCGCTGGACGCGGTCCGCCTCCGGGCGCGGAGCCACCGGAAGCTGGTGGTGCGGGATGGCGAGGTGGGCATCACCGGCGGCTGGGGCATCTGGAAGAGCTGGATGGGCAACGCCCAGAGCGCGGAGTTCTGGCGCGACATGAACATCCGCGTGGAGGGCCCGGCCGTGCGGGAGATGCAGGTCGCCTTCGCGCAGAACTGGCAGGAGGCGGGTGGAGACTTCCTGCCGGCCACGGACTTCCCGGAGCCGCGCTACGCGGGGGACGCGCGCGCGGGCTTCGTGGCCAGCACGGACAACCGCTTCCTGTCGGACGCGCGGCGGATGACGCTGCTCACCATCGCGGCGGCGCGGGAGCGGCTCTGGATTGCGAACTCGTACTTCATCCCCTCCGACGCCATCAGCGACATGTTGCTGGAGAAGGTGAAGCAGGGCGTGGACGTGCGGGTGATTGTGCCCGGGCGGCACCATGACGTCGCGCCGGTGCACGCGGCGCAGCGGGCGTCCTACGCGCGCCTGCTGGAGGGCGGCGTGCGCATCTGGGAGTACGAGCTGTCCATGATGCACTCCAAGACGATGCTCGTGGATGACTCCCTGTCCGTCGTGGGCTCCACCAACCTGGACCCGCTGGCGTTGACGACGCTGGAGGAGTGCTCGGTGGTGGTGGAGGACCCGGCGCTGGCGGCGCAGCTCGCCGCGTCTTTTGAGAAGGATTTGAGCCACTCCCGGGAAATCCACTGGAGCGGGTGGAAGCGGCGCGGGCTCTTGCAGAAGCTGGGTGAGCGGTTGCCGTGGTTCATCGGCAACTATCTCTGACGTCGCTGTGCAGGGCAGGGTGGTAGAAACCGGGCATGGCTCGTTCCCGCCCGGTATCGCCCCGTTGCCCTCGCTGCCATGCGCCCATCGTCCTCGAGGAAGGCCGGGTGCTCTACACCTGCGGCTACTGCAATTCCTCCATCGACACGCAGGGCGCGAAGGCGCCGCGTCCCGAGTACCAGGAGCCGGTCCTGACGGGGACGGGACGGAACACGGCCGCCGTGGTGACGGGAGGCATCTTCGCGCTCTGTCTCACCAGCGCGGCCGTGGCCTTCCTGACCTTCCAGTCCGACGACGTGCCCACCCGCGGGCCCATCCCCAGGGCGCCGGTGCCGTCTCCCGTCGTCGCGGCGCCTCCCGTGGTGGAGAAGCAGAAGTTCCAATGGGACGCCCAGGGCGTCCCCCTCGCCGTGGACCTCAACGGCGATGGAACCGACGACCTCATCGGCCGCATCCGTCGCCTCGGCTCCGTTCCCGGGAAGTCGGAGACGCGCCACCAGGTCGCCGCGTTCGATGGGAAGTCGTTCGACCTGCTCTGGCAGGTGGACGTGGAGGGGACGGCCGCGGACCTGTCCGGCACGGTGCACGTCGTTCAGCAGGGCGGCCGCCTGGTGATGAGTGAGCCGGGCGCGGTGCACCTGCTCGAGCCCGGGACAGGCAAGGCGCTGGGGCGGGTGGCGCTCTCGGACAAGCCTGGCAGGCTCTGCGTCCCGAAGGACGACACCGAGTCCGTCTGGGTCGAGGTGGTGGATGGGCAGCACCTCCTGCTCAACACGAAGACGGCGACGGCCCGGCCCGCCATCGAGCCGCCGTCTTCCTGCGCGCAGGCCAAGTGGAACCACCACGCCTGCTTCCTGCCGGTGTTCAGGAAGAGCGACGTCCCGTGTGAGCGCCCGCGCAACCTCCCCGCCGTCCCTGGCTTCCGCGCGGAGCACGTCTACAAGCTGGAGGACCTGGACGTCGCGCTGGGGGAGCGGAACCCCGGGAGCCGGGTGCCCATGGTGTCGGTGTTCCGGCGGGGCGAGAAGGCCGCGCTCTGGACGGAGAACGTCGCGGACATGGACCCCCGGAACGTGAAGGAGTCCACGGTGGACGTCCTCGACTTCACCGAGGACGCGCTCTTCATGGTCTACGCGTTGAAGGAGGGCGGGGAGCAGCTCGTCCGCAGGGACCTGCGGACGGGGCGCGTGGGGTGGGACGTCCCCATCCCCAACTCGAAGAGCGGCTCGGGCGTCTCCCGAATCCGGCAGTACGGTGGGCGCGTCTACGTTCCGCATTGGGTGTGGATGGATGTCTTCGACGCGAAGACGGGCAACCTGATTGCCACCCTGGGCGTGTGGTGACGCGGGCGCAGTGTCCGCCTGCACGCAGACATGAGCGGAGCTGGCTGGGGTGAAATCGCGTGGGCGCGCGGCCAGTCGTAGAGTCGCGGCCATGGACACCCGGCATGTCGTGGAGCGGGCCCTCGTGCGCGAGGCGCGGCCCGAGGATGACGCGGTGGTGGGGGAGTTGTTGGTGGAGGCCTTCCTCACCCAGTACTCGAAGAAGCTCCCGGACGTCGTCTATGGCGACGAGCGCAAGCGCGAGCTGCGGGACGTGGCGTCCCGGCGCAAGGTGGCCACCGTGCTGGTGGCGGAGCTGGACGGGCAGGTGGTGGGCACCGTGGCCCTCTTCAAGCCCGGCGCGCCCGGCTCCGAGGCGTGGCTGCCCAACGCCGCGGACCTGCGCGGCCTGGCCACCGCGGTGAGCCACCACGGCCTGGGGCTGGCCCGGCCGCTCATGGACGCCGCCGAGTCCCTGGCCCGCCAGTGGGGCGTGGACGCCGTGTGCCTCCACGTCCGCCGGGGCGCGGAGGGCGTGGGGCGCATGTACCTGCGGCGCGGCTACGAGCGCGTGCCCGAGGGCGACCTGGACCTGCCCACGGTGTTCCTCGAAGGCTACGTGCTGCGCTTCAAGAAGGACTGACGCTCAGCCGCGCAAGGGCAGGGTGAAGGCGAGCTGGAAGCGCGTGCCCGCGTGCTCCGGGCGGACGGTGGCGGTGACGTGCACGCCGCGGCCGTTGTCCGTGGCCACGAGCTGGCCGCGAAGCTGCCCGTTCTCCGTGGCGCCGCGGAAGAGGAACACCTCCGCGGCCTGCGAGAAGATGGCGTCCACGTCGTCGCCGCCGGTGCCCGCGGGCAACTGGTCTCTCACCCAGGTGGCGAAGCGCACGATGCGGCCGGTGAGGAGCTGCGCCGGCAGCGGCACCGCGTAGCCTCCGCCGAACACCATGGGCGCGGCGGACAGCAGCACCGCGTCCGCGTTGCGCCCGCTGCCCAGGCCGAGGATGCCGCGCTCCTCCAGCCGCGCCTGCGCGCGGATGGGGAGGAAGTGCTCGGTGGGGATGCCCAGCCCGGTGTCGCGGCCGGTGGGGAGCTCCCACATGGCCGGTGCCTTCAATCCGCCCGGCTGGCCCATGATGCGCGCGAAGGCGCTGGTGTCCCGGAAGCTGGCCGCCAGCATCGCCGCCACCGCGAGCGCGGGGCTGGTGAAGCTCACGCGCCGGGCCACGCCGCGCCCCTCGCTGGCCACCACCACGCGGTTGATGACCGCGCACAGCCAGCGCGCGGACTCGTCCTGGCGCAGCGCCGTCCAGGCCTCGGGGACGTGCTCGCGCTCCTCCTCCAGCGCCACGGCCAGCTCCGCCGGCGCCACGCCCAGGAGCGGCGCGGACACGGCGGCCACCACCGGGAGCTGCGCGCGCTCGCCCAGCGCCGCGAGCCTGCCCAGCAGGGCGACGTCCTCCGTGGCGTCCACGACGAAGACGGCGTCGGGGCGCTCGAAGGGCTCCGCGTCCAGCGCGCCCTGCACCGCGTCCAGCAGCCCGGCGCGCGCCACGTCCAGCACCTCCACGGAGATGCCGGAGGACGCGGGCACCTGGTCCAGCAGCCACTTGAGGCCCCGCCACGCGGACTCCAGGTGGGCCACGGGCTCGGCGCGGAGCAGGTCCTTCGCCGTGAGGAGCAGGGCTTCTTCCACCAGCGCGCGGGCCGTCTGCCGCTGGGCGGCCTCCGGCGTGACGGCGGGGGCGGGCGTGGCGGGCACGCGCGGGTTGATGGCGCGCAGGAACGCGTCCACCGCCCGGGACGCGGTGGCGGGCGTGCTCGCGTCGGCGCGGCTGAGGAGCGTCTCCACCAGGTCGTCCCCCGACTCGGAGGGCTCGGCCGGGGCGGCGGGGGCGGGCGGCGGCGTGGAGGCGGCGCGCAGGGCCTCCGCCACCGCGTCCGGCAGCCGGCCCGGGCCGGTGACGGTGGCCACGCGCGTGGCGGCCTCCTCGGGCGTCAGCGTGCCCAGCGCGTCGGTGGTGGCCAGGGCTTCGTGCAGGTGCTGCAAGGCGCGCAGCTCGGGGACGCGGGTGATGACGTCCGCGAGGCTGAAGGCGCGCAGCCGGTCGAAGGACAGCTCCACGGTGCGCGAGTCACCGGCCCCCAGCCGGTCCGCCACCGTGACGCGGAGGCCGGTGCCCGCGCGCGTGAGCTCGTCGCCGAACGTGTGCACCGTCAGGGGGAAGCGGCGGCCCGTGGGAGACGGGGAGAAGGCTCCTACCACCAGCCAGCGCACCCGCGCGCTGTCGGCACTGCTTCCGTTCTGGCTCATGTCCCGCATCCCCTCCCATTCGAGAAGGCCGCTACGTTAGCGCGCTCGCATGTCGGTACGGTCCTCGGACGGGGGGGCTGGTGACTGAGAGCACCGGCCCGCTGACGGCAGTCACCAGGGGAGGCGGCTCAGGGGCTCCGGCGGTTCGAGTGAAATCAAGGGCTTGGGAGTCTTTGGGCGTTGGCACACCCGCTGCTACTGGTGCGTGGGTCGCCTACAGAAGCCCTCCACCCCTTCCCGAAGGAACTTCCCCATGCGCCTCTCTCCGCTCAGCGGCTCCGCTCCCTCCGCCATCCGCTCCCCGGCCCAGGAGGTCTCCGTCTCCGGGCCCTCCGCGTCGTTGCCGGGTGTCTCCGCCCAGAAGCCGCCGCTGGGGCGGGTCGGGATGCAGCAGGATGGCTTCGACGTGGGCGGCGGCAAGTCCCAGTCCCTGGGCAAGCTGCTGGAGGGGGCGCTGGAGTTGATCAACACGCTGGCCCAGCTCCAGCAGGGCCTTCAGCCCGGCGGCGCGCAGGGGGCGCAGGGCGCGGCCTCCGGTGCGCAGTGCGGCTCCGGCGCGCAGTGCGGCCAGGGCGCGTCCCCGTTCAAGGGCTTCTCCGACAGCTCCTTCTCTCCCGCGTCGGCCTGCGGCGGCGGCCGTCCTCCCGTGGAGCTGAACCCCGGTGCCCAGCAGCAGGGCCCGTCTCCGTTCATGAATGACGCGGTGGAGGGCTTCGCGAAGGCGCCGCAGGCCGCGGGTTCGGCGGGCGCGCCGCCAGCGGGTGGCCCCGCGCCCGCACCGGCGGCGACCGGCGCCGCGCCTGCCGTGGGCGGCGCTGAGGGCGCGCCTGTGGGTGGTGCCGCCGGAGCGCCTGGTGGTGGCCCCGCGTCCACCCCGGGCGCGAGCGGCGGAAAGGGCCTGGGCGGGAACCTGCCTCCCGCGCTGGAGAAGCTGCGCCCGCTCATCGAGTCCGCGGCGGCCAAGGCGGGCGTGCCCGCGGAGATGATTGCCGCGCAGGTGTGGGCGGAGTCGCGCGGTGACGTGTCCGCCACGTCCACCAACGGCGGCAACGGCCTGACGGACACCGGCCTGATGCAGGTGAACCCGAACACCTTCAAGGAACTCCAGGCCAAGTACCCGGACCTGCAGGGCAAGGACCTGTCCGACCCGGCGACGAACATCCTCGCGGGCGCCTTCTACATGAAGGACATGAAGGAGCAGTTCGGCAGCATCGACCTGGCCCTGCGCGCGTACAACTCCGGCCCGAACGGCGTGGACAAGAGCAACCCGCACGCGATTCCCGCGGGCACGGGGGACGCCAACTACGTGAAGAAGGTGTCGCAGTTCATGGACACCCTGGCTTCCGGCCAGGGCACGCTGCCGGCGTAGTCCACGCCGGCAGGGAGGACGGCGGCGGGAGGCTTATGAGGACTCGCGGCCGAAGCTGCCGCGGGCCCGTGAGCCACCGCCGTCGGTGTCGCCCAGCACGTCGGTGTGGAGGTTGGCCTTCTCCACCAGCGTGCCCTCGTCCATGGCGCTCTGCGGAGCACCCACGACGAGCATGCCGCCGCCCTGGTGCAGCTCCCACGCGGAGCCCACGGAGTCGGCGATCTGCTGACCGGACACGGAGTACCGCGAGCCCGTGTTCGTGTCCTTCACCTGGTAGTTGCCCTTGTCGTCCATGCCGTCGACGACGACCCAGTGCGAGCCGCCGGCGACCTTGGAGTCCACGCCGGTGGCGAGCCGGTTCGTGTCCACCTGGACCACGACCTGCTGACCGCGGGACAGCGCCTCGTTCACCGACGGCATGTCGAAGTTCGAGGTGCCCTTCTTCACCTCCAGGCCCTCGTGCGCCAGCATCTTCGCCAGCTCCTCCGGGGTGGTGCCGCCGCCGTCGGTGAAGCGCGACTCCAGCGCGTCCATCTTCTGCGCCGCCGCCGCCCCGTCCTTGCCGGCGGTGGGTGACAGCATGGTGGCCACCGCGGCGCCGCAGTTGGCGTCCTTGGTCTGCTTGACGACGTCGGAGGCGCCCGCCGCCGGCTCGAAGCTGTCGGTGAAGTACCGGGCGACGATGTCGGGGACGGCGGGCTGCTGGGGCGCCTGGGCCTGGGCGGGGTCGGTCGCCGCGGGCTGCGCCGCCTGCTGGGGCCGGGTCTCCGCGAGCCTCGCGATGGACTGGAACAGATTCACTCGCATGGGCGGTCTTCCCTGGGGGATGGGCGGAGCCTGCATGGCTCCAATCCGAGGTTATCTCCAAAGTCTGGAGAAAGTTGCTTCGGTGGCGCTCACAGCCCGCCGCTCGGTTCGATACCGTGCTTTTTCAGGAGCTTGCGGAGGTAGACGCGGTCGATGTCGGCCTCGCGGGAGGCGCGGGAGATGTTGCCCTCGCAGCGCTCCAGGAGGTTGCGGAGGTAGTCGCGCTCGAAGCCCTCCACGAGCTTCTCCTTGGCCTCCTTGAAGGGCAGGTCCAGGTCGGCGGCGCTGGGGCCGCGCTCGCTGTCGGAGGACTCGAGCTCCGGGAGGGCCTCCTCGCCCAGGTTCACCACCTGCTCCACCACGTTGCGCAGCTCGCGCACGTTGCCGGGCCAGGGGTACTGGGCGAGCAGCGCGCGCGTCTGGTCCGACAGGGCGCTGGGCGGGCGGCCCGTCTGCTGCAACATGGTGTCGATGAGCAGGGGGATGTCCTCGGGGCGCTCGCGCAGGGAGGGCATCGTCACACGGAGCACGGCGAGCCGGTGGAAGAGGTCGCGGCGGAACTTCCCCTGCCGCACGGCGTCCTCCAAATCCCGGTGGGTGGCCGTCACCACGCGCATGTTGACGGTGACGTAGTCGTTGGCGCCCACGCGCTTCACCTGGCGGCGCTCCAGCACGCGCAGCAGGCGGGGCTGGAGCTCCAGCGGCAGCTCGCCCACCTCGTCCAGGAAGACGGTGCCGTTGTTGGCGCGCTCGAAGGCGCCGGCGCGGTCGCTCTGGGCGTTGGTGAAGGCGCCCTTCACGTGGCCGAACAGCTCGGACTCGATGAGCGAGGGCGCCACGCCCGCCAGGTCCACGATGATGAAGGGCCCCTTGGCGCGGCTGCTGTGCTGGTGGATGGCCTCCGCGCACAAGTCCTTGCCGGTGCCCGTCTCACCCTGGATGAGGACGTCCGCGCCGCCGGGGGACAGGCGCTCCAGCAGGGTGAACACCTCGCGCATGCGGCGGCTGCCGCCCACCAGCGCGCCGAAGCGGTCGCGGTTGGACAGCAGCAGGGTGCGCTTCGCCGTCTCCTCCGGCACCAGCTTCAGCTCGGTGGTGCCCAGGGTGATGACGGTGCCCGGGTGCAGCTCCAGCTCGGTGAAGCGGCGGCCGTCACACGAGGAGCCGTTGCGCGAGCCCAGGTCCGTGGCCACCACGTGCTCGTCGTGGACCGTCAGCTTGAGGTGCTCGCGGGAAATCGTCTTGTCGGTGAGGACGATGTCGCACGTGGGGGACTTGCCCAGCACGTACTCGGACTTGGAGAGCGCATGGCTCTGGCCGGACTCGGGGCCGGACAGCACCATCAGCTTCAGCCGGACGCGCCCCTGCCGGGCGCGGCTCAGCGTCAGCGTCGGATCCAGCGCGGGTTCCTCTTCATTCGACGGGGCCACGGGAGCGGGACGCTAACACGGCCGAAGCGCCCCGCCACCCGTTGGGTCCGGGGGACTTCACCGCCGGGGCTTGCGAGCAGGCGGGCGGGCCGGGGCGGGCGCCTCTTCGGGCGGCAGCGTCGCGAGCCACGCGTCCACGTCCGCCGCCCGCGCCTCCAGGCCGGCCTCGGTGAAGCGGGCCCGGGCCTGGGCCGCCTCGCCGCGGGCCTCCGTTGGCGGCTGCTGGGTCTTCCACAGGGCGCGCGCCAGGGCGAAGCCGGACTCGGCCAGCACGTCGGGCGGGGCGGACGCGAAGGAGACGGCGTGCCGCAGCGGCGCCACGGACTCGCTCGCCTTGCCCAGCTCCAGCAGGGCCTGGCCCACGCCGTCATAGGAGTACTGGAGCCGCTCGTCGTCGATGGGCAGGGCCGCGCGCTTGATGGCGAGCGCCTCTTCGTAGGCCTTCAGCGCCTCGTCGTAGCGCTTCAGGGTGTGCAGCGTCATGCCCACCTCGTCCAGGGCCTCCGCGTACAGCACGCTCTGCTCGCCCCGCGTGGCCTTGCGGACGCGCGCCGCCGCCCGCGCGTGCTCCAGGGCCTGGGTGTGCTGCTTCAGCTCGCGCAGCGTCAGGGACAGCATGCCGTGGCGCTGGGCCATGTCCGGGTGCCAGGGGCCCACGGCGGCCTCGGTCTGGGCCAGGGCTTCCTCCAGCAGGGCGGCCGCCCTTTCCGGCTGCCCCAAATCCAGCATCACGCCGCCCAGCAGGAAGGTGGTCCGCGCGCGCTTGGGGTGGCCCGGGGGCAGGGCGTGGGACTGGAGCGAGCTGGCCTGCTCCAGGAGCGTGCGCGCGTCCTCGAAGCGCGCCTGCGACACGGCGAGGTTGGCCTGGTTCATCCGCACGTCGGCTTCCAGCACGGGCTCGCCGCCCAGGCGCTGGAGGGTGGCGTGGGCCAGCTCGCCCCAGGCCGAGGCCTGGGTGAAGTGCCGCTGGCCGTCCTCCACGTAGAGCAGCTTGTTGAGGATGGCGACCTTGAGCCGGTCCGCGCGTCCCGCCTCGGCGTCGCGCACGGCGTGGAAGAGCGCCTTGGCGGCCTCGGGGGACTGGCCGTTCTGTTCCTGGAGCCAGCCCAGGTGGAAGCGCAGCTCGGCCATGAGCGGCAGGTGGCCGGTGGCCAGCACGGGCGCCTCCAGCGCGCGCGCCGCCTCCAGGGCCCTGGGGTAGCGGCCCGCGTCCACCAGCGCCTTCACGCCCGCGAGCTGCTCCTCCAGCTTCTCGATGTCGGCGCGCCTGCCCGCGTCCGAGGGCAGCCGCTGCTGCTCGGCCAGGGACTCCTCGTCCTCGCATTCCTGCAGCGAGGGCAGGGCGTGCACCGCGTCCACCGACTTCTCCACCAGCGCCGCGTCCGCGCTGGACAGGAGGTCCACCGTGGCGCGCAGGTCCTTGTAGCGCCGCGCCAGGCACGCGTTCCGGCGCGTCAGCAGCTCTTCCGTCTGCACGCCGTGGACGTGGGTGGCCTCGCAGGCGTCGGTGCTCTGCTGCTTCCACGCGCTCGCGTAGCCGTCCAGGACCTGGGTCACCTTGCCGGCCAGCGCCTGCGCGAAGGGCGTGCCGGTGGCGAGGAAGGCCGCCTGCACGTGCTGCCGCGCCGACGGGCCCCAGACGTCATCCATGCGCGCGCCCACGGCCGCGCAGACCTGGGACTGCTGGTAGAGGACGCCGCTCACCAGGGCCACGCTCGCGGCCACGCCGCTGGCGCCCGCCACCCAGCGGCGGCGCTTCGTGAAGCGGTGCTCCTGCGACAGGGCGCCGAGCAGCGCCTCCATGGACGTGAAGCGCGCGGCCGGGTCCAGGGACAGGCCGCGCATCATGGCCTGCTTCACCCAGGCGGGGACCTTCACGTCGCGCGGCGGCTCCTGGATGAGGACGGGCGGCGGCTGCGGCTTGGGGGCCTCGCGCTCCAGGGGGGCCGTGACGTGCAGCGGCTCGGTGGCCTCGACCGCTTGCGCGGCCTGGGGCTTGCGCGAGGAGGCGTAGGCCTCCATCTTCGCGGGCTCGAAGGGGCGCTGGCGGTAGAGGGCCCAGTACAGCGCGACGCAGAAGCTGAACTGGTCCGAGCGCGGGTCCAAATCGTCCCCGCGGAACTGCTCCGGGGACATGTAGCTGGGCGTGCCGATGATGAGGCCCGCCTCGGTGAGGGGCGTGTCCAGCATGCGCCGCTCGGAGGGCATGCTGGACGGGTCGTCCTCGGAGAGGGGCTCCTCCCTGGGGAGCGTGCCCACGGGCCGGGCGAGGCCGAAGTCGGTGACGAAGACGCGGCCGGCCTTGCTGACCAGCACGTTGGCGGGCTTGAAGTCGCGGTGCACCAGCCCGGCTGCGTGCGCGGCCTGGAGGCCCCGGCCCGCGGCGAGGAAGGACGCCAGGATTTCGCGCCAGGAGCGCTGGCCCTCCTTCACCCAGGAGGCCAGGGTGCCGCCGTCCACCAGCTCCATGGCGAGGAAGACGCGGTCGCCCCAGACGTCCACGTCGAAGATGGGGATGACGTTGGGGTGCGAGACGCGGGCCATGGCCTGCGCCTCGCGCAGCAGCCGGGCCCGGGCCTCCTCCGAGTCCGTCCGCGAGTCCGCGTGCAGCAGCTTGAGGGCCACCTTGCGGTCCAGGTCCGGGTCATAGGCCGCGTACACCACGCCCATGCCGCCCTGTCCCAGGCGCTTGAGGAGGAAGTAGCGTCCCACTTGAGGGACGGGGGGCGCGTCCTCGCGGCGTGAGCCGGGGCCGGTGCCGTAGGCGTCATCCTCGCGCTTGCCCGTGCCGGCGCGTCCTCTTCCGCTGTCTCGCATGCTCATGGCCGATTCCGCGACTCTATCCGCGCTTGCCCCTCAGGCCCACGTTCCGGCCCGCTTGGATGGTTGCCTGTGCACCAGGCCGGTGTCGGCGGTGGCCGACGGGTGGGGGCTCACCTGGGTGCGCAGGGCGCAAGCTCCCGACTGCAGAAGAGGCCTGGAGTGCCCCCTCCGGGTCAACGGGCGGGCAGCTCGCGGAAGGTGATGCCGTCGAGTTTCTGCCGGCGCCCGGCCTCCATGAATCGCTCGGTACCGATGACCATGGTCGCGAAGTTGCCGACCCGGAACAGGTCGACTCCGGAGGGGAGGGAGGCGGCGTCGAGGATGGGTTCCTCAGGGCGTGAGAAGCCATGCCGGCCGCAAGTCGCGCAGGGAGGAGGCACGCTTGGGGGAATGCAGTCGGGATGCAGTCGGCCCCGTGGCTCTATCTGGAGCTCCAGGAACGTGGGTGGGGTCTTCTGGCGAAACGTCAGCTCGGTGCGGCAGCCCACCAGTCCTTGAACGCCCGCTTGTTCCAGGCGCTCCAGCACCTCGGGTTGCACCAGCAGCAGGAGTTGTTCGACCCAGGCGATGGGGCCGAATCGTCCCGTGGCCTTGCCCGTCAAGGGACCGAAGCTTGTTCCAGGTGGCAGGACCGCATGCGGAGGCACCAGGGGGCGTACCCGCTCTCGGAGGCGCGCGAATTCGGAGAAGGGCTCAGGGCGAGGCCGCTCGAACAGTGCTCGCTCTGGGACGAATGACAGGTCAACGCAGGGATAGTCGTGCCCCACGTCGCTCCAGGTGGCGCGGCAAGTAGGGCAGTGCACTCCTGGGAGGCCCCAGGGGTGCCACGCATCAATGTGGCCGCCCGCGGTCGATGCCGCCTTCGCGTCCTCGCTCAGCCAGAAGAACCGTGTCATCGGAGCGTTGAAGTCCTCATGTCCCGGTGTGGGAGTAGTACGGCTGGAGCGGGCCGCCCAGAAGCTGGAAGCGATAGATGAGTGCGCCCGCGTGTCGGTAGATTTCCTCGGGCGTGGCTCTGGGATTGGCCAGCATGAAGTCGCGCCACGCCTGATTCCATGCGCCTCGGGCGTGCAGTGGACGGAGACACAGGGGGCGTCTTCGGAAGGGCGGCATTCCTCCGTGACTTCGCTCGGTCCTCTCCAGCGTTCGTCATGCGCGACGGTCGAACAGCCCAGCAGGGCTACGGCAAGCAGGACCCAGGGCGCATGGGGGCGTCGCACAGTCACGGAACCCTAGCCGACGGCAGGCCCGGACGTGCACGCCCCCCGCGCTACGGTTACCTTCGGCCCGCCATGTCCCTTCGCAAGGATTACATCGAGCGGCTCATCGAGGAGTTCGCCGCCGCCCTGGCCCGCATCCTCAAGGCGCGCCGGGAGAAGAAGCTCGCGGAAGCCCAGAGCCTCATCCAGGAGACGGCTTCCGGCACGCTGGGCATGGAGTACGCCGCGCTCCTGATGGCGGACCCTGCGTCCACCGCGCGACTGCTGGGCGCCCCCACGCGCGTGAAGGTGCTCGCGCGCCTGGTCGCCGAGGACGGAGAGTTGATCGCCGAGCAGGGCGACGCCGCAACAGCCACCTCCCGCTACCAGTACGCGCTCGCGCTGTACGACGAAGCCCAGGCCCTGGGCCTCACGCCAGACGCCGATGACACGGCCGCAATCGCCCGGCTGCGGGGCCTGCTGGCGGCGCCTGACTCCCGCTGAACGCAATCCCCGCGGGCAGGCCATTTTTCGACGTCAAGGCGTTCGAAACTCCGCGGCCTCGTCTTGAAGGGCCTGCCACAGGCGATTGGCGACCGGGCCTTGTGGGCGGTCGCTGCGGCGGGCAGCCACCAGCTCCTCGATGCTGCCAGGCAGATGGCGGCTGGCGATGGAGCGCAGCCGTCCGTCGCGCAATTCTTTATCAATCAGGAAGCGCGGCAGATGTCCCCAGCCCATGCCTTGCAAAATGACTTCCTTCTTCATGGTCTGGTCCGGCACGGTGCATTGGGGCGCGCCGTCGACCATGAAGTACGAGGTCGCGGGCGTATGCCTGGCCGTGTCGCGCAAGACGCATTGTGTGGCGTCGCGCAATTGACGGGGGCCGATGGGGCGGCCGCTCGCGGCGGGCAGGAAACCGGGCGCCGCGACGGGAATGAAAGGCACCTTGGCCAGGTCCACCCACTCAAACCGAGGGTCGCTCTTATCCACGCGGTGTAGGATGAGGTCCACATCGCCATCAAGCAGGCGCTCCCCGGGCCCGCCCACCGCCTCGAAATGCAGGTGCAGGCGTGTTCCGGGGCACCGGGCGAAGAACCGGCTGAGCACGGCCAGCACTTGCGGCCGCGGACACAGGTCGCCAATCACCACGTGCAGCTCGCTTTCCTCGCCCATCGCCAGTTGCACGGCGTGGGTGCGCAGCCCCTCCAGCTCGCGCAGCAACGCCTGTGCGCGGCGGTGAAAGGATTGCCCCGCCGGAGTCAGCCGCACGCGGTAGCCGCTGCGGTCCAGCAGCGTCAGGTCCAGCTGCCGCTCCAGCCTGGCCACGGCGGCAAACACCGCTGGATGCGAACGATGCAGCGCCGCGGCGGCGGCCTGGAAGCCGCCCGCCCTCACCACGGCGTCAAAGCACTGCAGGTCGTGCAGGGTGAAATCGCCCATTTCGTCTTTCCGACAATGATTGTTTGAACTTTGTAAATTTCCCCGAATCAGCCCGCAACTACCATTTGCATCACACCTCCTCACAAGGCGGAAGCGTCATGCAAGGTCTCTCCTTCTTCACCACCGGCGACGGTGTCCGCATCGCCTACCGCATGGACGGCGACCCCAGCCTGCCCGTGCTGGTCCTGTCCAACTCCATCGGCACGACGCTGCACATGTGGGACGGCCAGATTCCGGCCTTGTCGCGCCACTTTCGCGTGCTGCGCTTCGACACCCGCGGACATGGCGCGTCCGGCGTGCCCCTTGGCGCGTATTCTCTGGACCGCCTGGGCCGCGACGTCGTCGAACTGCTGGACGGGCTGAAAATCCGACGCGCGCATTTCCTGGGTTTGTCGCTGGGCGGCTTCATCGGACAGTGGCTGGGCGTGCATGTCCCCGAGCGCATCGACCGCCTGGTTTTGGCCAACACCTCGGCCTATCTGGGCCCCGCCCGGCAATGGGACGAGCGAATCGCCGCCACATTGCAGGCGCCGGACATGACGGACACCGCCGAAACGTTCCTGGGCAACTGGTTCCCGGCAGCCATGCTGCAAGTGGGCGGGCCCGTCATCGACGCGTTCCGCGCCATGCTGTTGGCCACCGACAGGCAGGGGCTGGCGGGCGCGTTCGCGGCGGTGCGCGACACGGACCTGCGGCGCACCATTGCGTTGATTGACGCGCCAACCTTGGTGATAACGGGCCGCGACGACACAGTGACGGCCGCCATCCACGGGGCGGAGATCGCGGCCACGGTGCCGCACGCCGAGCTGCTGGAGCTGCCGGTGGTGCATCTGTCGAATGTCGAGCGGCCCGACGAGTTCCTGGAGGCAGTGCAGAAGTTCCTGCTGCCACGCTGAGCGCGGCACAAGGCTCTGGGGCAGGCGTTGAAGCGGGCATGGAGTACGCCGCGCTGCTGCTGGCGGACCCGGCGTCCACCGCGCGACTGCTCGGCACCCCTCAAGCGGTCCAAGCCATGAGGCTCGCCCCGGACGCGGAGGACACCGCCGCCGCCTCACCGCTGACCGCAATGCCTGCCACCCAGGTGCGGACCGGCGGAGTCGGTCGGCTACCTGACACCCTGGGCATCTGGATGTCTTCCATTGAGCGTGCCCGCCGCCGTCTGCCGCGGGGGCCAGGTTGCGTGACAGTCCATTTCCCTGGTTACAATGGCAGGCCATTTCTTCACGCCAGACACCTGGGGGGTGTGCGTGTCCTTCATCCAGCTTCCTCGGAGCGTCGTCTCGTGCCGTAACCTCGTTGGAGGAAGCTGGCAGGTGCCCCCCGGGGCAGTGCAGCTCGATGTCCGGAGTCCCTACACGGGGACCGTCATCGGCAAGGTTCCGCTCACGCCCGCCTCGGGAGTCGCCCAGGCGGTGGAGGCCGCGAAGGCAGCGGCGTCATCCTGGAAGGACACGCCGCTCAGGGAGCGCACGCAGTACCTCTACCGCTTCCGTCAGTCCCTGGAACGCGACCTGGACGCCCTGGCCCAGCTCGCCGCCAGCGAGGCGGGGAAGACGGTGGCCGAGGCCCGCGCGGGCCTGCTCAAGGGCATGGAGGTCTGCGACTTCGCGCTGTCCCTCCAGAACCTCGACACGGGCGCGCACCTGGAGGTCAGCCGCGGCGTCTCCTGCGAGTACCGCCGTGAGCCCCTGGGCGTGGTCGCCGGCATCACCCCGTTCAACTTCCCGGCCATGGTGCCGATGTGGATGTTCCCCATCGCCGTCACGCTGGGCAACGCCTTCATCCTCAAGCCGTCGGAGAAGGTGCCACTCACGGCGTGCGCGCTGGGCGAGCTCATGTGCGAGGCCGGCTACCCCGCGGGCGTCTTCTCCGTCGTGCACGGCGGCAGGGAGGCGGTGGACGCGCTGGTGGCGCACCCGGACGTGCAGGCGGTGGGCTTCGTGGGCTCGTCCGCGGTGGCGCGCCACCTGTACGCGGAGGGCTGCAAGCGCGGCAAGCGCGTGCTGGCCCTGGGCAGCGCGAAGAATCACCTCATCGTCGTGCCGGACGCGGAGCCAGGGCTGACGGCGCAGGCGGTGGTGGACTCGTTCACCGGCTGCGCGGGCCAGCGGTGCATGGCTGCCAGTGTGCTGCTCGCGGTGGGCAACGTGGACCCCATCCTCGATGACGTCGTCTTCCGCGCCGCGAAGCTGGAGGTGGGCCCCGGCATGGGCGCGCTCATCGACCGGGGCGCGCTGGACCGCCTGGAGACGGCCATTGCCCGCGCGGAGGCGGAAGGCGCCCGCGTGCTGCTGGACGGCCGTGGCCGCAAGCCGCAGGGCGAGCCCTGGTCCGGCGGCAACTGGCTGGGCCCCACGGTGCTGGACAACGTGCGTCCGGAGATGGAGGCCGCGCGGCGCGAGCTGTTCGGTCCGGTGCTCTCCATCGTCCGGGTGCCCACGCTGTCCGCGGCGCTGGCCGTGGAGAACGCGTCGCCCTATGGCAACGCGGCGTCCATCTTCACCACCAGCGGTGGCGTGGCGCAGACGGTGGTGGAGGGCGTGCGCGCCGGCATGGTGGGCGTCAACGTGGGCGTCCCCGTGCCGCGTGAGCCGTTCTCCTTCGGTGGCACGGGCGACTCGCGCTTCGGGCACGGGGACATCACCGGGCCGTCCAGCCTCGACTTCTGGACGCAGGTGAAGAAGGTCACGCGCAAGTGGTCGGCGCGGACCGACGGCTCGTGGATGAGCTGAAGCGCGCTCCCCCGCCGCGAAGCACCGCCCCCACACCCCGACTCTGCTCCCGCGCCCGCAAGGAGGGCGCTCCCATGCCCGAGAAAAAGAACCCCAATCACATCCGCCTCACCTCGCACCCGGATGGTGACGTCCCCAGCGTCCCCATCCGCTGGGGAGACGGCGAGCCGACGCGCCGGGGCCCCGTCGTCGCCACGCTCACCGAGCCCGGGCACCGCAACGTCATTGGCACGCACGCCGGCGCCTACGCGGTGTACCGCGCGCTGGCCGTGGCCGCGGGCATGCTGCCGCAGGACCACCGCGCGGACCTGAAGAACACCGCGCCCGCCGCGCAGGTGGGGCCCCATCCGTCGTGGAGCAACCCGGAGCGCATCGTCTCGCTGGACCCGTGGGGCGCCATCGCGCCTCAGGCCTTCCGGGCATACGCGGAGCAGGGCATCGACTTCCGGCCCACCATCGCCGTCACCAAGGCGCACATCAACTTCCCCGAGGTGCGCGACGCCATTGACGCCGGGCGCCTGAAGCCGGACGGGGACCTGCTGCGCGACAACGGCGACATCAAGGTGACCAAGGCCGCGGTGGACCCGGTGTGGTACCTGCCGGGCATCGCGAAGCGCTTCGGCATGACGGAGAGCGCGCTGCGCCGCGGCCTCTTCGAGCAGACGGGCGGCATGTTCCCGGAGCTGATTACGCGCCCGGACCTGCACGTCTTCCTGCCGCCCATCGGCGGGCTGACGCTGTACGTCTTCGGTGGCATCGAGACGCTGGCGGACCGCGACGTGCCGCTGACGGCGCGCGTGCATGACGAGTGCAACGGCTCCGACGTGTTCGGCAGCGACATCTGCACCTGCCGGCCCTACCTGGCGCACGGCATCGAGGAGTGCGTGCGCACGGCGCAGGCGGGCGGCGCGGGGCTCATCGTGTACCTGCGCAAGGAAGGCCGGGCGCTGGGCGAGGTGACGAAGTTCCTCGTGTACAACGCGCGCAAGCGGCAGGAGGGCGGCGACTCCGCGGCCACCTACTTCCAGCGCACCGAGTGCGTGGCCGGCGTGCAGGACATGCGCTTCCAGGAGCTGATGCCGGACGTGCTGCACTGGCTGGGCATCACCCGCATCCACCGCTTCGTGTCCATGAGCGACATGAAGCACGACGCGATTACGCGCTCGGGCATCGAAATCCTGGAGCGCGTCCCCATCCCCGACGAGCTCATCCCCGCCGACGCACAGGTGGAGATGGAGGCGAAGAAGGCGGCGGGCTACTTCACGCAGGGGCCGGTGGCGGACGCGGAGGAGCTGGCGCGGGTGAAGGGGCGGGGCCTCGATGTCTGACTCGGCGCTGGCGAGGTCGGACCTCTCTCCCGCGGTGGCGTGGCTGCGCACGCCGTCCGCCATCCGCGAGCGGTGCCACCAGCTCCTCGACCTGGGGCTCGCGGGCAAGCTGGAGCACTTCCGCGTCGAGCCGTCGCGGCTGCCCATCGTGGTGGACACGGTGCTGCACGTGACGCGCGAGCACTACCCCACGCTGGACGTGCCGCTGCACAGCCGCTGGCGCCACTTCGACGTGGGCGGCGTGGCCCGCCTGGCGGAGCTGGAGTCACGGCTCAAGAGCGCCACCCTCCAGGAGCGGGCGCGCGCGAAGCTGGACCTGGTGGTGGTGAGCGTGCTGCTGGACGCGGGCAGCGGTCCGCAGTGGCGCTACCAGGAGGCCGGCGGGAAGACGTGGGCGCGCTCCGAGGGGCTGGCCGTGGCCAGCTTCCGCATGTTCATGGAGGGGCGCTTCTCGTCGGACCCGGACCGGCCGCTGCGCGTGGACGCGGAGGCGCTGGGCCGGCTCACGCGGGAGGGGCTCGCGCGGGGCATGCAGGTGACGGACGCCAACCCGGTGGACGGGCTGGAGGGCCGGCTGCACCTGCTGCACGGCCTGGCGAAGGTGCTGCCCCGGCCGGGCGCGCTGCTGGACATCATCACCGCGCAGCACCGCAGCGTGCGCGCCGCGGAGCTGCTGGGGCTGGTGCTGGAGGTGCTGGGCCCCATCTGGCCCGGCCGGGTGATGGTGGACGCGGTGAACCTGGGCGATGTGTGGCCGCATCCCGCGCTGGGGCCGGTGGAGAGCCTGGAGGCGCTGGTGCCCTTCCACAAGCTGTCCCAATGGCTGACGTACTCGCTGGTGGAGCCGCTGTCCGAGGCGGGCGTGGTGGTGACGGAGCTGGACGGCCTCACCGGCCTGCCCGAGTACCGCAACGGCGGCCTGCTGGTGGACCTGGGCGTGCTGTCTCCGCTTGAGCCGCGCCTCTTCACGCAGTCCTTCCATCCGGGGGACGAGCCCATCGTGGAGTGGCGCGCGCTGACGGTGGCGCTGCTGGACCGGGTGGCGGCGCTGGTGCGCGGCCGGCTGGGCCTGAGCGCGGAGGAGCTGCCGCTGGGGAAGGTGCTCCAGGGCGGCACGTGGACGGCCGGCAGGCGCGTGGCGGCGGAGCGGCGCCCCGGTGGTGGGCCACCCATCCGCGTGGACAGTGACGGCACGGTGTTCTGACGGGAGGACGCAATGGAGTTTCCGAACTGCACGGTGGTGGACCACCCCCTGGTGAAGCACAAGCTCACGCAGATGCGCCGGGTGGAGACGAGCACCGCCTCCTTCCGGGCGCTGCTCCAGGAGACCTCGCTGCTGCTCGCCTACGAGGCGCTGCGGGACTTGAAGGTGCGCGAGGAGGACATCCAGACGCCCATGGCGCGCACCACGGCGCCGGTGCTGGACGGCAAGAAGCTGGTGCTGGTGGCCATCATGCGCGCGGGGCAGGGCATCCTCGACGGGATGTTGCAGCTCGTGCCCTCCGCGCGCGTGGGGCACATCGGCCTGTACCGGGACCCGGAGACGCTGTCGCCGGTGGAGTACTACTACCGCGTGCCCGGCCAGCTCGCGGACCGGGACGTGGTGGTGTGCGACCCGATGCTGGCCACGGGGAACTCGGCGGTGGCCGCGCTCCAGCGGCTCAAGAAGAGCAAGCCCGGCTCGCTGCGCTTCGTGTGCCTGCTGGCGTGCCCGGAGGGCCTGACGAACCTGCGCGAGCACCACCCGGACGTCCACGTCTACACCGCGGCGATTGACGAGCGGCTGGACGAGCACGGCTACATCCTTCCGGGCCTGGGCGACGCGGGCGACCGGCTCTTCGGGACGAAGTAGCCCCACCGGTGACTTGGCCAGCGGCCGCGTCCGGGACAGGATGCGCGCCGCGGACGGGGCCGGCGCAATCGGTTGGGGAGTCGTCGATGCAAGGAAGGCGTGTTCGTGCCTGGCTGGGCTGCGCCAGCGCACTGGTCCTGGGGCTGTCGGGGAGCGCTCGGGCGGAGTCGGTGCCGTGCGCGTGTACCACCTCGAACCAGAGCGTCGTCTCCGAGGTGCCGTGCCTCATCTTCCATGCGTCCGTCAGTTGCGGACAGAGCCTCGTTCGCAACGCCTGTGAGCAGACGGTGACGCTGGTCGACTGGCCGTTGTCGAGCTGTCCGCACAGCGTCTGCACCCAGGCGCTCGCGCCAGGTGAAGAGGTGGGCTTCATCTTCGGCAGGGAGGAGTTCGAGACCAACCGGGTCGCCGAGCAGTCCCACACGGTGCGCATGGACGGAGTGGACCAGCCGCTCACCATCAGCGCGGAGGTGACGTGCAGGGACGACCCTGCTTCCAGCGGAATGGGCTGCGCCGCGGCGCCTGGTGCCTTGGGCGCGGTGGGGGTGGCGCTGCTCGCGGGCGCGGTGATGCGCCGGCGCCGTGGGGCTTGAGCGCAGGCCCTGGGCAGCGCTGTCCATCCTGAAGGCCGGGCGTCGCGTCGGGCACGGCCGTGTTGGAGGCAGGCCGCTCGCTCACGGGCCCCTTGCGCCCTGCCCTTGTCGCGGAGGCGCGCTCCGCCCGGCGGCCCGTGCATCCCCTCCGGGCCGGAGTTCATTCACCTCCCACGGTGAGCGCTTCGGCCCGCGCAGCGCGGCGATGTCCTCCGGGACATACAGGCGCGTCCCGGAGGGCGGCGTGTTGCCGAAGTGGGTGAGGACGTGGTTCAGCACCGCGGCCAGCTCCACGTCCTGGAGGTGGGCCATGTCGGGCATGGGCGCGCCCCAACGAGGGCTCGTCAGGCCGTGCAGGTGCAGCTCCACCAGGTACTCGCGTCCGCCTGGCGCGGCGAAGAGGCGCGCGGTGTCGGTGAGGCCGGGGTACTGGTCCCAGCCCTTGCCCTCCTGGCCGTGGCAGTTCTGGCAGTTGCGCACGTAGGCGTGTTCACCCAGCTCCCGCCATTCGAATTCGTGCGCGGGCGCGGGCTCGTAGCGGGCCAGCGCCGCGTGCTCGTCGGTGAGCACGAGCTGCGCGGTGCGCATCCAGGCGAACAGCGCGGAGCCCAGGATGAGCAGCGCGGCGATGGTGTAGGTGGCGACGTTCGCCACGAGGTGTCGCATGGTGGGGAAGGCTCCGGCCTAGGCGAGGTTGAACTTCTCGAGGTGGATGCGGGCCTCGGGGACGTCCCGCTCCTGGAGGGCTTCGTGCACCGCCGCCATCATGGGCGGCGGTCCGCAGATGAAGAAGAACCGCGCCAGCTTCTCCTTCGGCAGGTGCCGGTCCAGCACCTCGCCCGTGAGCACGCCGCGCTCTCCCTTCCAGTCCTCCGCGGGCTCCTTGAGGACGTAGACGCAGTGGAGGTCCATCTTCACCTCCAGTTCGGCCAGGGCTTCGCGGAAGGCCAGGCTGTCCCAGTCCGTGTCGGCGTAGAAGAGCGTGACGGGCCGGGGGTCCTCGCGGTCCGCCATGGTGCGCAGGAAGGAGAGGATGGGGGTGATGCCCACGCCGCCGGCGATGAACACGTAGCCCACGGCCGGATAGCGGTCGATGCTGAAGGCGCCGTGGGGGCCGTCGAGGAACGCGCGGGTGCCCGGGGGCACGTCGCCAATGCGCCCGCTGAAGTCGCCCAGCGCCTTGATGCCGAACTCCAGCCGGTCCGAGCGCTCGGCGCTGGAGGAGAAGCTGAAGGGGTGCTCCTCCAGCGTGAAGGGCGTGCCCTCCAGCTTGAGCCACGCGAACTGGCCCGGGGCGAAGGCCATGCGGTGGTTGCCCACGGGCTCCAGCACCAGGGCGTGGGTGCCGCCGCGCTCGGGGCGGACCTCCGCGACGCGCCAGTGGTAGTTGCGCTGCCACGCGGGGCGCAGGACGCGCAGGTAGACGACGAGCCCCACCATGGCCGCGGACGTCGCCACCCAGATGGCGTGCTTCCACAAGGTGTTGGTGTACAGGCCCGCCATGGAGACGTGGAGCTGGGCGAAGACGATGGCCGCCACGCCCAGCAGCAGGTGCAAGAGGCGCCAGCGCTCGTAGCTGAGCTTGAGGCGCTCGCGGAACAGCGAGGACACCACCAGCGTGACCAGCATCAGCACGCTCAGCAGCGCGCAGCGGCTGGCCCAGTTCCCGCCCAGGGGGTTGAGCAGCTTCAGCCGGGACGGGTTGTCGATGACGATGATGAGCGGGTGCGCCAGCACGAGGCACACGGCGACCAGGGCAATCTGCCGGTGGTACTGGAGGATGATGTCGATGCCGTAGGGCGCGGTGAGGCGCTTGAAGCGCGCGATGAGCACGAACTGCACGGCAATCTGCGTCAGCCCCACGAAGCCCAGCGCCACGGACAGTTCCAGCCAGAAGGACCGCCCGGACGGCGCCGGGGGGATGAGCATCAGGAAGACGGGAACCAGCACGACCAGGAGGTAGAGGCTGATCCAGAAGAAGCCAGACATCACGCGGTTCATGCGGAAACTCCCATCAGGCCCCGTAGCCCGGGCGCGGGCCGCCGGGAACGTGGAAGCGGGCGGGTGTCACATGCATTGTTCACGGGGTGACCGGAGGCCTCCTTCCCTGCGACCAGGCGTGCGGGCCCCGGGCTCCCCTGGCCCCACCGCGGGGTCGTGCGCACTGTTCGGGCAGGACGCAACCCAGGAGAGGAGATTCGACGATGGCCGAGCAGCGCACGCCGAAGTCACGAGACGCGTCCGGCTCCCCGCAGCCGGACACGCGCCTGCGTGAGGCGATGAACGACCCGGAGACGGCGCGGCGGGACGCGGAGGACCGGGAGGTGACGAACGAGGCCCACCGCTGGGGCGAGGAGGGCAGCTCGCGCGAGGAGCGCGGCTACCCCCGCGAGGGGGACACGGGCAGCGACAAGGGCAAGCCGTAGCCGCCGACATGGGGTCCTTCCAGGGGGCCCGGGTGTCTGGATTAGGCTGGAGGCGTGTCCGCCTCCGTCCTGCTGCTGCTTCCCCTGCTGTGTGCCTCCGCCCCCACGCGCGTGGAGCTGGTGTTTGGTGGGGACGTGATTCCCCACGGTGAGGTCAAGGAGGTCGCGAGGCTGCACGCGCGCACCGGGGCGCCGCCGCCGGGAGGAGGCCGGGCGCCCTCGCTCAACCATGAGGGGTGGGACCACGTCTTCGGTCCCATCGCGGACGTGCTGCGGACCGCGGACGTGGGCGTGGTGAATCTGGAGACGCCCGTCACGGACAACAAGAAGGCCGTGGCGAAGGAGCTGTTGTTCAACGCGCCTTCGGCGATGGCGCATGCGTTGGCCTCGGCCGGGGTGAAGGTGGTGTCCACCGCGAACAACCACGCGAGGGACCAGCACCCCGCGGGCATCGTGGAGACGCTGCGGCACCTGGACGCGGCGGGCATCCGTCACACGGGCACGGGGGCGACGCGGGAGTCCGCGTGGGAGCCCGCGTTCGTGGACGTGCGAGGCGTGAAGGTGGGGTTCCTGTCCTTCACGCGCCTGCTCAATGGCTTCAGCAACCCGAAGGACGCCCAGGCGCCGCACGTCGCGCTGGTGCCGTACGCCCAGCCCGAGGCGCACCGGGGCGTCTCCTCCGAGCAGGCGGTGGAGGCCGTGCGCGCGGCGGCGGCGCGGTGTGACGCGCTCATCGTGCTGGTGCACTGGGGGACGGAGTACAAGGTGGCGCCGCGTCCGGAGGACCGCGCGCTGGGCCGCGCGCTGCTGGACGCGGGGGCGCGGGCGGTCATCGGGCACCATCCGCACGTGCTCCAGCCGCTGGAGGCGTATCAGACGGTGGATGGGCGCAAGGGGCTCATCGCGTATTCGCTGGGCAACCTGGTGGCGAACCAGGACCGCTTCTACCGGCACGCGCCGGGGGCGAAGAGCGCTGGGGGCGACCGGCGGGACTCCGTGTTGCTGCGGGTGTCGCTGGTGCGGCCCATGCCGGGCGTGTCGGTGGCGTTGGAGGAGGTGTCGGTGCTGCCGGTGTGGATTGAGAACAACGCGGTGGGGCGTGCGCGCAAGGAGCCGCGGAACATCCAGCCGGTGCTCATCGACCGGGAGGTGGAGGCGGTGACGGAGCGGCTGGCGGTGCTGGCGGCGCGCCCTGGGCCGCTGGACAAGGAGACGCGCGCGCAGAAGGCGCTGCTGGAGCGGCGGCTGGCGGGCTCGAAGCAGCGGCGCGAGCGCATCCTCCGCATGCTGCCGGAAGGGTTCGCGGTGGCGTCACCCGAGCTGCGTCAGCGTGGGCCGGAGGCCGGGCCTCCGGGGCGGTTGGCCTCACAGCCTTGACGGTAAAGGCACACGCCGGTGTGCCTGTGGGGCTGTCCATGTCCTTGCACTTGGACGGACTCCAGGGTGAGTCGGCTTCTGAGCAGGTCATGACTGGGGTTGGGTTAGAGTGCACCCCATGCGTCAATCCGCCATTCTCCTCCTGCCTCTGGTGTTGCTGGCTTGCAAGAAGGACTCGGAAGCGCCGGGCCCGAAGGAGGCCGCGGTCCACGTCAAGATTGGCCACCACGAGAACTTCAGCCAGGGTTGCATCACGGTGGAGGCCCACGGCGGTACGGGCGAGACGTTGCTCGCTGAGTTCGAGGAGCCCGCTCAATTCGATACCAACGACCCGGTGCTGAACGTCGCCATCTTCCGCAAAGCGGACTGGGGGCGGGACGTCGAAGTCACCGTCAGGGCTTTCGAGAAGGGGTGCGCAGCCGAGCAGTTGGTGGATGAGCGGACGAGGACCTTCAGCTTCGCCTCTGCCGGTCGGCAGGAATGGGTGCTCGACAACCTGCACACCGATGACGAGGACGGTGACGGCTTCGTCTCACGGGGCGGCCCGATGAATCGGGGGACGGACTGCGATGCCCTGCGAGCGACGGCTTTCCCTGGCGCGCCGGAGCTCTGTAACGGCCTGGATGACGACTGCGACGGCCAGAAGGAAGTGGGTGTGGTCAACAGGTTCTGGTACCTGGACCAAGACCGCGACAGCTTTGGCCGCGATGGGCCCGGCACGGAGGCTTGTGACCCGCCGAGCGAGCTTCATGTCGAGGTGACGGGGGATTGTGACGACGAGCGCGCCGACATCCATCCCAACATCGTGGAGGCGTGCAACGGCTTGGATGACAACTGTGGCGGCGGCATCGACGAGTTGTTCACCGATGGGCCACGAGCGCTGGGAGCGTCGTGCACGGAGGCCTGCAATGGGACGTATGCATGCAACTCCGCGGGGACGGGGACGGAATGCGTGGGCACGCCACCGGCGCAACTCTTCGCGGACGAGGACAGCGACGGTGAAGGAGAGAAGGACAGCGAGCCGATGGGCACGCTGTGTCCTGGCGCGCCGCTGCCTCCGATGATGTCGGCGAACACGTTGGATTGTGATGACGCTGACAGCGCCACGAGCAGTCAAGGCACGGAGGTCTGCGACGGCCTGGACAACGACTGCGATGGCCTGGTGGATGAGGGGATTCCCTGCGGCGAGTTGCGGCTGGTCACCGATGATGCGCTGGAGGAGCGTGATTGGCAGTCGGTGGCTGTACACCCGAGTGGTTACCCAGTGTGGGTGGCGGGACTGAGGGGCAAGCTGGCGGTGAAGATGGACGCAGATTCACCATTCGTGAGCCACGACACGACTACGGTCACTCGGTGTGGGGTGGAAGGCAACTTGGTGGATTTACACGCAATGTGGGCGAACCCTGATAACGGCTACGGTATCCTGGCAGGTCAGGGCGGTTGGCATGGCGAGCATAACGGAGGTTCTTGTGACATTTTTCAGCAGCAGTTCGCCCTGAGCGCGAGTGAACACATCTCAGGTGTTGTTGGAGTGGGAGTTCCAGCTCAAATATTCTCGGTTTCAACGGTAGGGCATTTGTATGAGTGGACGGCCAATGCCATGCGCCACGATTCGTCCGGTCGGTACTGGGGACTTCATTCGATTGGTCCGGATACATTGATTGCCGTGGGCTCGACTGGGGAGTCACCGCCGTTGACGCCGATGGTCAATCGCTACAGTCGGATGGACTGGGGCGCTCCTTCAACACAAGTCCTCCAGGGTATTGAAGGCTACAATGGGAGCTTGCGTGCTGTATGGGCCGCAAACGCGGAGCTCATCTACGCGGTGGGAGACGCTGGTCTGGTGGTGAAAGGCACGGGGCAGTCGCCAAGCTGGACGCGGGTGCCTTCTCCGTCGGAGGCCGTGGTCGATTACGTGAGTGTGGCCGTGCCACCCAACACCGAAAATGCGTACGTCGTTGGCAATGAGGGCACCGTGGGTCACCTGCACCGGCTGACTCCACATGGCTGGGCCAAGGCTCCGGCCTTCGCCTCGGGCGCACCAGCGGCGCCCCTCCGCGACCTCGCCATGACCTCCGCCGGAGACTTCTGGATCGTCGGAGACGACGGCCACGTCTACCACTTCCCCGAACCATAGCCCTCAGCCCCTGCCCCGTCCCTCCGGCCCGGAGGGCGGGGCGCGGTCCTCGCGGGCCAGCTCCCGCAGGGCCACGATTTTCTCCAGCAGCGGCCCGCCATGTTTCAACCGGGCAATCCGCTGTGACGGATAGATGCCCCGGTGCCCCGTGAGCAGGTACGCCACCGTGGCCACAATCGCCACGTGGGGCAGCACATTCGCGCCCAGCAGCTCCACGGCCATGATGGACAGCGCCAGCGGCGTGTTCGCCGCCGCGGCGAACAGGGCCGCCATGCCCACCGCCGCGCCCAAATCCAGCGGCAATCCCAAGAGCCGCGCCAGCACGTTGCCCAGCGCCGCGCCGATGAAGAACAACGGCGTCACCTCACCACCCAGGAGCCCCGCGGCCAGCGTCACCGCGGTGAACACCAGCTTCCACGCGAACGCGGACACAGGAAGCGCCGGGTCCACGAAGGCCCGCAGGATGCCGGGCACGCCCAGCCCCAGGTAGTCATCCGTCCCGGCCAGCTTCCACAGCACCACCACCGCCGCGCCGCCCAGCGCCATCCGCACCGGCAGCCAGCGCACGCGGTGCTCCAGCAGCTTCTTCAGCCGGTGCATCAGCTCCACGAACACCACCGCCACCACGGCCACCGCCACCGCGAACACCAGCCACTTCGCCAGCACCCCCCAGGTCAGCGGCAGCGCCCCCGGCGCCGGATAGGGCGTGTGGTGGATGCCCAAGCCCCGCGTCACCAGGTCCCCCACCACGGACGCCACCAGCGCGGGCAGCAGCGCCTCGTAGCCCATGCGCCCCACCACGACGACCTCCAGCCCGAACACCGCCCCCGCCACCGGCGTGCCGAACACCGAACCGAACCCACCCGCGATGCCCGCCGCCAGCAACTCGCGCCGCGTGTCCGGCCCCACCCGGAGGCGCCGCGCCACCAGGTCCGCCAGGCTGCCGCCCATCTGCACCGCCGTGCCCTCGCGGCCCGCGCTGCCGCCGAACAGGTGCGTCAGCACCGTCCCCACCAGCACCATGGGCGCCATGCGCACCGGCACCTGCGCGTCGCTCGCGTGCACCGTGTCCAACACCAGGTTGTTGCCCCCGCGAATGGGCCCACCCCACCTCCCGTACACCGCCCCCAGCACCAGCCCCGCCACCGGCAGCGCGTACACCAGCCACGGGTGCCCTTCCCGGAAGTGCGTCGCTTCTTCCAGCAGGTACAAAAAGACCGCGGAAGCCACGCCGCAGACGACGCCCACCAGCCCACCCAGGAGCAGCCACTGCAGCAGCGCTCTCGTGCCACGGGAAAGATTCACGTGAAACACTCCGGACCTGGGTGAAACATGATGAAACGCCGCGTCAAAGGCTTGCTCCGCGTCATTCTTACGACACCGTTTCAAACAGGGGTGAGGTCATAGCAACACCAGCAATTCTGACTTGATGCGTTATTCCTGTTTAGAGGTGATTTGCCAATCGACGCCATGTAGCCTGCGCGCTCCCCCAACAACCCCCCAGTGGGAATCCAAAGGAGCGGGGCATGTCTTTCCGTCACAACAGGCTGTCCGTCGTTGCCATGTGCGCGGCCTTCACGGTCGGTGGTAGCGCGGTGGCGAGCACCCTCAATCAGAACACGTCGTGGACCATCGACCAGCCGTCCACCTCGACGAAGTATCGCGTGGTGGCTTACGGCGACTCCATCTACGCCGGCTACAACGGGACCGTCTTCTTCTGGAACGTGGCCCGCCGCGCGGCGCCGGTGGTGCAGGGCGAGGACCTGGCGCGGAAGTGGAACGCGGACATCGAGGTCATCCGCCGCACCAAGTCCGGCGCGAAGGCGAATGACATCTACAACAACAAGATTGTCTCCGAGCGCTCGTACATGCAGGCGGCCAACACCCGCGTCGTCATGTTCGAGATGTGTGGCAACGACTACCTCCAGGCGCGCGACGCCTTCGCGGACCAGACGGGCACCTGTAACTACAGCGGCCTGGAGAGCGCCCTGGCGACCTGCACCACGTACATGGAGCGGGCGATGCAGACCATCAACCAGTACGCGCCCGCCTCCGCGACGAAGATCATCTCCAACATCTACTACCCGGGCTTCGACGCGGACAACGTGAACACCCGGTGCACGGACTCCGCCACGGGCCGGGTCGTGAACAAGCGGGACCGCTTCCTGCCGCTGCTGGCGCGCAGCAACTGGCGCGCGTGCAACCTGGCGGCGCGCTACGGCTTCAAGTGCGCGGACTCGTTCGCCGAGTACATGGCCGCGGACTATGACTCCAACGGCGATGGCCAGGTGGACTCCGCCGCCATCCGCTACCGCCAGGGCGAGTCCGAGGCGGCGTACGTCCAGCGCGTCTCCGTCACGCTGCGCGGCACGCTGCGCGACGCCAACACGCACTTCGTGAACTCGAGCACCAGCTTCGACTACCTCCAGTCCGACAACGTCCACCCGACCTACACCGGTGGCACCATGTCCAGCTCCGGCAGCGGCCCGGTGCCCTACACCGGCTCCAACCCGAACTGGAACCGGACGGGCCACGACCGCATGGGCACGGAGAGCGCGAAGTTCAACCCCGCTCAGCCGTAGTGACGTCCGCGTCCACGCCACGGGCGTGAGCGCGGTGCCTGGGCCTCCGGTCGCCTTCGGGAACCGGGGGCCCTGTCGTCTCCAGCGCCGGGCGCGCACGTCACACCATGAAGCGCGCGCCAATCAGCGCGAGGATGCCCACGTAGTAGACGAGCCTGCAGCCCCACTCCGCCGCGCGCCGCACGCCGCGCGCCCAGGCCGGCAGCAGCCACGCGGCCAGGAGCGCCGCGCCCTCCGCGACGACGCGCCAGAAGCAGGCGAAGAGCAGCATGCACAGTGAGACGGGCGCGTAGTACCGGCCGAACGAGCGCAGGTACGCCTCCAGGCCATACATCTTGTACTCAGCCAGCGGGCCGCCGAACGAGATGACCTGGTACGAGTAGAAGAGGATGGCCGTGGGCACCAGCGGGAAGAGCACGAACTTCACCAGCAGGTGGTACCAGCGCCGGCGCCACAGCGCATGGCGCGCCTGGGCGTAGCGCACCAGCGTGTGCGCTTGCGTCGCGCCGGCTGCGCCGTGCTGGCTCAGCGCGTTCAGCAGGGGCACCGCGTCCTCCACCTCCAGCGCGTGGCTGAAGGCGCGGCCGGACCGCATCCGCAGCGCCAGGCCGGGGCCCGGGAGCGGCAGCCGCCAGGGGCGCAGCTCGGCCACGGCCTCGAAGGGAATCTCCATCCGGGCGCCGCCGCGCAGGGTCAGGGTCCACTGGTGGGTGTCCACGTCCACGGTGGCCCGGTGGCCGCGGCGCAGCGCGGAGACGAACGCGAGCGGCAGGATGACCCGCAGCACCAGCCCGATGGCGATGGGCACGGGCTGCATCCGCTGCGTCCCTTCGAAGGCGTCCGTCCAGAGCTGCGCGGCGAAGTGGAGCAGGGCCCCCAGCACGGCGAGCTGCGTCACCACCGCGAGCCCTCGCGGCCCGGGTGTCCAGGCGTGCACGACGAAGCGAGCGGGCTCGGGCGTGGTGGCGGGCGGTGGCGTGCCGCCGGAGGCATCGGTGACGAGGATGGACGAAGAGCTCATGAGGGTGAGCGGAAGGTGCTGTGTTTGCCTCGGGGGGAGTGGCTCCGTAGCATACGCAGCCCGGAGGTCTTCGCGCGAACATGAGGCCGCAGTCCCCTGTATCGGAGCGTCGCGTTGACCGCGACGGCGTCACGCACGTCACGCCCGCTCGCACGAGCAGAGGCCTGGGGGCGTGGCTCGTGGGCGGCGCGTGTGTCTTCACGCTCGCGTGCATTGGCTTGAGTGTCTGGTGGGGCTCCAGCGACATCCAGGTGGACGCGCCGCCGCCGCTCGCGGAGGTGCCCTTGCCCGTCCCGCCTCCCACGCCCGAGGCGCGTCCGCGCGCGCCGAGGCCGCGTCCCGTTGCGACCCCGGCACCGCCGCCTGTCGCGGAGCCCGCGCCCGAGCTGACCACCGACACCGAAGTCCAGGAGCCCGACATGGAATCCCAGGCGACGGGCCTCCAGCTCTTCCGGCCCGGGACGAAGCCCATCAAGCGAGGGCTCGTCGTCCCCGACGACTTCGAGCTGCCGCCCGGGTACGTGCGCCATTTCCAGTACACGGACTCGGGTGAGCTCGTGGCGGCCGTGTTGACCTTCCATCCCGACCACCAGCCCACGGATGCGAACGGGCAGCCCGTGCCCATGCCGCCCGACCGGCTGGTGCCCGAGGAGCTGGCCCCGCCGGGAATGCCCATCCAGCGGCTGGAGCTGCCCGAGGGCGCGGAGCTCGCGGCGCCCTCGCGGTGATGGACGTGCAGGTGAGGGTGGGCCGCGGGCGGCGCCTGGGCGTGGCGCTGCTCGGTGTCCTGGGGACGACCGTGCTGTTCGCGCTGTTCGCGCGGCTGGAGGCGCGCTGGCTGGTGCTTGGCTGGGTGGCCATGGTGCCCTGGCTCGCGGCGTTGGATCGGGCCCGCTCGGCGCGCGAGGCGCTGGGGCTGGGCGCGCTGCTCAGCGTGACGTTCACCGCCGCCGTCTTTCATTGGTTCCCGGGCGCGCTCCAGGCGTACTCCCGCGCGCCCACGTGGGTGGGCTGGGCGCTGTTCCTGCTGGTGGCGCCCGTGCTCCAGCTCCAGTTTCCCGCCGCCGCGCTGGCCCGGTACGTGGCGCGCCGCGTGGCACGGGAGGGGCAGGGGTGGTTGCCGCCCCTGGTGGGGACGCTCGCGTACGTGGGCGTGGAGGGCATCACGCCGAAGCTCTTCGCGGACACGCTGGGACATGGGCTCCATGCGTCCGAGTGGCTGCGGCAGGGCGCGGACGTGGCGGGCGCGCCGGGCCTCACGCTGGTGTTGCTGCTGGGCAATGAGTGCGTGCTCGCCGCGCTGCGGGCCTGGAGGGGGCAGGGGGCGCGGCACGCGCTGCGACCCGTGGTGGGCCTGGCCGTCCTGGTGCTGGGGCTGACGGGCTATGGGGCCTTACGGCATGCCCAGGCGCGCGCGGCGACGCGGGCTGACGGTGGTGGGCTGGTGGTGGGCGCGGTGCAGGCGAACATCACCCGCTACGAGAAGCTGAAGGCGGAGCTGGGGGCCTACCAGGTCGTGCGTCGGGTGCTCGACACGCACTACGCGATGTCGGACGCGCTGCTGCGCGACGGGCCGGTGGACCTGCTGGTGTGGCCGGAGACGGTGTATCCCACGCCTTTCGGCACGCCGCGCAGCGAGACGGGCGCGGCGCTGGACGCGGAGATTGCCGGCTACGTCTCGGCGCGCGGCGTGCCGCTCGTCTTCGGCACCTACGACCTGGAGGGCGAGCGCGAGTTCAACGCGGCCATGTTCCTGGAGCCCTCGGCGCGAGGCGACGGTGGGCTCGAGCGCGCCGCGTATCGCAAGACGATGCTCTTCCCGCTGACGGAGTGGGTGCCGGACCTCATCGACACCCCCACGCTGCGCGAGTGGCTGCCGTGGACCGGGCGCTGGACGCGCGGGCCTGGGCCCAGGGCCGTGCGCATCAGGCTTCGGGACGGACGCCAGCTCCGGGTGGCGCCGCTCATCTGCTACGAGTCGATCTTCCCCGCGTATGTCGCGGAGGGCGTGCGGCAGGGCGCGGAGCTGCTGCTCACGCTGTCCAATGACTCCTGGTTCACCGGCACGCCCGCGCCCCGGCTGCACCTGATGCACGCGGCCTTTCGCAGCATCGAGACGCGGCGGCCGCAGGTCCGGGTGACGAACTCGGGCGTGTCCGCGCTCATCGACGTGACGGGCGCGGTGGTGGCCGAGGTGGACGACGGCCAGCGCGCCGGCCTCACCCTGCGCGTCCCCGCGACGGCCGAGATGACGTCGCTCGCGCTGGCGTGGGGCGACTGGCTGAGCCCATGGGCGCTCGTGGCGGCGATGGCGGGCCTCGCGGGCGCGGTGCTGGCGCGGCGGTGAGCGCACCGTCATGGTTTCGAGCACTCCCCAGCCGAACAGTGCGAGAGTCGAGTCTGGACACTGGGCGAGATGCCCGGCTCCTTGGAGTTCTCCTCATGACGTGGCTTCGCGCGCTCGCTGTCCTGCCGCTGTGCATCTCCGCCTCCGCCTCCGCCACCTGTCCCCCGAAAGGAAGCACCCGGGAGTCACTGGCCGCCCTGAAGGCGAAGCAGTTCGCCGTCCCGGACGCCGCCGAGCGCGCGGCGCTGGTGAAGGGGCTGCTCGGCTGTCTGGGCGCGCCGGACCCCGCGCTGCGGGATGGAATCGCCTACGAAGCGCTGACGCGGTGGCTGCGCGACGGGGCGCTCGACACCGCGGCGCTGCGTGGGCTGCGGGACGCGCTGCAAGGGCTGCTCGCGGGCGCGGACGCGGAGGGCTTCCGCAAGCCGTTCGCGGCGCTCGTCCTCTCGGAGGTGGCGCGTGTGGACCGCGTGAAGCCGTGGATGACGGCGCAGGAGCGCACGGCCATGGTCGAGGCGGCCGCCCGCTATGTGGAGTCCGTCCGTGACTATCGCGGCTTCGACGCGGCGACAGGCTGGCGCCATGGCGTGGCGCACGGGAGCGACTGGTTGATGCAGTTGAGCCTCAACCCGGCGCTGGAGCGCGCGCAGGCCGACCGCATCCTCGCCGCGGTCGCCACGCAGGCCGTGCCGGAGCGTGCGCATGCCTATGTCTTCGGCGAGCCCGAGCGGCTGGCGCGCCCCGTCCTCTTCCTCGCGCGGCGCGGCCTCTACTCGGAGGAGGAGTGGCGGGCCTGGCTCGCCGCGCTGCTCCCCCGGCTCGGGGATGCCAGCAAGGCCTACAAGGACGCCGCGTGGCTGGCGCGGCGCCATGACCTCCGCGCCTTCCTGCTGAGCCTGCTCGTGGGGGCGGACGAGCAGCTCGCGTCCGCCCTCCGCGCGACGTTGAAGCAGGTGCCGTGAGCGGGCGCGGCCTTACAGCCGCCCGGCCTTGAGCTCGTCCACGATGTAGGCGCTGGCGCGCACGGCAAGGGCCATCATCGTCAGCGTGGGGTTCTGCGGGCCCTGGGACGGGAAGCAGGCGCCGTCGTTGATGAAGAGGTTGGGCACGTCCCAGCTCTGGTTGTGGGCGTTGAGCACCGACGTCTTCGGGTCCGTGCCCATGCGCGCCGTGCCCACCTCGTGGATGGCCATGCCCGGCGTGGACAGCGTGGCGTTCGCCTTCTCCACGGTGAAGCCGGCCGCCTCCATCATCTCCTTGCAGGCCGCCACCGCGTCCTCGGCCATCTTCAGCTCGTTGGCGGAATGCCGGCACTCGATGTGCGGCACGGGGATGCCCCAGCGGTCCTTCACCGTCGGGCTCAGCGTCACGCGGTTCTCCGCGCGCGGCACCATCTCCCCGAAGGGCACGAAGTGGCAGTTGTCGCCGAAGGTGAACACCTGCACGCCGTAGCCCCGCGCGAAGTCCTGCTCCCGGGTGGTGACGTTGCGGAACTGGGGGATGTACGCCCAGCTCTGCTCCGGACGCTGCGCCTCGGGCGGGAGGTTCATCTTCGCCTCGATGCCCAGCAGGTACGTGTGGTCCATCAGGTTGCGGCCGAGCTGCCCCGACGCGTTCGCCAGGCCGTCCGGGAACGCGCTGCTGCGCGAGTGCAGCAGCAGGCGCGTGGACTCGATGGCCCCCGCCGCCAGCACCACCACCCGCCCGTGGGCCTCGTAGGACCTGCCCGACTTCGCGTCGAGGTAATGCACCCCGGTGGCGCGCCCCGTCGCCGCGTCGTACAGCACCTGGTCCACCACCGCGTGGGTGCGCAGCGTGAGCCGGCCCGTCTTCCGCGCGGCGGGCATCGTCACCGGGGCGCCCGAGGTGCGGCGGGAGATGACGCGGCGCTCGGGCCAGCGGCGCTCCACGCGCTCCTTCAGCCGCTGCTCCGCGGGCGTCATGGTGATGCCGCCCGCGAAGACGGAGTCGGGCAGCATGTCCAGCCCGTCCGCGTTGCCGTGGAGGCCCATCCACCGCTCCACCGTCTCGTAGTGCGGTGCCAGGTCCGCCAGCGTCAGCGGCCAATCCGGCCCCTGTCCGTCCTGCGAGCCCGCCTTGAAGTTGAAGTCAGACAGCCGGTAGAACTGCCGCCCGTGCGCCTTCACCGACGTGCGCCCGCCCACCTGGCGCGCGCGAATCCACGTGAAGGGCTGGTCCTCCGGCGTGGTGTAGGGGTTGTCCACGTCGTCGACGAAGGCGTGCGGGTGGAAGGGCCACGCGAAGGTGGTGCTCTGCACCGCCTGGCGCACCTTGCGCGCGTCATCCGTCTCCGCCAGGTAGCCGAAGGACTGACGCAGCCGGTGGAGCATCCACAGCAGCCTGTCCGCGCCCATGCCGCGGCCCGCTTCGAGCACCAGCACGCGCAGGCCCGCTTCCGTGAGCTGCTTGGCCGTCCAGCCGCCACAAGCGCCACCGCCCACCACCACCACGTCGAACGTCGTCCTGGATGTGCCCACAGCTTCCCTGGCGCGACAGTGCCGTCTTTGATGGCACTGTGAGTTGTCTACGCGGAGTGTAAGCTGCCCGGTACGTGGCTTATCAACGTGGGTCCCGTCCGCACGCCTGGGGCTCAATCACCCCAGCTTCCTTCAACGAGGTCCAACGGGCATGAAGTGGCGGTGGCTGCTGGGGGGTGCGCTCGCGCTGGGGCTGCTGGCCGCGCTGGCGTTGTTCGGCAGGGCGCTGCGTCATTCCGAGGCCTACTTCCACTATCCCCGTCCCAGGGCCGAGCGCCCCGCCGACTTCACCGAGGCGAAGGACGTGTCGCTCCAGACGTCCGACGGGCTGACGCTGCGGGGGTGGTACGTGCCGTCCCGCAACCGCGCGGCCGTGGTGCTGGCCCATGGCCTGTCGCAGACGCGCGCGGACCTGCTGCCGGAGGCGCGAATCCTGCGCGCCGCGGGTTATGGCGTGCTGCTCTTCGACCTGCGCGCCCACGGCGAGAGCCAGGGCGAGTTCTCCACCTGGGGGGACCTGGAGCGCCGGGACGTGCGGGCCGCGCTGGACTTCGTGCGCGCCCAGCCGGACGTGGACCCGGCGCGGGTGGGGGCGCTCGGCTTCTCGATTGGCTCCGCGGCCGTGGCGGAGGTGGCGGCGGAGGACCCCGCGGTGCGCGCGGTGGTGCTGCTGTCCCCCTTCAACACGCTGTGGCTGGCCGCCGCGTATGACTTCCGCCGCTTCGGCTTCGTGTCGCAGTCCGGCGCGCTGGTGCCCTTCTGGCGGCGCGGCATCGCCCTGGAGGAGGTGCGCACCATCGACGCGGTGGAGCGCATCCGTCCCCGGCCGCTGCTCATCATCATGGGCACGGAGGAGTCCGGGCAGCCGCTGGCCGACGAGCTCTTCGCCAGGGTGCGCGAGTACGCCCAGACATGGCGCATCCAGGGCGCCGGGCATGGGAACTTCAGCGCCACCGAGCCGGAGGCGTACCCCCGGCGGCTGAAGGACTTCCTGGACGCGGCGCTGCTGGCGCGCTGAGCGTCACTCCGCCTGGGGCGCGGCGCTCGCCGTGGACTCCAGCGCGGCGAGCTGCGCCAGGAAGGCGCGGCCCCTGGCCGGGTCCGTCATGTGGATGAAGGCGGCCATGCCCTTGAGCTGCTCCAGCGACTCGCCCTCGCGGCCCGGCTTGCCCTGCTTCCGGTTGTGGATGGCGGCGCGGAGCTGGCGCACCACGTCGCGCGGGACACGCGCGGCCGGCGCGTCCTTGCCCGCCGCGTTCACCACCAGCCCCGTCACCCGCTGCCGCGTGCCCTTGCGCGCCACGCGCGTCTTGTCCGGGTGCACGCGGAAGCCCTCTGACTCCACCACTTCCTGGACGCGCGACAGCAGCACGGCCACCGGGGGGCGCTGCGTCCGCCGCGCCTTGGGCTGCTTCGCCTTCGTCCAGGAGAAGGTCAGGTCGTCCGCGTAGCGCGTGTACGTGAAGCCCAGCCGCTTCGCGAGCGCGGACAGCCGCTTGTCCAGCTTCAGGCACAGCGCGTTGGTGATGCCCGGCGAGGTGGGCGCGCCCTGGGGCAGCGCGCGCGGGCCCCTGGCCACGTGCAGCAGCTTGCCCCGGAACTGCACCGCCTCCCGCGGCGCCTCCGTGGACAGCAGCGACAGCAGCGTGGCCGGGCCCTCCGGCAGGCCGCCCTTGCGCAGCAGGCCCTTCACGCGGCGCCAGGTGACGGAGGGGAAGAAGTCCTTGAGGTCCACCTTCACCACCACGTCCGCGCCCTGGTGGGCCAGCGCGTTGGTGAGGATGGAGCGCCCCGCCACGAAGCCGTGCGCCGCGCCGTGCACCGGCAGCCGCTCCACGACGTTGGACAGTACCCAGCGCTGCGCTTCCTTCAGCTCCGGCTTGGGGGAGGTAATCGTCCGCTTGCCGCCGTCCCGCTTCGGAATCGTCCAGCTCACGTAGTGCGTGGCGGTGTCCACCTCGCGGTGGAACGCGAACCAGCGCAGCTTGGACACGCTCAGCCCCAGCGCCTTGGCCAGCGCCTCCGCCGAGCTCAGCTCCGTCAGGCCGTTGGCCCGGGCGCGCTCCTCGCGGTGAGGCAGGTCGAACGCGTCGACAGGGCGGTCCTCCGCCCAGTGCACGCCCGCGCCCAGGTGGCCCACGTGCGTGGCCTGCCACGCCTCATAGGCTTGACGCTTCAGCGCGCGGCGCTCGGTGGCCTCGGCCTTCTTCTTCTCCTTCCAGGCCTTCTTGTCCTTCTCCGAGGCGCTGGAGAAGTCCAGGTCCTCCACCGCGAGGCCCTTGGCGACGAGCTGCGCCTGCACCCAGTCGTCGGCGCCGCCCGCCTCGTGGATGGCCTTCGCGCGGGCGAGCAGGGCTTCGTGCGCGAGCCGGCGGGCTTCACGCTTCGCGGCGGCGTCCGGAGACGGCGCGGTGGGCTGGGGCGTGGGCACGGCCTGCGGCGAAGCTGCGGGGACGAACGGGTCCAGCCTGGCGGTCATGTCTGCACCTTGGACGAGCGCGGCGAGGGATGACGGAACATGGCGCGAGCAGTCGAGGGAGGCCTGGAAAAGCACCACCATCTCACCTGGGGCACGGTAGCCTCACCGGCTCTCCCCTCCTAGGCACTACGGCCGGGGTGGGTAAACGGCGGTCGCGTCGTTGGCTCCGCTACCCACCCTGGCCGTAGTGCCTAGGAGGGAGAGAGCCAAGAACAGGCTACCTTGCGGAGAGTGTCCTGCATTTCAACCGGAGCGGCGCAACGCCGCTCCCGCGCTCGAGGCGCTCAGGCTGATGCACTCCGGACCTCTCTCGGCTGCTCGCGCGTGAAGCGCATGTCGTCGTCTCTACGTCGCACCAATCCTGCCGGCCGCTCGCGGCGGCCGGGCCGTGGTTATGGGTTTACACCAATGCCGAGGCCGCGTCGATGTAGCCTTCAGCGGCCAACTTCTCCAGGCGCGCGAAATACGCTCCGCGCGCTTCGGCATCCGAGTCGAACCAGAGCCGCTGGTGACGCGGCGAGCCCGTGCGCGGGCCCCACTCCACCGCCACCACCTGGCCGTCCAGGGAGACCCGGTACACCATCTCCAGGCCGCTCTCCGCGTCGCGGCGCACGTAGGAGCGCGTCTCCGCGCGGATGAGCTTGCGGCCCTCGGGCGTCTGCCGCAGCGCCTCTTCCTCCGCGCGGCGGCGCGCGTAGGCCAGCCGCAGCGCCAGCAGGTGCTCGCAGGGCCCTTCACGCAGGCCGGAGCGCCGGTGGTGCGGGCAGCCGCAGCTCGCGTCCTTCACGCGGCCTTCCAAATCCAGCGTGAAGCTGGGGAAGAAGCTGCGCACGGCCTCGCGGTCCACCACCTCGCCGTGGATGCGGAGGCCCTCGCCCACCACGTCGTGCACCTTGGTCAGCTTCACCTCGCCCGCGCCCGGGGCGCCGTCGCCGCCCAGCAGCCGGTGCGCCCGCGCCTCCAGCTCGCTGCCGTAGCGGATGACGGCGGCGTCCACCGGCGTGGGCATCAGCTCGCGCGGGCGGTACTGGCCGCGCGCCACGTCGAAGAGGATGCGCCCGCGCAGGCACTCCAACTGGAGCGCCGCGCGCACGGACTCCCTGGGCGCGCCGGCGCTGGCGGCCAGCGTGTCGAAGGGCAGGGGACCCTCGGCGCGCAGCCGCTCGCGGAGCTGCTCCGCCAGACCGTCCGGCACCGCGCGGGGCATCAGCACGTCGAAGGCCGCGGCGGAGGACCAGCCGCTCTCCGTCCAGCCGGTGAGGCCCAGCGTCAGCGTGGCCGCGCCCATGTCGATGACCCAGAACACCGGCAGGCCGGGGCCCATGAGCTGCACCTTCACGGACTTCGCGTGGGGCAGCAGCCGCGCGAGCGCCGCCAGCCGCTGACGGCCGAAGGTGCGCACCACCGCGGGCGCGGCGCCGTTGTACGTGCCGCCGTGGCACTCCAGCACCAGCTCCCACGGCTCCAGCACCAGCCGGGGCGGGGCGCCGGGCACCAGCTCGAAGCGCAGCGCGCGCGGGGCCTTCTTCGCCTTGCGGGCGCGCAGGGCGAAGAGGAGGTTGTAGAGGTCGATGGGCGCCAGCTCGCAGGTGCTCGCGGGGAGCGTGGCGGCGGACTGCACCTGGAGGAAGCCGCGCAGCCAGGCGTGCGGCACCTCCACGTTGCGCGGGGCGCGGGCCGGCTGCGCGGCCGGCGTGGCCAGCGCGACGTGCGCCTCCAGGGAGACGGGCACGTAGGTGCGCAGCCGGTCCACGCGGGCGGGCAGCTCCGGCGGCACGTCCAGGAAGGTGGAGCCGTGCGCGGCCTCGCGGCCTTCGAAGAGGCGGTTGTCGAAGGACAGCCGGGCGTAGGCGCTCTCGTCGCGGGAGAAGACCTCCAGGGACACGCTGTCCGGGTCCACCGTGAGCACGGGGTCCAGCACCGCGTCCTGCTGCTTCTCGCCGTCCAGCGCGTTGTCCAGGAACGCCTTCTGCGCCTCCCAGATGAGCGCGCTGGCCCGCTTGCCCTGCTTCATCAGGTAGGCCAGGTACGCGGTGCGGTCCTTGCCCCGGTAGCGCAGGTCGCTGGCGAGGATGCCGAAGGTGGCGGCCAGCGCGTCGCGGAAGAGGGCGGCGTCGGTGACGCGGCCGCTCACGCCCACGGTGCCGCGCGAGCCCTCCAGGGCCAGGCGGACGCGGGCGCCGTCCGCGACGGACTCGACGTCGCTCGCGGTGGCGTAGCGCAGCTCGACGGGGTGCCGGGTGGCGGTCGTCACGACGGGTTCCCTTCCTTCCGGTTCCGGGCGCGCTCAGCGGCCCGGCGTGCACGTTTGTGGGCGCGCCACGCGGCCTTGCGCAGCTCCACGGTTTGCGACTTGTCGAAGGCGGCCTCGTGCAGCAGCTTCGCCGCGTCGTCTCCGCCCAGCCGGCCCAGCGCGGCCCACGCGTCCTGCCGCGTCTCCGGCTTCGCGTCGCTGGCCAGGGACTTCAGCGGCTCCAGCGCGCGGGCGCCCAGCAGCGTGGGCACCGACAGCCGGCGGCCCTCGGAGGTGGCCAGCAGCTCCCGCGATGTCCGGGCGCCCATGGGGCCGAAGGCCACCGCGTCGAAGGGCTTCACCGCCAGCGCCCACGCGGCGGCGTGCTCGGGAGCGAGCTTCGCCAGCGCGTCCGCCGCCGCCGCCCGCACCCGCGCGTCCGGGTCCACCAGCGACTTGCGCAGCGTGTCCGCCGCGGCGGCGCGCTCCTTCTCGTTCGCCAGCACCGCGGCCGGCGCCTGTCCGGTGAGCGTCAGCGTGCCCTCCGGCGCGGCCAGCCGGCCCAGGGCGCGCGCGGCCTCCTGTCGCACGGTGCCCGGGGCCGCCGCCTCTCCACCCTGGAGCAGGGTTCGCGCGGAGTCGGCCATGCCCGCGGTGCCCAGCCGGGAGCCCGCCCACAGGAGGCGCTCCCAGGCGGCGCTCAGCGTGGCGCGCTTGGAAGGCGCGGCGGAGGCCCAGTCGGTGGCGGTGCGGCGCTCGGCCGTCACCAGCGCGCGGGACAGCGCGGCCAGGTCCACCGCGCCGGGCTCGCGGGCCTCGCCCGTCCAGGTGCCCACCAGCAGCGCGGCCTCCTCGCGGGCCTCCGGCTTGTCGTGGCCCAGCAGCGTCACCACCTCCGGCACGGGCATGGCGCCTCGGCGCGCGAGCCCCCGCCGCAGGCCCAGCCGCAGCTCCACGTTGTCCAGCGTGGCCAGCCGGGGCACCAGCAGCGCCGGGTCTCCCTCGTTGGCCAGGTAGGCCGCGGCGGGCGCGGAGATGTCCGGGTAGCGGCTGGCGACGGCGAGGAACTCCACCCGCGTGCGCTCGTTGGGGAACAGCACGTCGAGCGCCTTGCGCGCCTCCCGGCGCAGCTCCTGCTGCTGTACGTCCAGCGCGGCGGCCAGGGCCATCTCTGCGGCGGTGTCCTGGAGCTTCCCCAGCTCCTGGGCGGCCGTCAGGCGCACCGGCAGCGCCGTGCCCGTGTCACCGAGCAGCGCCTCAATCTTCACCCGCGCGCGCTCGCCGCCGATGGCGCGCAGTCCCTTCACGCCGGCCTGCTGCAGCTCCAGCGTGGCGCCCTCCACCGCGGCGGCCTCGACCTTCTCCTCGACGCGGCGGCGCTCCTCGCCGTCCGGCAGCTTCGCGGCGAGCCGGCCCAGGCCCTCGATGGCGGCCGACACCATGCTCGGCTCCACGGGCGCCTCCGCCGTGCCGCCCGCGGCCACCGTCTCCAGCTCCGCCAGGGCGCGCGCGTCACCCAGCGTGCCCAGGGCCAGCAGGGCCCGCTCGCGCTGGCCGTCCTCGCCCGCGCGGGCGTACAGCATCAGGGGCCGCAGCGCGCTGGCGCCGCCCTTGAAGGCCACGCCCTCCGCGGCCGGCAGCATCAGCTCGCGCGAGCCGCCGCGCAGCACCGCCTCCAGGGGCTCCACCGGGGCGCCGTGCTCGATGACGCGCTTCGCGTAGGCCTCCACCGCCGCGCCGCTCACGGCGGGGAAGCGGTCCGGGAAGAGGCTGACCAGCAGCTCCGACTGGCCGGCCTCCGCGCCGTGCTCCAGGTGCCGCACGGCCTCTTGCCGCACGGCGACGTCGAAGCTCTTCACCACCTGCCGCAGGAAGGACACGGCCCGCTTCACGTCGCGCTTCTTCACGTCGGTGCCGGCCACCGTCATGGCGGCGCTGACACACTCACTGCGAATGCTGCCCTCCGTGTCCGTCTGGCACTGGCGGGCCAGCACCTCCAGCGCCTCGGGACGGCGCGTGTTGCCCAGGGCCGTCACCAGCCGCTTGCGCTCGTGGGGCTCCGGGGCCGCGGGCAGCCGGGCGGCCAGCGCGGCCACCGCGGCGGGCGTGGCCAGCCGGGCCAGGGCCTCCGTGGCGCGCTTCGCGAGGTTGGCGTTCTCCGCGCGCAGGAAGATGGAGAGCACCTCCACCGCGCGGTCGTCCCCGCGCCACGCCAGCAACTCCGAGGCGCGCAGGCGCAAATCCTCGTGCTCGCTGGCCATGGCGCGGCCCAGCGCCTCGGTGACGCGCGGGTCGTTGGCGCCCGCCAGCCGCTCGATGACGCCCACGCGCAGGTCGGCGTGCTCGCTGCCCAGCGCGGCCAGCAGCGGCTCCAGGCTGCCGGGCGGGCTGAGCTTCTCCAGCAGCTCGAAGGCGTAGCGGCGCACGTCCGTCAGCGGCGAGTTCAGCGCGGCGGTGATGCGCGGCTTCGCGGCGTCACCTCGCGTGGCCAGCTCGTCCAGCGCGGCGCGCGCCACGTCCGGCGCCAGCGAGGCCAGGGCCAGCGCGAGCGGCTCGTCGCTGCCGGCGGGGAAGAGCTCCTTCAGCCCGGCCAGCGCGGCCTTGCGCACGAGCTGGTGCGGGTCCTCCAGGGCGCGCAGCAGGGCGGCCACCGCGGCGGGCGTGCCGGCGAAGCCTTCCTGCGTGAGCTTCACCACGCGGTCCACCGCGTCGCGGCGCACGCGGTGGCTCTCGTCGTCGCCCGACGACACCTGCCGCAGCAGGCCGACATAGGCGCCGAAGGCCAGCCGGCGCAGGTGCTGCCGCTCGGCCTGGGGGGTGGCCTCGGCCGAGGCGGCGGGGGACTCAGCCTTCACCGCTGAGAAGATGCGCCGCAGCCAGTTCTTCGCGGGCGCGCCCTGCCCGGGGCCGGTGCCCGGCGCCGTCTCCGGCTTCCAGGGCGCGTCCAGCGTGCTCGGCCGCGCCACCCGCTTCGCGTGGCGGAAGTACTCCAGCGGCTTGTCGCGCAGCAGCAGCACCTGGGCCGCCGCGTAGCGCTGCTCGGGCTGGAGGCTGGACAGGGCCTCGGCGAGCCCGATGACATACTTCACGCGGTCCTCTTCGGCCGGCCAGTCCTTCATGTCGGCCACCTTCTCGGGCCGGGGCGGGAGCAGGGCCTCCGCGAGCTGGGCCCGCGCCGCGTCCGGCTCCGTGCGCAGCTCCAGCGCGCGGGCGGCGGCGTAGCGGACCTCCGGCCGGCCGCTGGAGAGGGCGCTGGTGAGCAGGTCGGGCGGCTCGCCCCGGCGGCTGGCGCGCGAATCCCGAGCGAGGACGATGGAGAACACCAGCTCCTGCACCTCGCGGGTGCGGTCCTCCAGGCCGTGCAGCAGGCCACCGTCGCCGTCCGGCCCCAGGGCCGCGAAGGACAGGATGGCGCCCAGCCGGATGGGGAGGTGGTCGTGGCGCAGGTTGCCGGTGAGCACCGGCAGGGCGCGCGCGTCACCCAGGCGGGACAGGCCGTCCGCGGCCCAGGAGCGCACCGCCACGTTGGCGTGGCTCAGGGCGTCCAGCAGGAAGCCCTCGTCACCGCGGCGGGCGGCGGTGGCGAGCCCGCGGGCGCCCTGCTCCTGCAGGTCACCCAGCTCGTGCGGCAGCAGCACGGTGGCGAAGAAGGTGAGCAGGCGCCGCGAGCCCAGCGAGGCCAGGGCCCGCGCGGCGCGGATGCGCAGCGGCACCAGGAAGGCCGGAGGGTATTGCCGCTCCAGGTCCTTGTCGGTGATGAACGCGCGCAGCGGCTCGATGAGGTCCTCGGCGCCGCGCGGGGCCAGCAGCTCCGCGGCGCGGATGCGCACCGGCAGCGGCGCCGCGGCGAGCCCGGCCAGCAGGGGCCCGTTCTCGTGGGGCACCAGCTTGTCCAGCGCCTCCAGCGCGGCCACGGCGACGGGGACCTCCTCGTCCTGCACGCGCTTGAGCAGCGGCGAGCGCAGCGGTTCGATGGGGGCGTGGACGGCGCCCTTCGCGGCGTGCTCCCGCAGCGGCGCGTGCGTGGTGGCCAGCGCCGCCAGGTGGGCCTCCGCGTGCTCCTTGCCCACGTGCTTCACCCACGCGTCGTACGCGGCGGTGGCCACGCCGTTGTCGCGGTCCTCCACGGCCTTCTTCAGCCGCTCCAGCGCCCAGCCCTCGGCGGCGCGCTGCGCCAGCACCTCCACCGCGCGGTGGCGCAGGTCGGGGAAGCGGCCCGCCAGCGCCCGGTCCAGCGCCTTCTCCGGCGCCTTCTCGTTCCAGGCCCACAGCGTGCGGAAGGCCTCGCCGCGCACCTTGCCGGACTCGTCCTCCAGCGCGTCGCCCAGCAGCGGCTCGGCGCCCGGCGTGGACGGGCCCAGCTTCACCAGCCGGTCCAGGCCGCGCACGCGCACGTCCTCGTGGCCGGAGCGCAGGGCGGCCTCCGCCGAGGAGAGCGGCGCGTCCCCGTCCAGCGCCACCACCGCGTCCAGCGCGGAGGCGCGCACGTCCGCGTTCTCGTCGTCCAGCATCCACACCAGGCGCTCGCGGGCGCGCGGGTCCTGGAGGGCCTGGAGGGAGGAGGCGGCCACCCGGCGGATGGCGGGGTCCGGCTCGCGGGAGAGCTGGAGGAGCGCGCCCAGCGCCCGCCCGTCACCGAGCTGCGCGAGCCCGCGCGCGCCGCGCACGGCCGTGTCTGGCGTGCGGCAGGCCATGGCGGCCAGCAGCGGCTCCAGGTCGCTCTCCGTGATGGCCGCGCCCGTGGTGCCCTGCGCGGGCATCGCGGCGCGCGCGGCCTGGAGCTCCGCGTCGGTGATGGGCGGGGTGCCCGCGACGCCCTGCGCCCGGCGCGCGTGCTGGACCAGCCAGCGGGACACCTCCTTGGTGCCGCGGGCGAAGTCCTCGTCACGCGACTCCAGCGCGTGGGCCAGCGCCCGGCGCTCCATCACCCGCACGGTGAAGGCGACCTGGCGCACGCTGGCGTCCGCGTCATCCAGCGCGCGGGCGGCCAGGGGCTGGAGCTGCGCGTGCCCGAGCAGCCCCTGCGCCGTGGCGCGGACGAGCACATCGATTTTGAGCAGGGCCGGGCCGCGCTCGAAGGCGGTGCGCAGCGGCTCGGCGCCGTCACCCGGCATCACCTGGATGAGGGCGCCCAGCGCGGTCAGTCCGACCGCGCCATGGCTGTCCGCGAGCTGTCCGGCGATGAGGCCCGGCACCAGCGGAGACGTGCCGCCCAGCTTCGCCAGCAGCTCCAGGCCCAGCACGCGCACTTCCGGGTGCTGCGAGCCCAGCGCCGCGCGCGGCGCGGCCAGCGGGGACTCCGTCTCCAGCGTGACGAGCGCCTCCAGCGCGGCCTTGCGCACCATCGGGTGCGAGTCGTCCAGCCGCTCGCGCAGCCTGGGGCGCGCGGCGGTGCGGCCCTTGTCCGCCAGCTCGCGCACGGCCAGCCGCCGCACCTCCGCGTCCTTGTCGGAGGTGAGCACCTGGAAGAGGAAGTCCAGCGCCTCCGTCTCCTCCAGCGCGGCGGCCTCGCGCACCGCGGCCTCGCGGCGGGGGCGGCCCGCCTTGTGGGCCTCCGTCAGCAGGTCGATGCCGTGCTGGGACGTGTCGTGGTCGCCCGCGGGCGCGCCATCCGGAGAGAGGCCGAAGCGGTGCGTGCGGCGGTCATCCCCGCCCGTGAAGACGGAGCCCAGGGACGTCCGGGCCACCCGCGGGTTGGCGGGCGGCGCGAAGGCGAGCGCCTGCACCGGCTTGCCGCCCGCGTCCAGCGTGCGCGGCTTGCGGCGCTGGTCCAGGCGCCAGACCTTGACCTGGCCGTCGCTGCCCGCGGACCACACGCGGTCACCGGGCTCTTCCTCGCCCGGCTTGGCGGGGGGCGTGGGCGGGAACAGCAGGGCGAGCACCGGGCCCGCGTGGCCGGTGTCCTTCTCTCCGCGGACCTCGAACTCCACCGCGCCCACCAGGTACCAGATGCGCAGCTTGCCGTCGTCGCCCGCGGACACCAGCCGGCCGTCGCGCGGCGTGAAGGCCAGCGCGCGCACCGCGCCCTCGTGGCCCGGCATGTCGCGCCGCGCGCCCGTGGCCACGGTGAAGACGTGCACCACGCCGTCGTCACCCGCGCCCGCCGCGTAGGTGCCGGAGGGGTCAACCGCCACGGCGCGCAGGGGCTGCGTGGAGGCCGTCCACTCGTGCAGCTTGCGCGTGGACTCCCAGTCCCAGGCGCGCACCGCGCCGTCCGCGCCCGCGCTGAAGAGGAGCGCGCCGTCCGTGCTGGACGCCAGCGCCGTGACGCCGCCGGGGTGCACGTCATGGAGCTGGAACTGCACCTGCCCGTCGGACAGCGCGCCGATGCGCACGGTGCCATCCGCGCCGGCCGCGGCCCACTGGCCACCGGCCACGGCGAGCGCGTTCACCGCGGAGGGCAGCTCCGTGCTCCACAGCACCTTGTTGGTGCCCGGCTCGAACGCGGTGACACGGCTGACGGTGGACGCGCGAGCGCCGCCCACGAGCAGCAGGCGCGCGTTGGCCGCGAGTGCACGGACCTTCTCGATGTTGCCGATGGCGAGTACGGGCATCACGCTCCTCAGTGGCCGACCTTCTTAGCACTGGCGCGCGGGATTACGGAGCGCGCAAAACGCGGCGCGCGCGCTCACGCGCTGTCAACGCCCGCTGCCCCGGATTCCCGTGGAGCGCAGATAGAATCGGGCCGTCTGCGCGAGGAAACGCAGCGGGTAGCCGGGCTCGGCGAGCTGGCGCTGCAGCTCACCGCTCAGCTCCGACAGCAGCGTGCGCAGCAGCTCCAGCTTTCTCGGGTCATCCAGCGTGGACGCGCGCCCCAGCGAGGGCATCCGTCGCCGCCACACCGGGCTGCTGGCCAGCGTGGCCCTCACCCCGTCGAGCAGGTCCAGCAGCGTGGGCGGCATCAAGCCCATGGAGATGGACAGCGCCTCCTCGGGCGCCTGCGCCATGTGCCAGTACCCGCCCGGGATGTAGATGATGCCCCCGGCGCCCAGCGAGTGCGTCTCCACCGGCGTCTTCTCCTGCGCGGCCAGGGAGCCGCTGGGGACGGACTCCGGCAGGGGCACGGGGTGGAGCGTGTTCTCCCGCAGCAGGTACTCCTTGCGGCCCGCCGTCTGGAGGATGAACACCTCCTCCGGGTCGCAGTGCCAGCCGAAGCCGTGGTGCCCCGCGGGCGTGCAGTAGATGTGCAGGTTGATGCGGCCGTGCAGCTCCGAGCTGAAGGCGCGCGCGAGCTGCGCCAGCTCCGGGTGGTGCAGGTCCGGCTGCCGCAGCGCCAGCGTGTAGCCCTGCGCGAACAGCTCCCGCGCCGCCTTCGCCGTCGTCGGCCGCCCTCCCGGGTAGGGCACGCCCTGGCGCGCGAGCAGCACGTCGCAGGCCGTCTCCTCCACGAGGAAGTCGATGGTCTCCCACGTCCCCAGGCGCTGGAGGCGCTCCGCGGCGGAGGCGCCGGTGAAGGGACGCCGCTGGTAGTGCTCCTGGAGGAAGCGCTCCCGCGGAAAGCCATTCAGCAGTTCATCGAGCAGCATGGGCTTTCAATCTGCTCAGGCGCCGCCGAGCTGCGCGTCCGGGTGCGCGGCCCGCAGCCGCACCAGCGAGGCGAGGCAGCTCTGCCACTCCCCCTTGGCCAACGAGCCGGTGAACTCCTCCAGCACCGGCGCCACCATGCGCGCGAAGGCCGCGTCCTCCAGGCCCAAGTCCCGCACCAGCTCGATGACGCGGCGCTTGGCCTCGCTGGCGGACAGGCGCTTCTGCACCTCGCCCTCGCGGGCCTCCTTGGCGCGGCCCGGTGGCAGGCCGAAGAGCATCTTCCGCAGGAAGGTGCGCAGCGCGTCCACGTCGGCGAAGCGCTCCGTGCCGCTGGCGGCCGGGGCCTGCGTGGCGCCCGCGGGCTTCCACCCCTCCGGCAGGTGCGTGGGCCGGTGCTTCTCCCAGAGCAGCCGCACCGCGAACAGGCCCACCTCGCGGTCCGCGCTCTGCATCAGCCACGCGAGCCGCTCGGCGCCGCCCAGCCGCGCGTAGTGCCGGCGGATGAGCTCCACCGCGACCTCGCGCGTGCCGCGCCGGGTGCTCTCCGTGAGGGAGAACACCTTCACCGCGTCCAACTCCTCCGGCAGCAGCGTGTGCCGGGCGTCCGCGCCGTCCTCGCCCGCGCGCAGCAGCGCGTCATAGGCCAGGTTGCGGACCTCCTTCGCCTCGGCGTCCGCCAGTTCGTACACGCGCGTGTGCCAGCCCCAGGCGCGCAGCTCCGCGCGGGCGATGGCCAGGGCGAAGCGGCGCACGTCGTCGCGCGAATCCATCAGCGCCGGCCACAGCAGCTCCGGCGTGTACGCCTTGCGCGGCGCGCGGGGCTTGAGGTTGTAGGACTTGGACTCCGGCTGCTCCGGCCCGATGACGGGGTGGTGGCAGCGCAGGTAGGTCTGCGCGAAGGCGCGCACCGGCACGGGCTGCTTCGCGCCCAGGGCCAGCTCGAAGAGGCGCGCCAGGCCCGCGGCCGCGTCACCTGAATCGCTGAAGTCCGCGGGGGCCACGTTCTCCAGCAGGTAGCGGTGCGCGAAGCCGTGCAGCTCCGGGTCGGCGCGGCGGGCCAGCGCCAGCAGCCAGGGCACGGTGAGCTGGCGCGCGGTGAACAGCTTGCGGTTGCCCAGCAGGGCCAGCGCCACGGGCCGGAACTTCGCGCTGAAGACGCGCGCCTTCACCTGCTCCACGTCCAGGCCGGGCAGGCTGTCCGCGCGCATGAGCCAGTGGCCCATCGCGTGCCCGATGCGCGAGTGGGCGCTCCGCTCCAGCAGCCACTCCGGGCCGATGGCCGCGGGCGGGTAGCCCGACAGCGCCTTCAGCGCCAGCCCCTCCACGGGGTGGGGCTTCTTCTGCAGCCGCGGGTCGTCCAGCAGCGCCTTCCAGAAGTCCGCGGGCAGCTCGGCGGCGCCGTACTTCGTGGCGATGAAGCCCTTCACCCAGTTGAGCTGCTCGCCGCTGCCCAGGTACATGTCGCGCAGGAAGTCCCCGGGCAGCTCCGCCCGGTCGAACGACTGCGCCAGCGCGCCCGCCGCGAAGGCCGAGGTGGGCTTGTACTGGAGCAGCCGCCCCAGCAGCGCCACGCCCAGCTCGCGCGGGTTGCGCTTCTCCAACGTGGCCGAGGCGAAGGCCTTCACGTCCGGGGCGCCCTGGGCCACCAGCTCCTCCAGGCGCTCCGCGGGCAGGTCCTGCGCCTGGGCGCGGGCGTACTCGATGGCGTAGGCGCGGGCCTTGGTGCTGGGGGACAAGAGCAGCGCCAGCACCGCCTCGTGCAGGCCCAGCTCGCGCAGGCGGCCCTGGTGGAACTCAGGGGAGCCCTGCAGCGTCTCCACCAGGAAGTCGTGGGCGCTGCCCAGCGGACGGCGGGCGAGCCGGTCCAGCCACGCGGGCGTCACCTTGCGCAGCGCCTCCGGGAAGTCCTTGCGCAGGCCCTGGATGGCGAAGCTGGCGGCGGGGTCCGACTCACACACGTCCAGGAGGCGCATCAGCGCGTCCGGCGAGCGCTTCCACGCGTCCGGGAAGGCGCGGTGCTTCACCATGTCGGCCGGCGGCGGCATGGCGAAGGAGTCCTGCGAGTACCTGCCGCTGCCGTGCGCCCAGATGTGGTGGGCCACCCAGACGCCGTACCAGGTGGTGTCCGGCGCGTAGTGGCGCAGCACCTCCACCGCGAACTGCGGGTAGAGCTCCGGCACGGCGGCGCCCAGGTGACGCAGGTAGCGCCAGGCGCGGCGGCGCAGGTAGGTGAGGGTGCCGCCGGAGACCTCGCGGCTGCCGCTGGGGCGGTGGCGCTCCACGTCGAAGCGCCAGGCCAGCACGCCGAACAGCTCCGCGTCGTGGTTGGCCTCCGCCAGCTTGTAGATGCGCTTGAGCCCACCCCACAGGCCGAAGCGCAGGTCCGCGCGGCGGGCCACGTCCATCAGCGCCGCGCGCGAGGCCTGGGTGTTGCGTTGGTAGAGCGCCACCAGCAGGTCCGCCAGGGCCAGCCGGGGCGGGCGGGGCACGTCCTGCTGCGCCAGGTAGCGCTGCCACGCCTCGGAGGAGCCCTGCCGCCGCGTGTCCGAGTCGTAGTGCGCCCGGGCCTGGGTGAGCGTCCGCAGGAGGGCCTCGAAGGTGAAGGCGCCCTTCGGCAGGGGCTTCTCCGGCGTCTGCTCGGGCTGCTCGAGCAGGGCGAGGACGGCATCCGCCAGGTCAGGGGACTCGGCGCGGACCAGCCGCTCCAGGTCTGCCGCGCTCAGCGCATCGCTCGTGGACGTGGACATGGAGCGGGATTTACCACGCTACCTCTTCCAGAACATCAACACGTCGAGCAGGTCCATCCCGGGGCCCACGGCGGAGCGGGAGCTGTTGTTCTCGAAGTACGTCAGGTCGACGAGCAGGGCGACGGCCAGCACGAGCTGCCGCAGCCGGAAGTCGGCGCACTGGGGCATGAAGTCGAGCGTGAAGGTGTCCGCGCTGCTGAAGGCCTCCTGGAAGAGGCCACTCCAGCGCTTGCGGACGACGGCCACTTCCAGGTCGTTCTGGAAGACGCGGAAGGTCCAGGGTCTGAGGAGCGGCCCCTTCACGGTGGCGATGACGGCGCCGCCGGGCGTGACGAGGTCCAACTGGCGCCCCAGCAGGGTGAAGCGCTGCTGGATGCGCGCCATCAACCTGCCGTCCCACGCGAAGATGTCCGCCTTCGTGAAGATGAAGCTCCACGGGCGCTCCACCACGAGCGCCACGATACCGCCAGGCGTCATGCACTCCATCCGGGCCTTGTAGAAGGGCCAGAAGGTCCGGCGGAGCATGGCGCCAAAGCCACGGGCCTCTTCCTCCACGTACAGCGCGACGCGCCCCATCTCGTCGCAGACCTCGTAGCGGTTGCGCGTCTGGGCCCCGAAGATGATCTCCATGCCCTCGCGGAACTGCCGCATGCGCAGCCCTGGCGCCTCCATCATGTGCCGCAGGGCCAGGTTCAGCTCGGTGCTCATGTGGCGCGGGTCCCCCGGGAGCCCCTTGCCCGCGCCGGACGGCACCTGGACCTCGGCCAGCGGCTCCAGGGCCGCGCTGGCGGGGCCCTCCTGCTTGCGGGGCTCGCGCCCGCGCCAGTCCAGCTCCAGCTCGGTGGTGTCCGCCAGGGAGGGCTTGTCGCTCATTCGCTTCACTCTAAGCGTGGGCCGGGCGCCGCGATAATCGCCCCCCCCGTGCTCAGGGGAGCAGACGCGGCGCCACCTGGATGTCACGCTCCAGCGTCCCCCCCTCCTCCAGGTAGAGGGGTTCCCGGTGGACGGCGTACCGAGGGGGCCTCCCCGCCTCCGCCACCATGACGACGAACGTGTACTCCCCACCTGGGAGGTTCTCGTACACCACTGTGTCCGCGTGGCTCCGGGTGGAGGCGCGGAGGTCTCCGAAGCGCAGCCGGGAGCGGAGCTGCTGGGCGGACAGGTTGGGGGGCAAGGTCCCCGCCAGCAGCGCCTGGTACTGCTCCGAGCCAGGAGGGCGCGGCGGCAGCCGGATGCCGAGCCGCATCGTGCCGGTGCCGGTGCTCTCGGTGAGCGCGAACGTCACCGTCCCCATGGGCGGAAGCTGCACGCGCCGCGGGTGGATGGTGACGAGGCGGCCGTCCAGCGTCTGGGCGCTGGAGGCGGACAGCGTGTAGGTCCCCGCCCGGACGTTCGTGGCATGGAACGTCCCGGGCGCCGCTTCGACGCCAACGGACATGTCGATGCCGTCGGGCACGAGCTGGACCAGGGCCTCCACCGGCTGTCCATGCCGGTCCGTCAAGGTGCCTTCCACCCGCGCGCCTGGATACACCCGGAGCTCCAGGTTCTCGTCGCCGCTGCCAATGCGTTGGCGAAACCAGGGATGCCCCCGATTCGTGCGGACCCGCACGTCCAGGGGGCGTGCCTCCAACGGGGCGAAGGCGAAGGTGCCGTCCTTGCCGGTGACCTCCGCGGCCACGGGCGCGACCTCCCCCCACGGGTCGTCATCCCCGGGGAGGTGGAGCTCGACGACGGCCTCCTCGAGCGGGCGCGAGGTCTCCGCGTCCACCACCCGGCCTCGGATGAGGCGTCCAGCCTCCAACCGGATCTCGCCCAGGTCCACGTCCTCGCCCTCGGCGACCTGCACCTCGCGCACCGCCCGCGTCAGCCCGGGGGCCTCGAAGGTCAGCCGCTGGAGCCCCGCGCGCTCGATGGCGACGTGGAAGGCGCCCTCGGGGTCCCGGAAGGTCTGCTCGCCGAGCGTGAAGCGGGTGATGGGCGAGCCATCCCGACGCACCACCCGGCCCCGGATGTGGCCCAGGCTTCGCAGCACCAGCCGCACGTCCTGCGCGCCAGACCGCGCGAGGCCCTGGCTCAAGATGCTGTGTCGTCCCGGGGTCCGGCCGTCTTCGAACACATAGCCGTCCTTCGAGGCGCGCAACCAGCAGTCGCCCTCCATGAGGTGGTGCAGGGTGAAGCGGCCCTCCGCGTCCGTGTGGGTGGCGAGGGAGGTGCCGTCCAATTGTGTTGGGAGGTTGTCCGCATCCACCATGGCGTCCGCCACCGGGCGTCCGTGCTCGTCCACGACGATGCCGGACACCGAAGCGCCTGTTTCGAGCCGGAGCGATGCGTCCACCGTCTCCGTCCCCCGCACGGTGACGGTGCGCAGCACCTCGGGCGTGCTGGCGCCAGTGTGCATCCCGGCAATCAGGTTGTAGGTGCCCGGGGCCACGCTGGTGATGACGAAGTGGCCCTCCGCGTCGGTGTCGGCGAACTGCCTGGGCTGCTCCCCGCGGCCGTCCACCAGGCTGAGCATCATGTCGGGGATGGGCAGGCCCTGGCGGTTGGTGACGGTGCCCTCCACCCGGGCCGCCCCACGAAGTGTCACGCGGATTTCCGGGCCGGGCGTCTTCACCTCCACCCGCTCCTCCAGGTGGTCGTCGTGGGTGATGACGAGCGTGTAGCTGCCGGGGTCGATGAACGTGAGCTCGAAGCGGCCGTGCTCGTCCGAGACGGCGGGGTCGACTTCCTCGCGGAAGAGGTCGGCCTCGGCCTGCGTCTCGTCATCCACGTCGATGTACGCACCGGGCACGGGCTTGCCCTGGGCATCGGTGACGAGGCCTTGGAGCGGGTGCGCGGGGATGAGGGTGAAGTCCAGGCGTTCGCCAGGTGCGGCGACCGCGTCACGCAGCTGGCCACGGTAGCCGGGGGCCAGGACGTTGAAGATGTAGGCCTCCCGCCGCAGGGGGCCCAGCCGGAACAGGCCGTCCTGCGCGGTGAAGGCGTAGTCCACCGGAGGCGATTGTCCCCGGGGCGGGGCCGCGCCCACCTGGGCGCGGGCGATGGGGCGCCCGGATTCGTCGCGCACGCTGCCTTCCAGATAGATGAGCGTGCCCAGCCGCACGGTGGCCTCGGCGTCTCCGCCTTCCTCGGTCAAGGTCGCCATGGTGAAGCCGTGTTCGCCCTGGTGCTCCGCGCGCACCTCGTAGTCGCCTGGCGACAATGAATCGAAGGCGAAGCGGCCCGCGTCGTCCGTCACGGTGACCTGCGACGTGTGCTCCACGTGGACTTCCGCGCCAGGGACTGGCTGCTCCTGCGCGAGCACGCGGCCGGACAGCCGCCGCGGCGGGTGGAGCACGATGGGGTCGAGCTCCTCCGCCTCCACCGACTGGAGCGAGTCGGTGAGCAGGCCTTCGTGGGTGGCGACGACGGTGTATTCGCCCGGTGGCAGGGGGCCGAAGGTGAAGCGGCCGTCCGCGCCGGCACGGGTTTCAAAGAAGCGGGCGTGGTCCTGGTGGAAGAGCGTCAGCCGCGCGCCGGGCAGCGGCGTGGCGGACTCGGCGATGACGCGGCCCGGGAGGAAGAGGCCTGCCTTGAGCACGAGCTGCACGTCCCGCGCGTCGGTGCGGACCGCGGGGGTCCAGGTGGCGTGCCGCTCGCTGGCGGCCCACAGCGCCACCGTGCCCTCGGGGAGGTCCTTGAGCAGGAACGTCCCGTCCGCCGAGGTGACGGCCTGGGCCACCACGGGCGCCGCGCCATGGCCGGCCTCGACGAGCTCCCGCACCAGCTCCTCGGGCTCGCCAATGCACTCGCCGGAGGACAGCGGCAGCTCGAGTTCGAGGGTGTCGCAGGGGCGCGCGGACAGGGACTCGCCGGGCATGTCGCGCGTGGCGATGACCTGGATGTCCGCGGCGGGACGGCGCTGGGCGTCGAGCACGCGCCCTTGGAGCGAGTGATTGCCACGCGGTGGGGGCGTCGGAGGGGCGAGGCGGCGCGGCGACGGGCCGTGTCGGGCGGGGGCGGGCCTCGGGGCCGGGCTGCCCTGTCCACGGACGAGCGCCAGGGCCGCCACGAGCGCGAGCGCGCCGAGGGTCACCATGACTGCGGGCTGCTTGCGCATGCGGCCGTGTCCCCCCGGGCCTCGCGAGATTCCGGCTCGGGCCTCGGGTGGCCATCTTCCACCAGGGGTTCGCTCAGACGGAAGAGGGGCGCCTATGCGCCGGGCGTCAGCGCTTCGATGCGCGCTTTTTCCGAGACGATGAGATTCCGGACGTGCTCACGCAGGGAGGCCACGTCGGTGAAGCCGCTGGGGTCGACGGGGGGCATGACCTGCACGTGGCAGCGGGCGGTGGTCTCCAGCACCAGGCCGTGCTTGGGCAGGGTGCGCGCGGTGCCGGTGAGGACCACGGGGATGATGGGGCAGCGCTGCTTCAGGGCCAGCGCGAAGGCGCCATCCTTGAAGGGCTTCACGACGCCGTCCTCGGAGCGCGTGCCTTCGGGGAACATGAGGATGGGCACGCCGCGAGACAGCCAGTATTCGCAGTCCGCCATCATCTTCATGATGCTCGTCTTGTCGCCGCGCACCAGGGGGACATAGCGGTTGAGCCGCATGTTCCAGCCGATGAGGGGCAGCTTGAAGTTCGACGCCTTGGAGACCCACTTGAAGGGGCGGTAGAGGCCGAAGAGGACCAGGATGTCGCCGAGCGACTCGTGGTTGGATACGAGCACGGCCGGGCCGCGCCAGGGCAGGTGTTCGCGGCCGTCGACCTTCAGGTGCCACAGCGGGTTGACGTAGAAGTAGAGCTGCGCCCAGAAGCACGAATACAGGTGCAGGACGCGCCCGTTCCGGTCGAACGGCAGCGTGACGGCCCACACCAGCACGGCGCCGATGAAGAGCGCGGTGCTGGAGAGCAGCAGGAACGACCAGAAGACGATGGAGAAGAGGAGTCGAATGGCGCGCGGCAGTGTGCCACAGGCCCGCGACGTGTGGGGTTGTACTTGGAGGTGCCCGCGCCTACGTCTGAAGTCTCGGACGCATCGTGAATCCGCGGAGGATGCGAACCCCGTTGGCGATGACGCCGAGCGCCAGGAGCGCGACCGTCGCGACACTGCTGAGCGCCAGTAGCCCCTTGATGGCGCGGTGCTGAAGCAGGGCCCACTCGACGATGCCCGCGAGCTCGGGAGGGGGGATCCACGTCACTCGGACATATTCGAGGTGAGACGCGCCCTGCTGAGCCAGGAGCAGGAGGGTGTTCAAGGCAGGGATGAATGCCAACAGGGCCACTGTACGTGAGGACTTCACGACATGAGCCCAGAGCCCTGCGATGAGCATGACCAGCGACAGCCCGGTGACTAGCGGCGTGAAGGCGTTCACGTTGCCCTTGAGCTGATGGTAGATGATTCGTTCGAAGGGGGAGTTCGGGAAGAAGAGTCCGTTGGGCTGGACCGGCGTGCCGTCGATGACGAACACCTCGCAGCCGTAGCCCAGTATCAGGGGCGCGGAGAGGACGAGCCCAAGCCCGAGGCCGCCGAGCAGCGGCACCCACTTGCTCTGGCATGCTTCGACGCAGCGCTCAATCCACATGGAGACTAGTCTGCTTCAGTTCGCGGCCGGCTGGAAAGCCGCGGGGCTTACCGGGCAAACAGTGATGTGAGAATGGACTCGGCATGTGTCCACAGCAGCGCGCCCCCTGCGTCTGGGACCACATGGCGCCGTGCCGTGGGAATCCTCGATGCGAGTGCCTGTCCATGGTCGGGTGAGTGAACGGTGCTGGTATCGAGTGCGCCGTACCAGAGGTCCACCGGCACGGTGAGGGACTCGAGTTCGAAGGGCCAGCGGGACATGGCCAGCACGGTGTCTCGTGCGTAGCCCGCAGTCCCTTGGGAGAAGGCTTCGTCGAGCGCGCGCCGGTAGGCCTCGGCGAAACGCGGCTCGGTGTACACGGCGCGGTCGGCTTCATGGCTCATGCCGATGACCATGTTCCACATCAGCTCAGCGCTCATCCCCGCGAAGAACGCCTCGGCCTGCGCGGGGTCCGTGGCGGTGAGCGCAACCAGCTTCGCGACGTCCGGATGAAGCAAAGCACGCATGGCGGGGTGTGCCAGCTCGTCGCCACCTGAAACAATCGCGACGCCCTCCACCACCCGTGCGGCCGCGCAGGCGAGCGCGAAGGGCGCGCCCTGGGAGAAGCCCACCGCGCGGAGCCCGCTCAGTGCCTGGGTCGCGCTGAAGTGCCGGAGGTCCGTGGCCCAGTCCAGGAGGCTCCGCCCTGGCAGGGGCGTGGAAGCTCCCAGCCCCGGCCGGTCCACGGAGATGAGCCGGACGCCAGCCTCCGCCAACACCGCCGCGCCGAAGCCCAGCCAGCGGCTGGTCGCCGCTCCCGGGCAGAGCAACACGGGCCTCCCGGTGAGAGGCCCCCATTCACTCCAGCCCAGCACGCGTCCGTCGGGCAGCTTCGTCGTTCCTTGTCGCTCGGGGGCCTGGATGTCGGGAGGTGTCATGTCGCGAAGAGTCGCTGCGGGGGCCGGAACCTGACAGTGCCTTCCATCTGATAGGCTCCAAGCACGGCAACCTGGCTACCCGGCCTTCAGCACGGACACCGGCGCGGGCGCGGGGGATTCACCCTGCGTGGCGTCCAGCGTCTGCACGCGCGCGCCCTCCGCGGCGAAGGCGTCCCGCAGCCAGGGGTGGCAGGTGAAGGCGATGACCTGCTGGTGCTCGGACAGCTTCGCCAGCAGGTGGATGGCGCCGCGCGCCCGCTCCGGGTCGAAGTTCACCAGCACGTCATCGACGATGAGCGGCAGCGCCCCGCGCGTCTCTCCGAAGTCCCGCACCACCGCCAGCCGGAACGCGAGGTAGAGCTGTTCGCGCGTCCCCCGGGAGAGCTGCGCCGCGCTCCAGTCACGCTGGCCGTCGCCCACGCGCAGCTCGCGCTCCTCGCCCGTGGGGATGAAGACGCGCTGGTAGCGTCCCTGCGTGAGCGTGGCGAAGTGCTCCGAGGCGAGCTGCACCACGCGCGGCTGCTGCTCCTCCTCGAAGCGGCGCCGGGCCCGGGCCAGCAGCGCCAGCGTCAGCCGGTCCGCCGCGTACTGCATCGCCAGCTCGGCGGCCCGGGCGCGCAGGGACTCCTCGACGATGCGCAGCTTCGCCAGCGCGTCGTCGTTCTCCCACTGCTCTAGCTGGTGACTCAGGGCGCCGCGCTCCGTGAGCACCGCCTTCAGCCGCTCCTGGGCCTCCGCCTGCCTGGCGCGCAGTGACTCCAGCTCCACGCGCAGGCCCTGCTCGCCGCCGACGTCGATGAGCGCTTGGCGCGCCGGCGTCTCCGACAAGCCCGTCCGCGCCTCGATGCGATGCGACAGCTCCCGCGTCCGGCCCGTCAGCTCCACATACCGGCGCGCCTGCGCGGCGCGGCGGCGGAAGGTCTCCTCGTCGGCGCTGCCACCTTCGGCCAGCAGCGTCGCCAGCGCGGCTTCCTCGTCGCGGCTCAGCCCGTCCAGCCGCGCCTTCTCCGCCCGCTGCTCGTGCCACTTCTCCTCGAGCGTCCTGCGCTCCAGGCTCCGCGCGCGCTCCGCCTCCAGCGCCGCCACCACGCGCGACGCCAGGGGCTCCATGACGCCGGCGTCCAGCTCGCGGGCCTCCGTTGCACCGGGGACGAGCTCCGCCACCACGGCCTCCGCCCACAGCCGTGACGTCACCAGCGCGCAGGACTGTGCGTCCGCCGAGAGCGCGGCCTCCTCCGCGCCCACGTCCAGGAGTCGCTGGCGGAGCGCCGCCGCGTCCCGCCACAACGCCAGCGCCGCGGACGCGGCCAGCGTGGTGGGGAAGCGCCGCTCGGACAGCAGGGCCGCCAGCTCCGCGCCCAACTGCTCCTGCCGCGCCTCCGCCTCGCCCACGGCTTCACTCGCGCGGTGCTCCTCGCGCCGCGCGGCGGTGTGCTCGGCGTGCAGTTGCTCCCGCTCCCGTTGGAGCTGCTCGCGCCGCCCCGCCCGCTCCAGCGCATCCGCCAGCGCCGCCTCCCGGGCCGCCATGTCCGCCGCCGTGGCCACCAGGTTGAGCCCGGCCTCGGACGCCGCGGACAGCAGCTCGCGATGCAGCACCTCCTCCCGCGCGGCCAGCCCCATCAAGGCCGAGCGCAGCCGCTCCTCCTCCTGCTGGCGCCAGCGCTGGCGCTCGCGATGGGCCTCCACGTCCGCGTCGCGCGCCGTCTCCACGCGCCGCCGGGCCAGCTCCAGGACGCCCGTCAGCAGCAACCCCCCCACGAGGCACAGCGCGCCCACCAGGTTCCCCGCCAGCAGCCACGCCGTCACCGCGAGCACCACCACCACCGCCGCGACGGCCGGCACCCACCACGCGGGCAGCACCGCCGCCGTCACCTGCGGCTCACCCTGCGTGCGGACGCCCTCGAAGTGCCGGTGCAGCTCGGCCCGCTGCTCCGACAGGCGCTCCAGCTCCGCGCGCACGGTGCGCAGCCGCCCCAGCCCCGCCTGTTGCTGGCGGATCCGCGACGCCCGCTCCTCCGGCAGCGTCGACAGCTCTCCGTCCACTCGCGCCAGCGCGCCGTCCAGCCGCTCCCGCTCCGAGACGGCCCGCGCCCACGCGCCCTCCGCCTCGCGATGCGCGACCTCGGCCGTGCCCAGCCGGAGCGCCAGCTCCTCCAGCGTCACGCGGACGCTCACGCTCAGGTCCAACGCCAGCAGGCCGGGCCCATCCACCGGCAGGCCCAGCTCGCGCAGCGCCAGCTCCACCTGCCGCTGCTTCTCCGCCAGGGCGGCCCGGCGGGAGGGCAGGGCGCGCAGCAGCGCGGCGCCCTCGGTGTACGCCGCCAGGGCCTGGCCCAGCGCCTCCTCGCGTCCACGGACGCCAGACGGCGCGGACAGCCGCTCCAGCCCGGCCTCCACCGTGGCCAGCCGCTCCGCCAGCCGGGCCCCCTCCGCGCGGTAGCTCCGGCGCCGGTGCAGGCTGTCCTCCAGCCGCGACTCTCCCGCCTCGGGGAAGGTCTCCAGCGCGGGCAGCGTCGCCAGCTCCGCGCGGGCCTGCGCCAGCGCCGCCACGTCCCCGAGCGCCGCCTCCAGCCGCGTCAGCCGCTCCAGCGCGGTCCCCGTCTCCTGGAGCGCCGCTTCCAGCGTGCGTTGCTCCTCCCCCAGCGCGCCCAGCCGCTCCTTCTCCGCGAAGTAGCGCGCGGGCCGGTCCCCCTCCTGCCGCAGCCGGGCCTGGACGTCCTCCAGGGCCTTCAGCGTCTCGTTGAGGGACGGCTTCACGCCGTTGGGCTTGTAGATGCCCTCCGTGCTCTTGCGGAGCTGGTCCATGACCTCCGGCAGCCGGCGCGCGCCGCGCATGCTGGCTGCGACCAGCGCCTCGGAGGCGCCTCGCTGCTCCGTGAGCCGCTCGAAGCCGGCCAGCTCGTCCAGGCGGAAGGCGAACACGTCGAAGAACAGCTCGCGGGACACGTGGGCCAGCGCGCCCTCCAGCCACTCCTTGGACAGCTCCTGTCCGTCCGCGTCCCGTACCAGGAGCTCGCCCTCGGACGCGCGTCGGCTCGCGATGCGGCGCACCAGAAGCGGGCCCGCGCTGGTGGTCAGCGTCAGCTCGCCGCCGAACGCGCCGCCGTGGGCGGGCTCGTAGCGCTCCGGCTGCCCGCGCTTCTCGAAGCCGAACAGCATGCTGCGCAGGAAGGCCAGCAGCGTGCTCTTCCCCGCCTCGTTGGGGCCGTACAGCAGGTGCAGCCCCGGGCCCAGCTCGCGCGTGAGGCCGGCGAAGCGGCCAAAGCCGAGCACGCGCAGCGCGTCGATGCGCAGTCCGGGCTTCATGACGGCTCCTCCTCGTGCAGCGACTCCACGCCCTGCATCGCCGCCTGCACCACCCACTCCGCGCGCGGCGTCTCCAGCGCGTCCACGCCCAGGCGCTTCAACCGCTGACTCAGCGTGCCCAGCGCCTCCTCCTCCCACAGCCGCGCCAGCGCCGCCGGGTCCTCCGCGAGGAAGCCCACCTCGTCCAGCAGCGTGCGCGCGAAGCCGCCCGCCGCGCACACCGCCTCCAGGTCCACCTCCGGCCGGCTGCCGTCCCGCAGCGACTCCAGCAGCACGGGCGGGTGGCCCTTCGCGAGCTGTTCGCGCAGGTCCCCCTCCAACTGCGCCAGCGCGCCGGGCCGGGCCAGCTCGCGGTGCAGCGGGCCCCTGCCGGTGAGGGTGAGCCGCACCGCGTGGCCGTCCAGCTCCGGAGCGCAGCGCGCCTCCACGCCTTCCAGCGCGCTGGCCAGCAGCCCGTCCAGCGTGCTGATGCCGGACAGCGGCACCTCCAGCTTGTGCCAGCGCACGCCATCCACCGGGATGAAGCGCCGCCGCATGCCGCCGTCCTCCACCTCCACCAATATGCAGCCGCGCGGACCGGTTTCATGCGCGTGCCGGCCCTGCGGGTTGCCCGGGTACACCGCCACGCCCCCGCCGGGGAGCAGGTGCTCGGCGCGCGTGTGGACGTGGCCCAGCGCCCAGTAGTCCAGCCCGCGCGAGCCCAGGCCCGCGGTGGTGCAGGGCGCGTAGTTGGCGTGGCCCTCCGCGCCGCCCAGGTTGGCGTGCAGCAGCCCCACGCTGAAGCCGTCCCCGGTGCGGCGGAAGCGCGCGGAGAGGTCGTCGCGCACCTCCACGTCCGGATAGGAGATGCCCTGCACGCGGCACAGGCGCCGGCCCTCGCGCTTCACCTCCACCTCTTCCCAGTCCGGGCCGAACACCTTCACCGAGGCGGGCAGCCCCAGCGCGCCGGAGTCTCCGCTCAGCGGGTCATGGTTGCCGTGGACGATGAAGGTGGAGATGCCCGCGGCGTCCAGCCGGCCCAGCTCGCGCCGCAGCGCCAGCCGCGCGCGCACCGAGCGGTCCTTCACGTCGAAGAGGTCGCCAGCGAGCAGCAGGAAGGCCACCCGTTCACGCAGGCAGACCTCCGTGATGCGCGTGAGCGCGCGGAACGTCGAGTCCTGGAAGCGCCCCAGGAGCGGCCCCTGGGTGGCGACGCCCCGGAAAGGCGTGTCCAGGTGCAGGTCGGCGGCATGAACGAACTTGAAGGGCATGGCGCGGGGTCCACCGTACCCGATGCGGCCAGGGGACCCGACATTCCGGCCCGGCCGCCCGGTCGCTGGCCGACAGCCGCTCGCCCCTGGGTTCGCGGGGGACGTCGAGTCGCGACCAGACCGGGTGTTGCGGGGCGGACAGAGCGCATGCCCGCGCGGCACCGCCCCGGGCCCGGGGGGCTCACCAGCCAGGTTGTCCCGTGCGGGGTCAAAAGCGGACCGGGGCCCGGGAAGCGCCCCGGACCCCAGTGGCTTCACGCTCGCGGCGTGACGAGGCGGCTACTGCTGGCCTTCCGGGCTGTGCGTCCCGGGGTCCATGGTGTCGTCATCCATCATCCCGGAGCCGCCGGTGCCCGCGTCATCCATCATCCCGGAGCCGCCGGTGCCCGCGTCATAGCCCTGAATCTCCTGGCCGCCGCCGCCGGTGCCGCCCATGTCCTCACTGGGGGTCTGATAGCCGCCCTGACCGCTGCCACCCGTGCCCTCCATGCCCGGCGTCGTCGTGGTCCCCTGCTGGTCACGGTTCTGTTCCCTGCATCCCGTGACGGACATGGCCACCGCCACCGCGCCCAGCACCATCCACCGATTGAGAGCCTGCATCGAGATTCCTCCTGAGTAGCGACTGGCCCAAGGCTGGGGGCGCTCTCCGCCCGGCGCACCTCGCCCCTTCGGACGTTGCGCATGCCCGCCCGCTCACCGGCCGGACGGCCAGGGGCTCGCGTCACCCAGGCGTCGCCGCCCGGCCTCAGTCCGCGCGGCGCAGCACGAGCAGCCCGTACTCCAGGCTCCCATCCATCAACGCCTGTTGCAGGCGCAGGTGCGCGCGGCAGGACTCGCCGCGGCCTGCCTGGGCGAGCGCGCGCAGCGGGTGCTGGGTGAGGTGCGCCGAGGCCGAGGCGCGCTCGTGGACCATCAGCTCCAACGTCAGCGACCAGAAGCCCACCACGCGCGAGGACACGTCATCCCGCACCTCCAGCTCCAGCCCCGCGGCGTGCGCGGCGGACAGGTACTCGTCGAGCGAGCCGATGTTCGTGCGCCAGTACCGGTTGAACCCGGCCGCCAGCTCCGGGCGGCGGAGGAAGCAGTCGGCGATGGCCACCACGCCTCCTGGCTTCAGCAAGGCCCGCGTGCGGCGGAACCACTCCGCGCGAGGCAGGTAGCAGGCGCTCTCCACCGCGACCACCGCGTCGAACGCCGCGCGGCCCGGGACGGACAGGGCGTCACAGAGCATGGGCCGCACCCGCGCGCCCACGCCCGCGGCCTCCGCGAAGCCGCGCACCAGCGCGACATGCGACGGCACGTTCGTCACCGCCGTCACCCGCGCCTGGTGCTCGGCGGCCCAGTACAGCGCGCCGCCGCCCAGGCCGCAGCCCACGTCCAGCACGTCTCCGCCGTCCGGGAAGCGGCCCACGGCGCGTGACAGCTCCATCATCAGGGCTTCCTGCGCGGCGTGGATGCTGGTGCGCAGCGCGGCCCGCGGCGCGCCGGGCGGCGGCACCCCGTCCACCAGGCCGGAGTGGTAGTGCACGCGCGGGCCTGGCCCGTAGCGCTGGAGCAGCCGCTCCGTCTTCGCCTCGTAGTACGCGCTCACCTCGTCGCGTCTCCAGACGGGTTGCGCGGCTTCGGCCCTCATGACTCCCCCTCTGGCAGCATCGGTTCGATGCGGCGTAGCGCCGCGTCCAGGCAGCGCAGGTCTTGTTGGCGCAGCGCCTGCGTGGCGGCGCGCGCCCAGTCCACCACCACGTCACGGTCCGCCTGGGGCATGCTGGTGAAGCGGACGTCGCGCGTGCGGATGTCCTCCGCCACGTGCGCCGCCACGCCCAGCGCCCGGCCCGCCGCCGCCGCGCGCGGCTCCAGCACCGTGCCCGCCCACAACACCCGCAGGTACGCGGCCCACTGCTGGCCGGCGATGCCCTCCGCCACCTGGCGGAACAGCGGCGCCGTCCAAGTGCTGGCGCGCACCTCCAGCGCCTGCGGGCCCGCGGCCATCGCCAGCGTGCGCACCGCGTCCTCCAGCACCGGGCCGGGAACCCGCGCCCGCGCGCCACACAGCGTGGCGAAGGCCAGGTTCTGGAGGATGAACTGCACGCACGGCCCCACGCGGATGGGCGGGTCGTGGTACGTGCACTCGCCGTCGATGAGGTCGTCGGCGAGGTTGCCCGCGCTGAAGCTGAGGAAGAGCCCGGCGCCGCGCGCCAGCAGGGCGTCGCGGGGCAGGCCGGCCTCCGCGCCCGCTTCATAGAAGAGCGCCAGGGGCCCGGGCTGCGCCGCCTCCAGCGCCGCGAGCACGTCCCGCTCCGACGCCTCCGGCAAGGCGAGCCGGCGCAGCGTCCGGAGGGACTCCTGGTACAGGGCGCCGCCGCTCATCGGTACTCCCTGGGCAGGAGCATGCGCAGCACGGCCCCGCCCCCGGCCGCGTTCTGCCGGTGCAGCATGCCGCCGCTGGCGCGCAACAGGCACTCGCTGGTGTAGAGGCCCAGGCCCGTCGCGTGGGGCTTGCTGGTGTACAGCGCCTCCGTGGGGCGGCCGAGCTGGCCGGGCGGGAAGCCGGGGCCGTCATCCGTGATGGTGACCTCCAGGCGCCCGCTGAGCGGCTCCACGCGCGCGTGGATGTGGACGCGGGCCGCGCCCTCCTCGCCGTTGCCCTCGCAGGCGTTGAGCACCAGGTTCTCCACCACGCGGCGCAGCGTGGGGGCGCCGCCGCGCATCAGCGCGCGCGGGGGCGGGGCGGGCTGCTCCACCTCCACCTGGATGTCCACGTCCGGGAAGCGCAGGCCCACGCTGGCCTGCACCGCGTCCAGCACCGGCGCCAGCTCCACGGGCTCCGGCTCCGCGCCGGCGTGGCGCCGCCCCTTGGCGCGGGCGTCCATCACCATGTCCCGTATCTGCGCCAGGGTTTCGTTGAGCTGGCGGAGCAGGTCGTCGAACTCGGTGCGGCCGGGCCCCGGGCGGTGCGCGCCCACCACGCCCAGCATGTCCGCCACGCTGCCCGCGGCCATCAGCGCGTTGTCGATGTCGTGGTGGTAGCCCAGGATTTCCGACAGGGCCTGGGACAGGCGGCCCACGTCGCGCTCCTGCTGCTCCAGGAGCTGCGCGTGCACGGCGGCCCGCAGGCGCTCCGCGTCCGCGCGGGCCCGGTCATGCTGCACGGCGAAGGTCCCCAGGTAGAGCTGGGCGGTGAGCGCCGCGGGGCCGATGACGCCGAAGAGGGCCAGGTGCTCGTCGCCGCCGCGCAGGGGCAACGCCAGCGCCAGGGCCAGCGCGGTGCCCAGGGCGAGGAAGGGCTGGCGCGGCGTCACCCGGTGCAGGCGGCCGTGGAAGGCGGTGGTGAAGAGGAAGAGCGAGGCGATGACGGTGGCGCCGGGCAGCGCCGACAGCGCCATCAGCGCGGCCACGAAGAAGTGCATGGCGGCCACGCCCGCGGCCAGCCACACCCAGCCCCAGGGCTCCACGCGGCGGCGGCGCCGGTGGACCAGCGAGAAGAGCACGCCGCTGGCCAGCATGGGCACGGCGCACAGCAGCGCCGTGCCGAAGGGGAGGCCGAAGAAGCTCCGCGCGCCGGGGGCCCAGGCCATCATGGCGAGCAGCGCGGGGACGAAGGCGCAGAGCGCCAGCCACGCGCCCAGCCCCGAGGCGGCCATCACCTCCGCCGCATCCTGGGCGCGCGTCCATCGCCGGAACGAGGCCAGGAGGGCCTGGCGCCCGGCGGAGGCCGCGCTCATACGGTGGCGGACAGGGTGTCATCCGCCGTGTCGAGGGTGGAGGACTCCTCGGTGGCGCGCTCGGCCCGGAGGTTCAGCTCGTCGACGAGGTCCGCGTTGCCGCGCTGGAGGATGTGCACCGACACCTCGCCGCCGGCGAGGACGTGGTGGAGGGCCTCCAGCACCGGCCGGAGCGCGGGGTTGAGCACGCGCGCGCCCAGCGGCCCCTCCACCGCCCCCAGCTCGCGGCCGCGGGCCAGGTAGTCCGCCAGCGCGCGGGCCCTTGGGACGTCGCCGTGCGGGCTGTCAGGCGCCGCCCGGGCCGTCCGGTTTCGGGGCCTGGGCGCCGCGGGCGCGCCCATGCGGGCATCCCAGCGCGGTGGGCATTCTCGTCGCGTGCGGAGTGGATGGAACCGGATTTCTCGGACTCTTGGCGTCATGCTGGCTTCCCCCCCGGGGCCCGGCACAGTCGTTTCACCCCCGAGCAAAGCGAATGCGCGCGCGCGCCGTCAAACTCCCGGCCAGGCGAGTGTTGTCCAGCGTGTTCTCTTCACCCTTCAGGGCAGCCGGGTGATACGGGAAGGACATCGGGCGCGGCGGAAGAGGTGCGCGGTATGTCTCGAAGGTTGACGAAGCCGGGGCCGGTGACGGTGGCCGTCCTCACGTTGCTCGTCGCGATGGCCTCCATCCAGACGGGCGCTTCGCTGGCCAAGCGCGTCTTCCCGGTGCTGGGCGCGGCGGGGGCCACGGCGCTCCGCGTGTTCTTCGCGGCGCTCATCCTGGCGGCGGTGTTCCGGCCCTGGCGCCAGCGGCTCACCCGCCAGGAGCTGCTGTCCGTGCTCATCTACGGCGCGGCGCTGGGGGGGATGAACCTGACCTTCTACCTGGCGCTGGAGCGCATCCCGCTGGGCATCGCCGTCGCCATCGAGTTCACCGGGCCGCTCGCCCTGGCCATCCTCTCCACGCGCCGGCCCATCGACTTCCTGTGGGCGCTGCTGGCCGTGGCCGGCATCCTGTTGATTCTGCCGCTGACGGAGACCTCCGGCGCGCTGGACTGGCTGGGCGTCTTCTGGGCGCTGGTGGCCGCCACCTGCTGGGCGCTGTACATCCTCTTCGGTCAGCGGGCCGGAGGCGCCGTCCACGGTGGCACGGCGGCGTCCCTGGGCATGCTCACCGCGGCGGTGCTCGTCCTGCCCTTCGGCGTGGCGCACGCGGGCGCGAAGCTGCTGGACGTGTCGCTGCTGCCCATCATCCTGGGCGTCGCGGTGCTGTCGAGCGCGCTGCCGTACTCCCTGGAGATGTACGCGCTCAAGGCGCTCCCCACGCGCACGTTCGGCATCCTGATGAGCGTGGAGCCGGCGCTGGCGGCGCTGTCCGGGTTGCTGCTGTTGAACGAGCGGCTGTCCGGAACGCAGTGGGCGGCCATCGGCTGCATCGTCCTGGCCTCCGTGGGCAGCGCCGCGACGTCCCGCGGGCCGGCGGAGGTCGCCGCGGCCGCGAGCTGAGGGCCGTGCTCCGTCCGGTGCTGGATGGGCGCGTCCCCGGAGGACGCGGGGCCCGGGAGGGGCCGGTGTGTTCGTGCTCGCCTTCGGGCGCGGCGCCGCGCTAGAGGACGGCTCCATGCGTGACCGAATCCAGGCCGTGCTCCGCCAACTCGTCCAGACGCCCGAGCTGGAGGCGCGCTGGCTGCACACCGTGTCCCTGATGGAGTTCATCGGCGCGCGGAAGATTTCGCGCACCGTGGCGGACCGGCACCCGTCGCTGGAGGTGTTGGGGCACCTGGCCGATGAGACGCGCCACGCCTTCGCCTTCAAGCGCCTGTCGGCCGAGGTCGCCGGCGCGGAAATCACCACCTTCCTCTGCCATGAGGCGGCGGGCCGCTACTTCCAGGCGCTGGACCACGCGCTGGCCACCTGGGCCACGTCCTTCACCGGCGCGCCGGACGTCTACCTGCACTACCTGCTCACGACGACGGCCATCGAGCGGCGCGCCATGGTGCTGTATCCGCTCTACAAGGCGGCGTCCCGCCACCCGGCCGTGCGCGAGGAGCTGGGGCGCGTCGTCACCGAGGAGCAGAGCCACCGGCGCTCCATCGAGGACGCGTGTGTCGAGCGGCTCACCGCCGTGGGCGCCTCGCTGGAGGACGCGCTGGCGCTGGAGGAGCGGCTCTTCGCGGCCTTCATCGGCGAGCTGGAGGCCACCGTGGCGCGGGAGCTGGCCGCCTTCGTCCCGGCGGAGGGTGACGGCGCCGCCGCGCGCACCGAAGCGGTGAAGTAGCGCCGCCTTCGTTCCGGCTACAGCCCGTCCTCTTCGCTCTCGCTCCCGGGCGCGCCCGTGCCGTGGGCGCCGCTCAGGACGAGCGTGCCCTCTGTCATCTCCGCGCGCAGGTTGCGGGCCTTGCGCGCCCGCTTGCGGCTGAGCTCCACGCCCACCGAGTCCAGCCCCAGCGCGTTGGCCACGGCCAGCACGGTGCCGTGGCCGCAGAAGGGGTCCACCACCGTGCGCGTCCGCGTGTGCTCCAGGATGAAGCGGCACGCGATGAGGCACGCCTCCACGCCCATGCCGCGCGTCCACGTCACCTCGCCCGCTTCGGGCAGCACGTCCGGCGTGGACTTCGCCAGGTCCACGCGGACGCCGCGCGAGAAACACAGCATGTGGGAGTACGCGGGCCGGCCGAACGTCACGGTCCCCGGAGGCCGCCGGCACACCACCTTGTGCCAGAGCAGCTCCACGCCCACCTCCTCCGCGGCGCGAGACACCAGGTAGCCCTTGTCCACCCAGGTGCCCTCTTCCTTCACGTCCGTCTGGTAGAAGATGGCCACGCCCTCGGGCGGCACGCGCGCCAGGATGAGCGCCGCGGCGCGGATGAACCACGCCTTCCAGTCCGCCAGCGACAGCGACGGGAACTCCGACCAGTCCGGCAGCGACGCGATGGCCGAGCTGCCCGCCAGCGCTGGCCGCGCTTCCAGCCACACGAGTGCGTCTTCGCAGTACACCGTGCGCTTTGCTGCGCCCGCGGCGCCTTCCCGTTCGTCCACCATGCGGTGGCGGAGTCTGCCAGAGCCGCGCGCACTCCGCGTCGGGCTGGTCAACACGCCGAAACCGTGGCTTGCTTGCGCTCCCCTAGATTTCTACAATCCTGTTTTATCTAGTTGCATCGGAGATACAGAATGGCCTCGACTTCAGCGAAAGACGGGACTTCACTCCATTATCGCGTCGTGGGCGAGGGGCCGCGCACGGTCATCCTGGTCCACGGGTGGATGGTGTCCGGCGCGGTCTGGGACGCGCTGGTGGAGCGCCTGGACCTGACGGGCCTGCGGCTGGTGATTCCGGACATGCGCGGCGCGGGGCAGTCGGGCCGGCCGGAGACGGGCTACAGCCTGGAGACGCTGGCGAACGACGTCCTGTCGGTGGCGGACGCGGCGGACGCGCGGCGCTTCACGCTGGTGGGGCACAGCATGGGCGGCCAGCTCGTGAAGTGGGTCGCCGCGCAGGCGCCGGAGCGCGTGGAGGGGCTGGTGCTCCTCAACACCGTGCCCGCCGCGGGCCTGCCGCTGCCGCCGGACGCGGCGGGGCTGTTCCGCACGTCGGCGGGGAGCCGTGAGCAGAAGCAGACCATCCTCGGCCTCGCGTGCAAGCAGTTGTCGCCGGAGGCCCAGGAGGCGTTGGTGAAGGACTCGATGGACGTCAGCAAGGCCGCCATCGAGCAGGTCTTCGACGCGTGGACGGCGGGTGGCTTCGCCGACAAGCTGGCCGCGATTACGGCGCCCACGCTGGTGGTGGCCACGGACGACGCCTTCCTGCCGGCGGCCTTCCTGCGCGAGGCGGTGGTGTCGAAGATTCGCGGCGCGCGCCTGGCGTACCTGCCCGGCCCCGGCCATTACCCCCAGGTGGAGCGCCCGGCGGAGACGGCGGCGCTGGTGTCCGCCTTCCTCGCCGGCTCCCTACCGGCCTGAGCGCACGCGTCGAGGAGGCAGCACGATGGCCTGGAACATGTCCTTCGAGTACGACGCGCAGAACGACGTCGTCACCGCGTACTTCACCGACTGCATCCTGGTGAGTGAGGCGGACGTCCTTCGCTGGCGGAAGGAAGTCGAGGAACACCTCTCCAAGTACCCGTCCAAGGTGGACCTCCTCATCAACCTGGACGGGCTGGTGGTGAAGTTCACCGCCGGCCGCGTCTTCGGCAAGGAGCGCCGCGAGGTGCTGGAGCGCTACACGCACCGCTCGTATCGCTTCGGCGGCGACGACATGACGCAGATGTTCGTGCTCACCAGCGGCGCCATCAACGGCGCGGCCGTCAACCACTACGCCACCCGGGATGAAGCACTGGCCGCGCTCCAGGCCGAGCGCGAGGCGCTCCGCAAGCGGGGCTTCTCGCCTTTCAGCGGAGGCTTCCTCGGCAGCAAGGCCTGAGGCTCGGGCGGCTCACACCCCCGCGAACCACTCATAGCCGCGGTCCTCCCAGTAGCCGCCGGTGGGCTCCGGGAGGAAGTTCACCTCGGTGAGGTACTTCACCATCTTGTAGCCCAGCTTCACGCCTGAATAGAGGCGCAGGGGCGCGCCGTGTCCGGGCGTCAGCGGTTGGCCGTTCATCCCGTAGGCCAGAATCGTCTGCGGATGGAAGGCGCTGGGCCGGTCCCAGGACGAGTAATAGCCGGCGTCGAACGAGCGCAGCTCCACGTAGCCGGCGCGCGTGTCCGCGCCCACATGCCGGGCCAGCTCGCTCAAGCGCACGCCATGCCAGGACGCCACCGCGCTCCAGCCCTCCACACAGTGGTGGCGGACGCGCAAATCCGTGCGCGGCAGGCGCTGGAGCTCCTCCAGCGTCATCACGCCGGGCCGCGCCACCCGTCCGCCCACGCGGAGCGCCCAGCCCGCGGGCGCCAGCGGCACCGTGTCGGAGATGAAGTACTCGGGGAACTTCCCCGGGGGCGTCGTCTCCTCGGGGGGCAGCTCCGGCGCCAGCCGGCGTTCGTCGAACAGCGCGGCCTGGAAGCGTGCGTTGAAGCGCTCCATGACGCCCAGGAAGCCCTCGCGCGGGCGGCTGCTGTCGCAGGCGCTGGTGGTGAGCGCGGTGGTGCCCAGCAGCGTCGCGCGCCGCGTGAGGAGGTGTCTAGGCATCCGGCCGCCTTCCGCCCGTCACCATCTCCGCCAGGCTCCGGGGATGGAGCAGCACCAGCACGATGTGGCCCACGGTGAAGAGGGCGAGCAGCGCCAGCACGATGAGGTGGACGGCGCGCGCCGAGTCGTACCCGCCCAGCAGTGAGGTGAGCGCGCCGAGCTGCACCGGCTTGTAGAGGACCAGCCCGGAGAGCACCGCGAGCAGGCCCAGCGCCAGCGTGCCCGTGTACGCCAGCCGCTGGAGGCCGTTGTAGAACCCCTGGGCAGGCGCGTGTCGTCGCACCCGCAGGTAGAAGGCGAGCGTGTCCAGCGCGTTGCGCGTGTCGCGACGGGGTAGGAAGAGGCGGCGGCGCCACTCACCGCTGAGGGCCAGGTAGAGCACGTACGCCACGCCGTTGAGCGTGAGGAACCACGCGAAGGCGAAGTGCCAGTGGCGGGCTCCGGCCAGCCAGTCTCCCAGCCGCATCCACTCCGGCGGAGGGATGCCCTGGAAGGGATACCACCCGTAAGGCCGACCCTGTGGCCCGAGCATGGGGTAGGCGACCCAGATTTGAAGGCCACTGGCCGCCATGATGAGCAGCAGCGGCACGTTGAGCCAGTGCGTGACACGGATGAGCCACGGCTGAGGCCTGCGTCGTTCAGGAGCTTGCACGCGCGCGGAAGTAAGCACCCGGCGTCACGTGGCGTGGGCGCGCCGTGGCTCGCGTTGGTGGACAGCCGTCATTCAGGCGGGGGGCCGCGCGCCGGTGCGTCGCGCCGCGGACGACGCCCTGGGCCCGGAGGGCATCCGGCGTGGGTGAGAGGGTGACGGGGGCTCCGCCTCTTCGCGGGCCTCAACGCGCGCGTGTGGCTCACGGAGCCCGTGGCGCTGGCGGCCTTCGTGGTGGGGCTGCTCGCGTCGCAGTCGCTGACGCACCGGGCGCTGCGGCGGGTGTCGGGGTTGTCGCAGCAGCCTGGGCGAGCTGCTCCAGGCCCGGGCCGCGTCGCAGACGGCGGCGGAGGAGCGTGTGGGCCAGTTGCCGAAGCAGGTGGGGGTTGGACGTGGACCCGGAGCGGCTGGGGTTGGTGCTGGGGAACCTGGTGGGCAACCGGGTGAAGCACACGCCCACGGGCGCAGAGGTGCGGGACACGGGGGAGGGGATTGCCCCGGTGCAGCAGGCGCGCAGCTTCGAGAAGTTCTACCGGGCACCCGGCGCGCCAGCGGGAGGCGCGGGGCTGGGCCGGTGGGAGCGTGATGTCGCGTCGCGAGGAGCATCCGCCCCAATAGGGCGTGTCAGAGGCCCCGGGTACTTTCGTGCTGCACGGGGCCCGCGTCACCTGCAGGGTAGGCCCAACGCCCATGGCTTCGGGCGCTTGGGAAATCACTTGTGCACGTCGAGGGGCGTTGTTAGTGAACTTGCGGTCACCGCAAGTTTCATGGCGGTCGGGCTGCAACACGGGGGAGTGCAGGGCGTTGAGCAAGGAACCCTTCAAGCGTTTCGAGGCGCTCAAGTTCTCCCGGCGCCTCTTGAATGAGGGCTCGTTGGTTCTCAAGCAGCACGCGAAGGACCGCATGAAGGAGCGGAAGCTCGCGACCACGGACATCGAGAACATCATCGAAGGCGGGGCCATCAACAACGAGGGAGAGCAGCAGGGCGGCCGGTGGACCTACGTCATCGAGACCCCTCGCATGGGGCTGGCGGTAGCCTTTCGCTGTGACGAAGCGGGCGAACCTTCCGAATTGGTCATCGTGTCGGTCTGGAGGAAGTCATGAAGTGTGAGAGCTGCGGCGGGAAGGTCTTGGAGACAGGACTCGACAGCTACCACTTCGACGAGAGTGGCCTGGAGGACGTCATCCTCGTGGGGGTGGTCGAGCGCCGGTGTGAGCGCTGTGACGAGCGTGAGGTCGTGATTCCGAAGTTGAAGGAGCTGCACCGGACCATCGCGAAGGCCCTGTCCGCGAAGAGCAGCCTGCTGACGCCGCCGGAGGTGCGCTTCCTGCGCAAACACCTGGGGTTCTCACAGGCTGACTTCGCGAAGCGCATCAACGTCCGGTCCGAGGCTGTGTCCCGCTGGGAGACCGGCGCCGAGGAGCTCAGTTGGCATTTCGAGCTGCTTCTTCGCTTGATGGTGCTGCTGGAGCTTCACGAACGGAACTACACCGTGAAGTCCTTCGACGAAGTCCAGGAGAAGAGGGTGACTGTCCCTGTCCGCATCTTCGCCGAGAAGACGACCTGGCGGCCGGATAGCACCAACATGCTGGCTGCCGCTGTCTCTTGAAGAGCGACGCGTCGTGCGGCAACACCGAGCACCCACGGGAGGGCGCTGTGCCCCCCGTGAGCCGGACGGAGGCCCTCAGGCGTTCGCCTGCCCCTGGAGCTTCTGCATCTCCTCACGCCGGACCTCGGACGCCGTGCGGACGATGTCCTTGCACGACATGCCCAGGTCCTGCTCGGTGACCTTCTGGCCGAGCTGGGGCAGCACGTCCCGCTCCTCCATCGTGACGTGGTCCTTCACCACCTTCTCCAGCTCGCCGAACAGGGCCACGAGCTTGTCCGGGTCGTTGCGCGAGCGAATCATCTGGGCGATGAGCTCCGTCATCTTCCCGTGCTCCTCCATGGAGTCCTGAATCAGCTCCTCCCCCACCACCCGGCGCGCGGCGGGGTACACCCAGCGCTCTTCAATCGTGGTGTGCAACGTGAGCGCCTCCGCGAGCTGGATGCCGAGCTCCTTCCTGCTCGCGTCGTCCTTCGCCGCGCGACAGGCGTCGAACAGCGCCTCCACCTCACGGTGCTGCTGAATCAACAGGTCAATCACGTCCACGTCCGCGCTCCTTGGAATCGGTTCGGTGTCCTCCAATGCTCCGCATGCGCGTAGGACGCCGCAATCACCGCTCCGGGCGCGCGGCGGAGCCCTGCCCGGTCCGCTCCCGTGGGACACCGTGGGCACACGCCGGGCGCACGTGTGCTCGCGGGTCCGCGCTCAGCCCTCGCCCAGCCGCTCGAACCGCTTCTCGCCGTGCCCAGCCGCAGGTCGACGAAGGCCAGGTCGGCGGGGCCCTGCGCCAGCGCCGCCAGCGCGGCCTCGGGCGTGGCGGCCTCCCGGACCTCGCGGCCGAAGCCCTCCAGGCACACGCGCAGGGTGGGGCGGATGTTCCGCTCGTCGTCGACCACCAGCACCCGCATGGGGCGCGCTCGCACGTCCCCGTGGCTCCCCCCGCGCGTCCCGCCTCCGCCTGGCGTGCGGGAGCACACGCCAGGCCCGCCCCGATGTTGGCGGTTGCCGCACACCCGTCACACACCGTGCTGGCATTGCCCGCCGGATTGGGATGGAACAGGGGCGTATGCGCTTGATTGGGATGATGACTGGCGGCACCCCGCCCGGAGATGGGGAAGAGGAGAACGTCTTCTCCCGGGCCCGAGGCCCGTCGCCGGAGGAGCAGCGGACCCGCAAGGCCGTGCTGCTGGGGCTCGTGCTGTTGCTGCTGGTCAGCGTGTGGCTGTACGTCCGGGGCGGGGAGAACCGGGCGCTGAACGCGCTGTCTCCCATGCAGCGGGCCTCGCTCTTCCAGGAGACGCGGGACTCCTTCCGGGAGATGTGCACGGGCGACGCGGGCACCCGCCGCTTTCCGAAGCGCTGCGCGCAGATGGCGGAGTTCCTCACCCGCTTCACCGAGTGCGACGCCCCCTGCCGCGAGGAGATCGCCCCCGCCCTCCCTCCACCCTCACGCTGAGACAGGACGCGGAGTCCAGGCAAGGCATGGCCCGCCTCCCTGCCCGGAGAGCACGGTGAAAGCAGGGCAAACGGAATGTTTTCCCGGGGTGGGGTCGGCTCACACCCCTTGGGTACGCCTCCCCGTGTCCGCGCGGATGGGACGGGGCGTGAGAGTTACCAGCCCGGGAACAGTTGGCTATCCTACGACGCACCAATGTGCGGCTCCCTCAGGAGTCCACGGAAGGATGGCGACATGTGCTGGCGCAGCGTGCCCCGGAAAACGGGGCGGCTCTTCAACAGCCGGATTCAGGCCGCGGCGCGCGGTGTGGATGCGCGGACGTTGAAGGGGGCTCAGGGTAGCGGGGAGGCCAGCGGGTGCGTCTGAAGCTCAAGCAGAAGATGATGTTGCTGCCAGCGGTCGTCGCGCTGTTCCTGGTGGCCATCCTGGTGGCGTTCTTCACCCTGGGGGCGCGCTCCGGTGGCGTGTACGCGCGCATCAGCAGCTCGCACGTGCCCACCATCGAGCTGAGCCGCGAGGTGATGCACCGCTACCCGGGCCTGCACCGCAACGTGGCGGCGGCGGTGACGGGGAAGCTGGCGGGAGGGCTGGAGCCGGTGCGCGCGGAGGTGAGCGAGCTCCAGGCGAAGCTCGACCTCGCGCGGGGAGTGCCCGGGGCGAACACCGAGCGGACGGACGCGCTCAAGGCGGCGCTGACCGCGTACTGGACGGCCGCAGAACAGGCGCTGGCCTTCGCGGTGGCGGGGGACGCGCGGGCGGAGGCCACGTTCGCGGCGGTGGAGGCCCAGGCGGCCGCGCTGCGCGAGGCGCTCCAGAAGGCCGTGGACGAGGACGCCCAGGCCATTGGCCGCTCCTACGAGGAGGTGGCCGGGCTGCACAGCGCCAGCATCTGGGCCGTGAGCGGGCTGGTGCTGCTGTGCATCGCGCTGACGGTGGGGCTGGCCATCTGGCTGCACCGCGAGGTGACGCTGCCGCTGGCGAAGCTGACCCACGTGGCCACGCGCATCGCGGAGAAGGGCGACCTGACGCAGGAGCTCGACGTGAGCGCCCACGACGAGGTGGGCGAGCTGGCGCGCGGCTTCCAGGTCATGGTGACGCGGCTGCGCAACGTGCCCACCACCATCCAGGCGGTGGTGACGGACCTCACGACGGCGGCGAAGACGCTGACGCAGGCCAGCCAGGAGCAGGTGAACTTCCTCACCAACCAGTCCCGCAGCCTCACCGAGGCCAGCACCACCATCGCCGAAATCGCGCAGACGTCCAGCATGGCCGCCAGCCGCGCGGAGATGGTGCTCCGCGTCGCCGGGCAGGCGGACGCGTTCAGCGTCTCCGGCCAGGAGTCCATCGAGAAGAGCGCCGAGGGCCTCCAGCAGATTCGTCAGCGCGTGGGCGCGCTGGTGGGCAGCATCGGGCACCTGAGCGACCAGGCGGTGCACGCCGGGGAAATCATCGGCAGCGTGAAGGATTTGGCGGACCAGTCCAACGTGCTCGCGCTCAACGCGGCCATCGAGGCGGCGCGCGCCGGGGAGCAGGGCCGGGGCTTCGCGGTGGTGGCGCGGGAGATGCGTTCACTCAGCGGCCAGTCGCTGCAGAGCACCCAGCGCATCGGGAAGATTCTCCTCGAAATCAACCAGGCCATCCGCCAGACGGTGGGCATCGCCGAGGGCGACAGCGAGAAGATGGAGGAGGGCATCGAGCAGGTGCTCGCCTCGGCCAACACGCTGAAGGAAATCACCACCGTGGTGCAGGAGAGCAGCCAGGCCGCGCGCCAGATCGTGGCCTCCGTCACCCAGCAGAACGCGGGCATCGCGCAGATGACCGAGGTGATGACCTCGCTGTCCGCCATGATGGCGGACGTGGTGACGGCCACCATGACGGCCGAGCAGGCGGTGACGCAAATCAACACGTCACTGGGACAGCTCGAGGCGCTGTCCACCGGCTTCCGCGTCTGAAGCCGTCGCCGGGCCGCGCGGGTGCCACCGTCCCGGGTGGCACCCCGGCCCGCGTCCGGCTCACTCCCCCTGCATCAGCCCGGTGACGCGCCCGTCGTCGTGGACGGTGACGCGCCGGGCGGCCGGCTCTCGCGGCAGGCCGGGCATGGTGAGGAGGTCGCCGGTGAGCGCCACCATGAAGCCCGCGCCCGCGGACAGGCGCACCTCTCTCACGGTGAGCGTGAAGCCGCGCGGCCGCCCCGGCTTCGTGGGGTCATCCGACAGCGACAGGTGCGTCTTCGCCATGCACACCGGCAGGCCCGCGCCGCCCAGCTCGCGGATGGCCTCCAGGTCCTTCTTCGCGTTCGAGGTGAAGGCCACGTCGTCCGCGCCGTACACGGTGCGGGCGATGGCGGCCACCTTCTCCTCGGGCGACTGCGCCACGTCGTAGAGGAAGCGCGGCTGGGGCGGCGCGGCGTCCGTGCCGTCCAGCATCTCCAGCACGCGGTCGGCCAGCTCCAGCGAGCCGTCACCGCCCCGCGAGTAGCCGTCACACACCGCCAGCTCCACGCCGCGCGCCCTGCCGAAGGCGCGCAGCTCCTCCAGCTCCGCCTCGGTGTCCTGCGGGAAGCGGTTGACGCACAGCACCGCCGGCAGGCCGAAGGCGGCCACCGACTCCAGGTGCTTCTCCAGGTGGGCGAAGCCGCGCACCAGGGCCTCGCGGTCCGGCTCGGCCACGCGCGCGGGGGCGGCGCCGCCGTGGTGCTTCAGCGCGCGCAGCGTCACCACCAGCACCACGCCCCGGGGCCACAGCCCGGCGCCGCGGCACTTGATGTCCAGGAACTTCTCCGCGCCCAGGTCGAAGCCGAAGCCCGCCTCCGTGATGACCTCGTCCGCATAGGCCAGCCCCATGCGCGTGCCCAGCACGGAGCTGCACCCGTGGGCGATGTTGGCGAAGGGCCCCGCGTGCACCAGCGCCGGGCCGCCCTCGCGCGTCTGGGCCAGGTTGGGCATCAGCGCGTCCTTGAGCAGCGCCACCATGGCCGCCGCCGCGTCCACGTCCCGGGCGCGCACCGGCTGGCCGTCCCGGGTGTGTCCGATGATGACGCGGCCCAGCCGCGCCTCCAGGTCCTTCAGGCCCTCCGCGAGCGCGAGGATGGCCATGACCTCGCTGGCGGCGGTGATGTCGAAGTGGTCCTCGCGCGGCACGCCCTGCGCCTTGCCGCCCAGGCCGACGATGACGTTGCGCAGGAAGCGGTCGTTCATGTCCATGGCGCGCCGCCAGCGCACGCGCGTGGCGTCCAGGGCCACCGGCTGCCCGTAGAAGACGGCGTTGTCCACCAGCGCGGACAGCAGGTTGTTGGCGCTGGTGATGGCGTGCAGGTCCCCGGTGAAGTGCAGGTTGATGTCCGCCGCGGGCTCCAGGCTGGCCTGCCCGCCGCCGGTGCCGCCGCCCTTCACGCCGAAGACGGGCCCCAGCGACGGCTCCCGCAGGGCCGCCACCGCCCGGCGCCCGCGCTTGCGCAGGCCCATGGCCAGCGACACGGACATGGTCGTCTTGCCCTCGCCCGGCGGCGTGGGGTTGATGGCGGACACCAGCACCAGCCGCCCCTGCCGGCCGCCGCGTCTGCCCAGCGCGTCCAGCGACACCTTGGCCCGGTGGGTTCCCCACGGCAGCACGTCCTCGGGAGACAGGCCCAGCTCGGCGCCCACGTCGGTCATGGCTCTCAGCGTCATGCCGGGAATCTCCGCGTGAACCTGGCGGCGGTCAACGGCGCAGACGCCCGCATGTTAGCCTTCACGGCCGTGAAGACTTTCGCTCGCGTGTCTGGAGTCCTGCTGCTCTGCCTCGGCGGTGCCAGCCCCGTCCTGGCCGCCGCGCCAGACGCCAACGTCCAGGGCTTCAAGGCCTACGAAAAGGGAGACATCCGCAAGGCGCATGGCCTCTTCGAGAAGGCCTTGAAGAAGGACCCCGCCAATCCCTACGCACGGCTCAACCGGGCGCGGACCACCACCCTGCTCGAGCACAAGCGGGACGTGGACGACGCCTGCGACTTCGGTAGCAACTGGGTGTACCTGGCGCTGGCGGACCTGTCGGAGGCCGTGAAGGCCAACCGCGCCGCCATCCTCCCGAAGATTGACGAGGACCAGAAGGGCCTGAAGGCCCTCAAGGCGCTCGACGAGTACAAGAAGTGGCGCACGGCGGTGTCCGTCCTCGCGGAGGAGAAGGGCGCGGTGGACGGACTCATCGGCGTGGGCACCACGTCGGATTGGCTGTACGTGCAGCCAGCCCAGGTGCCCGTGCACGTCACCCTGGTGGGGGACGAGCGCGTCGTGGAGACGCGGCCCGACACGGGGGACAGCACCCCGGCGAAGTGGACGCGCTCCGGTGCGGGCGTGAAAATCACCCCGGAGAAGGCGCCGGCTCAGTCCTGGAGGCTGCAGGTCCGCGAGACCTTCTTCAACCAGGGCAAGTCCTTCTTCTACGAGCTCGTGCTGGTGCCGGAGGGCGACGTGCCCGAGCCCGCGTCGGAATGGATGTCGGGCCCGCTGGTCGCCGGTCCGCTCACCGCCGATTGTTCATAGCCCGCGTCAGTCCAGGCGGAAGCCCTCGGGGGCGCGCGGGTCCTTGCGCTCATACATGTTGAGGTACAGCGTCACCGGCGCCTCCAGGCCGTCATAGGTGACGTCGTACACGTCGAGCAGGCCGCTGCCGAAGGGCGAGTCCGGCGACTCGAAGAAGCAGCAGCTCCCCCGCCGCTCATAGCGGACCTTCTGCCCCTGCGGTCCCCGCAGGTGCTCCAGGTATTCGTGCTCCCCGTTGACACCGCCTCCCACGTGGATGGGGTCCTCGCTGCTGTAGCCATAGCCCAGGGCAGCGCCATCCTCGCGGGGCGGCGGCTCGCCGTGGGGCGCCGGCTTCTCCTCGGCGGGCTCGGGCGGCCGGGTGGCGCTGGCGGTGGAGGCGCAGCCCGTGGCCAACACGGGCATCAGGAAGAGCATCGCGAGGCGTGAGGTCGTCATGGCGGCGGAGCCTACTGCTTTCGAACGGCGGGCGGCGTCGGAGTCGGAGCCCCTCCGCCGGTGGCGGCCGAGCAGGGTGGCCCCTTTCACGCCCTTGTCGGGCGCCGCATCTTTGCGCCGGACCTGTCCCGCCAGCGGTGCCGAGGAGCGCCTATGTCGAAGGCTCACATCCACGAGCAAGAACGGAGCGGATGGGGCGCGCCGGGGGCCGCCGAGGCCCCTCACCCGAGCGAGCCCGTCTTCGCTCCGGCGCTGCTGCGCCTGGGCCGGGGGCTCCAGGCGGCCCTCATCGTCGACGCGCAGGGGCGCGTGGCCTGGATGGACGAGGCGCTGACCCACGCCACCGGCCCGCATGGCGAGCCCTACGAAGGTCGTCCGCTGGAGGAGGTGCTCGCCCGGCTGCCGTGGCTCGCGCGGGCGATGCGGCCGGCGCTCCACGGCAAGGCGGGTGTCCACGAGGAGCAGGGACTCAAGGCCTTCGTCCTGCCCGTGTTCGACGAGCAGGGGCGCATGCTGGGCGCCTGCGCGCGCCTCCAAATCCCCGACCCGGTGGCGACGCACGGCGCCGAGGGCGGCGTGACGCGGCACGCGCCGGAGACGCTGGCGCACATGAACTCGGTGCTGCGCGCCACCTTCGACTCGATTGCGGAAGGCGTCATCGTGGTGGACCTGCACAAGCGCGTCACGGCCTTCAACAAGCGCTTCCTCGACATGTGGGGGCTGACGGAGGAGATGATGGTGGACCGCGACGCGGAGCGGGTGCTGGCGCGCGCGGCGAGCGACGTGAAGCACCCGGAGTGGTTCACCTCGCGCATCCGGGAGCGCTTCGAGCCCTCCGAGACGGTGGACGTGGAGACGGTGGAGCTGCTGGACGGGCGCATCCTGGAGCGCAAGTCGCTGCCGCAGCGGTTGGGCGGCGCCATCATCGGCCGCGTGTGGAGCTACCGCGAGGTGACGGCGGAGCGGCGGGCCGACGCCGAGCGCGAACGGCTGCTGAACGAGGCCCGGGAGGCCATCCGCGTGCGGGATGACTTCCTGTCCATCGCCGCGCACGAGCTGAAGACGCCGCTCACGCCGCTGAAGCTCCATCTCCAGATGCTGCGGCACCAGGCGCCGCGGGGGGACGGCGGCTCCGCCCGGCACGTCGACAAGTCGCTGACGCAGGTGGGCCGCCTCACGGGCCTCGTGAATGACTTGCTGGACACCTCGCGCATCCAGGAGGGGCGGCTGACGCTGAAGCACGGGCCCATCCCCCTCCAGGCGCTGGCCCACGACGTCATCTCCGAGATGCGCCTGTCCAGCGCGCACCACCAGGTGGAATACGAGGCGCCGGAGGCGTCCCTGGTCGTCCTGGGCGACGCGGACCGGCTCGCGCAGGTGTTGGTGAACCTGATGGAGAACGCCTTCAAATACAGCCCCAGCGGGGGACGGGTCCGCGTCCGGGTGGAGCAGGTGGACAGCCACGTCCGCGTCTCCGTCGCGGACGACGGCATGGGCATCCCGAAGGACCAGCAGGCGCGCCTCTTCGAGCGCTACTTCCGCGCGCGCAACGCGCCCATCTCCGGCTTCGGGGGCCTGGGGCTGGGGCTCTACATCTGCCGGGACATCGTGGAGCGGCACGGGGGCCGCTTGTGGGTGGAGAGCGAGCTGGGCATCGGCTCCACCTTCCACTTCACGGTGCCGCTGGCGTCCGCGTGACGGCGCCTCACCGGGGGAGGACCCGCGCGGCGTCCTGCTGTTGGCGCGCCACGCGCAGGCGCCACCACGCCGTCGCGGGGATGGCCATGGCCAGGAAGAGCGTGCTCACCAGCCACGGGTCCGCGGCGTGGACTCGCTCCCGCAGCGGCGCGGGCGCTTGCGCGCTCAGGAGCAAGGCGGCGGTGGTCAGCACGAAGAGGGCGAAGCCCTTGCGCAGCGTCGCGGGCGGCACGTGCCCCGCCAGCTTTCCTCCCAGGAAGCTGCCCGCCATCGCGGCCAGGAGAATCTCGCCGGTGAGCACCCAGGGCAGCTCGAGGTGGCTCAAGTGCCCCACGAGCCCCGCGGCGCACTGGAGTGAGATGACCACCAGCGACGTGGCGGCGGCGGCCGGCGTGGACAGGCCCGCCAGCGTCAGCGCGGGGACGATGAGGAAGCCGCCTCCCGCGCCCACCAGCCCCGACAGCACGCCCACCCCGGCGCCCTGCGCGAGCACGCGTGGGATGGGGAGCGCGGCGCCGCCGCCGGCGGGGGGCTCGGCTTCGCGGCGGCGCAGCATGGCCACGGCGGCGGCCACCATGACGCACGCGAACAGGAGCAGCAGCGTGTCCGGCGCGAGGTAGGGGTTGAGCTGGCCTCCGATGAAGGCGCCGCCCATGCCACCCGCGCCGAACACGAGCGCGGTGCGCCATTGGACACGGCCCTCGCGCGCGTGGAGGAGCGCCCCGCTGGCGCTGGTGACGCCCACCACCACCAGGGACATGGCGATGGCGGTCCGCGGCTCGACGTCCAGGACGTACACGAGCAGCGGCACGGTGAGGATGGAGCCGCCGCCTCCGAGCAGGCTCAGCAGCACACCCACGAGCAGGGAACCGGCGATGCCCGCGTACAGCATCACGACCCGCTTTCCAGGCGAGCCACGGCGAGCTGGTCCCGGCACATGCGCAGCAGTCGTTCAAAGGCGGCGATGTCGCGGACGCCTGGAGGTCGCGCCGCCTGGAGCGCGTCGAGCACGGCGGTGAGTGCTTCGCGAGAGGGGTTCGTCATGGGCGGCAGCGTGGGGCCTTCATGGGGCGGTGGTGTCAGGGCGAGGTGGAGGCCGTCCATCAAGCCGTCCTGTACCAGGCTCAAGGTCGGCAAGGGGTGGGGCGCGGTGCGCACGACGGGCAGCCTCGCGGTGTTCCACGCGAGCATTCCGCCCTGCAGGTTCATCACCCGGCTGAAGCCCAGCGCGGCCAGGGCCGTGGCGGCGCTCGACGAGCGCGCGCCGGAGCGGCACACCAGCACCAGGTCCGTGTCACGAGGCCAGGCGCCGACGGCGTCCCTCACCGTGGCCAGCGGTGCGTGCCGGATGCCCGCGATGTGACCCAGGATGCCGTCGAGCTCGTCGGGCTCCCGCACGTCGAGGACCGTGAGCGAGGAGGGCAGGTGGGCCGCGAGCAGTCCCGCGTCCACCTCCCGGTAGCCGGAAGGATGCGGCGTGGCGCGGTCGAAGAGCGGATGCATGACGGGGTCAGACCTGGAGGGAGCGCGGGAGCAGCGGGTGTCCGCAGGCCCGGTTGGCGGGGACGGCGACGTCCAGCTTCCGGGGCGGTGGCAACCGGAGGCCCTGCATCAAGAAGATGAAGTCCTCGCGCGAGCGCCCCGCCAGCCGGGGGTTGTGCCGCTTCTCCTCGCCCACCGTGGACACGGTGTGCCCGGCGTAGTCGTGGCCGGGGTACACCTCCGTGTCCTCGGGGAGGCGGAAGAGGACGCGGGTGATGGCGTCGTAGAGCTGCCCCGGGTCGCCGTTCTGGAAGTCCGTCCGCCCGGTGCCCCGGATGAGCAGCGCGTCACCCGTGAAGAGGCGGCCGTCACACAGGAAGCTCAGGCTGTCGTCGGTGTGGCCGGGCGTTTCGAGGACGTGGAGTTCGAGGCCGCCCACGCGCACGAGGTCGCCGTGGCGGACCATCCGGTCCACGCACGGCGCCCCCCGGGGGGAGGCCACCACGGCGGCGCCCGTGCGTTCGCGGAGCACCCCCGCGCCGGTGACGTGGTCGGCGTGGACGTGGGTCTCCAGCACCACGGACAGCGTGAGCCCCCGCTCGCGGAGGAGCTTCAGGTCGCGCTCCACCTGCTCCAGCACCGGGTCGATGAGCGCCGCGGCGCCCGTGGCCGCGTCGGCCAGCAGGTACGTGTACGTCGAGGTCTCCGCGTCGAAGAGCTGTCGGAAGAGCATCGTCCGCCTCCGCGTGGGATGGGGGCGAGGCCGTCATTGCCATGGACGTGCCAAGGGGCCTGTCTCCCGGGGAGGGCGCCTCGTATCGAGGGGGCGCAGGCCGGCGGCGCCTTGGTGCCGGCCCTCCGGTCCGACGGCCTGGGTGTTTCAGATGAACGCTCGTGAAACACCGGCTGAAACAGCGCCGGGGGGGCGGGCGCCTCGCGCTGCATCCAGCCCTGGAGCGCGGCTCATCGCTCCGGCGGCAGGCCCAGGTCGCGCAGGCGCCGCCACAGCGTCACGCGGCTGACGCCCAGCCGGCGCGCGGCCTCCGAGCGGTTTCCGCCCGCCTGGGCGAGCGCTTCGCGGACCCGCGCTGGCTCCAGCGAGCCGTCCCGGGACGGCGGCGCCTCGGGCGTGGCGGGGCGCGGCTCGGAGAACTCCGGCGGCAGGTCGGCCTCGTGGACCACCGGCCCCTCGCCGATGACGTAGGCGTACTCCATGGCGTTGCGCAGCTCGCGCACGTTGCCGGGCCAGGGGTGCTCCTCCAGCCGCCGGCGGGCGCCGGGCGAGAAGCGCTCCACGCGGCGGGTGCCTCGCTGGCGCAGTTCGTCCAGGAACCGCATGGCCAGCGGGAGGATGTCGGCCCGGCGCTCACGCAGCGTGGGCAGGAAGAGGGGCACCACGCGCAGGCGGTACATCAGGTCCGCGCGGAAGCGGCCCGCCTCCACCTCGCGCCGCAGCGCCCGGTGCGTGGCGGCGATGATGCGCACGTCCACGGGCACGGGCTGACGGCCTCCCACGGGGATGACGGTGCGCGTCTCCAGCACGCGCAGCATCTTCGCCTGGAGGTCCGGGGGCATCTCCGCCACCTCGTCGAGGAACAGCGAGCCCTTGTCCGCGAGCCGGAAGTGCCCCGGGCTGTCGCGCACCGCGCCGGTGAAGGCGCCGCGCACGTGGCCGAACAGCTCGCTCTCCAGCAGGTTGGGCGGCAGCGCCGCGCAGTTGATGGCGCGGAACGGGCCGCGCGCCCGCGCCGACAGGGCGTGCAGCGCGTGCGCGATGTGCTCCTTGCCGGTGCCGGACTCGCCGCGCACCAGGACGCTGGACTCGGTGCGGGCCACCTTCTCGACGATGCGGAAGACGCGCTGGAGCTCGGGCGCCTGGGTCCACAGCCCGTGGAACAGCTCGGCGCGGCTGGCCGCCTCGCCCAGGGCGTCCGGCGTGACGAGCAGGGCCCACCCGGACGCCCGGGGCCCGCGCGCCAGGGGCACCGCGCGCACGCGCACGGCCTTCACGCGTCCACCCACGCGCAGGTGGGCGGAGGTTTCACGCCCGTCCTTCAGCAGGCCGTCCAGGGGCCCTGGGCCTTCACGGGGGACCAGGACCTGCGCCAGCGGCGTCCCGGCGCGGAGCGTGCCCCCGAGCAGGGCTTCGAGCGCGGGCGTGAGCGCGGCCACCTTCCGCGCGTCATCCACGAGGAGGACGGGCCCGGCGAGGGCCTCCAGGGCGGGGAGGACGAGGTGGGAGGGGGCGCGAGAGGCGGGCATCGTCAGGGCCGTGAGGGCCTTGTATAGCCCGGCTCCCGGCGCCTCAGGCGAGGCCCCGCATCATGAACGCCCAATAGAAGAGCGGCAGCCCGTACTTCTTCAGCAGCCACAGGTCGCTCCGCTCCTGGAAGGTGTCGATGAAGGGGAGGGTGGGCGCGGGCTTGCCGTCGTAGTCGAACTCGGCGAGCAGCAGCCGTCCGTAGCCGGTGGTGAGGGGACAGGACGCGTAGCCGTCATAGCGCGCGGGCAGCGGCTGGTCCTTCATGGCTGCGAGGAGGTTGGCCACCAGCACCGGCGCCTGCTTGCGCACGGCGGCGCCCGTGCGGCTGGTGGGCAGGTCTGACGCGTCGCCCAGCGCGAAGACGTTGGGATGGTCCGGGTGCTGGAGCGTGTACTTGTCCGCCTTCACCCAGCCGGCGTTCGGTCCCTCCTTCCAGGAGAGGGGGCTGCGCTTGATGAAGTCCGGCGCGCTCTGGGGCGGGGTGACGTGCATCACGTCATAGGACAGGGTGATGCGCTCCGGCTGGCCGTCGCGCGGGCGCTCGAAGGTGGCCTCGCGCCGCTCGCCGTCCACCGCGACGAGGTCGTGCTGGAAGCGGGGGGTGATGCCGTAGCGCTGCGCCACGCCCTCCAGCACGGCGGCGAAGGGCTTCACGCCGAAGAGGGCCTTCCCGCCGGAGCCGAAGACGACGCTGGTGCGCTCCAGCACGCCGGTGCGGCGGAAGTGGTCCGCGGCCAGGTACATGATTTTCTGCGGAGCCCCGGCGCACTTCACGGGCGTGGCGGGGTGGGTGAAGAGCGCGGTGCCACCCTTGAAGCCCTGGAGCATCCGCCACGTCTTGGGCGCGAGCTGGACGTCGTAGTTGCTGCTGACGTGCGGCGTCTTCAGGGCCTCGCGGAGGCCCGTCACCTTGTCCCAGTCGAGCTGGATGCCCGGGGCGACGACGAGGAAGTCATAGCCCAGCCGCAGGCCGCCGCGGGTGCGGACCTCCCGGGCCTCCGGGTCGATTTCGGTGGCGGCGTCGCGCACCCACTTCACGCCGCGAGGGATGAGGCGCGCCTCGTTGCGCACGGTGTCCTCGATGCGGGCCTCTCCAGCGCCCACCAGCGTCCACAGGGGCTGGTAGTAGTGGTGCTGGGAGGGCTCGAGGACGGCGACGCCCTTCTGTCCGGCGCGGGCCAGCCGGGCGGCCACCGCGATTCCGGCCGTGCCGCCACCGATGATGAGGACCCGGTGGTGTTCACGCACCGGCGTCACCGCCGGGCTGGACGGCGTCTCTGAACCTTCGCGGCCGAGGTCCTCGCTCGTTTGCATGTCGCGCGCTCCCTTGTGACACGTGAAACGTGCAGGAAGCCCTAGCGGGGCGCGCGCCACACTCGTCCCCGGGGGCAGACCCCGGGTGACGAGGTGAACATCCCTACTTCCCGAAGAGGCCGCGCAGGCGCTTCTTCGCTTCCTCTTCGGCGCGCTTCTTGGCCTCGGCCTCCAGGCGCGCCTTCTCCTCGGCGGCCTTGGCCTCCAACTCCTTGCGTTTGGCCTCTGCCTCGGCGCGAAGCTTGTCCTCGCCGCCTTCGATGAGGCCCTGCACCTGCTGGCCGCGCTCGCCGCCAATCAGGCTGCCCGCCAGCGACGAGGCCGCCAGCTTCGCGATTTGCGTCACCGCCGGCTTCACGTCCAGGCTGGTGACCTCCGGCTTCCACGCAGGGCCCGTCAGCTTCAGGCCCACGGGGATGGCGGCCGGCGGCGTCACCTTGCCCAGCGTCAGCGTCTTCACCGTGGACGGCGTCAGCGACACCTGGCCCGTCAAATCCAGCGAGCCATCCAGCCGGATGCCGCCGTCGAAGCTCAGCTCCGCCTCCGGCCGCGTCCACGTCAGCGGCTTGGAGAGCTGCGCCACGCCGTCCTTGATTTGCACGCTGAAGGGCAAATCTCCGCCCAGCTTCGTCACCTGCTCGTTCTTCAGGCCCTTGGCCGCGATGGGCAGCGCCTTGGCGAGCGGCTCGGACACCGCCGCCACCAGGTCCTTGCCCAGCAGCTCACCGTCCAGCAGGTCGCCGTTGATGCCCCCGAGCAGCGTCTGCTTGAGCTTGTCGGGCGTGTAGCCCACGCCCTTCACGTCCACGTTGCCGTTGAACTTGCCCGTCACGGCCTTCTGCGGGGTGAACTGTGTCAGCGCCTCCTCCACCGCCACGCCCTCCATCTTCACCTTGGCCTCGAAGGGGCGCTGCTCCGGCAGGGGCCCCAGGCGGATGGTGGTGCCGTCCGCGACGATGCGCCCGCCGTAGACGCCCGTGGAGAACTGCTCCACCGCGATGAGGTCGTCGGTCATCTTCACCACGCCCGTCACGTTGGACATGTCGATGTCCAGGTAGCGCAGCGTGCCCACCGCGAAGCGGATGTCACCGCGGTAGCCGTTGAAGCGCGTGGGGTCGTCCGACGGCGGCTCCTCCGGCGGGGGGCCTCCGCGCGCCTGGACCTCTTCCTCGCTCATCATCAGCGCGTCCGCGTCCAGCTTCTGGCTCTTGAGGTTCGCGGAGAACGTCGTGGTCTGCTGCTTCCCCGAGCCCGCGAGCGCGAAGGACGCGGTGCCCGTCATCGTGTCCTCGAGGATGTTCGCGGTGAGCTTGGAGACGTCCACCTTCATCCCGGAGCCCTTGCCGGGCGCGTAGGTGCCCGCGGCGCTCAGGTCCATCCGCTGTCCCGGCGCCTTGTCCACCAGCAGGCCGGGCCGCAGGTCGACGCCGGCCAGGTCCGCCTTCGCGTCGAAGCGCAGGGAGCCGCCGCTGGCCGCCGCGCCGGAGACGCGCGCGGAGAGCTTCATGGCGCCGCCCGCGTCCTTGGTGAGCTGGGCCGGCACGCGCAGCCGCACCGGCGTCAGGTCCACGTTGACGTCCAGGGCCTGCGCGTCCTGCGTGCCGCTGCCGCGCACGTCCAGGCCGATGGGGCCGGCAATCATCCCGTTGAGCTGCTTGCGCAGCGGCGGGTAGTACCCGGCGAGCACGGCGGGGTCCAGGTTGCGCCCCGTCAGCTCGAAGCCCTCCACCGCGGGCTTGTCGGTGAGCAGGCCCTTCACGCTGCCCTTGCCGGTGAGGCTCGCGGGGCCCAGGTCCACCTTCAGCTTGTTGAGGGCCAGGTCGCCCGAGGTGACGTCACCCGCGATGTCGGTGTCCACCACCACGTCCAGCGCCTTGCCGCCCTCGGAGCCGGTGAAGCTCAGGCCCAGGGCCTTGATGATGCCCACCAGCTTCGTGGGGCCCTGGCCGCCGGGGACGGCGCCGCCCAGGTCCGCCTGCCAGTCCGCGTCCAGCGTGCCCGCCTTCAGGCCGATGTCCGGCGGGAGGAAGGGGCCCAGGGGCGCGAGGTCGATTTTCTGCGCCTTCAGCGTCACGCGCTCGGGCGTGGGGATGAGGGTGGCCGGCAGCGGCGCGGCGTGCAGGGACACCTGGAGGTTCTGCGTGTCCGCGAGCACGGCGGCGGCCAGGTTGACCACCAGCGGCTTGCCCACGCGCAGGTCCTTCACCTCGATGTCCAGGTCCTTCACGCCCAGCTCGCGGCCCTGCTGTCCCTCGCCGCGGTCCACGAAGCGGATGGCGCCGTCGGTGAGGGCCGCGCGCTCCACGTGGACGCCGGAGAGGTCCAGGGGCTGGGACTCTTCCGCCGGGGCCTCCTCTTCCTTGGGCTGCTGCTCCTCCAGCCGCTGGAGCAGGCGCTGCACGTTGGTGGTGCCGTCGGGGAAGCGGACCAGGTTGACGGTGAGGCCGGAGACCTCGGCGTTCTTCACCTGGATGTCCTTGCCGCTGGAGGACAGGAGCGGGCCCGCGGCGACGCGGACGTCAATCAAGGCCAGTTGGGCCAGCGGCAGGTCCTCACCCTCGGCGGGGCCCACGGTGACGTTCTCCACCTGGGCGCCGATGGTGGGGAACAGCTTGGTGGAGATGTCCCCGATTTCAATGGGACGGCCCAGGAGCTGGGAATAGGTGGCGGCCTGGTCGCGGGCCGTCTTCAGCAGGATGGCGTCCAGCCGCCAGAGGGCCACGGCCACGATGATGACGAGGAGCGCGAAGACTCCTCCGAGGACGTAGGGCCAACGGCGCTTCTTCTTCACCACGGTGTCGGACATCGCTTGAAACCTCCTCCAGCGAGCGGGCCGCAGGCGCCGGCCTGGTGTGCGGGACCCGGGGAGCAGGCAGACGCTTAGCCCAGCCCTGGCCCGTCCGCACGCGTCAGCCGCGCTGGCCCGCAGCGGGACAGCAGAATGTCAGTTCTGCCGAAGAGGACGCTGCGGGCGGGAGGAAATGCACGGAGGCGTACATTTGGGGGGACGGTCGGCTGCTCCGGGGGCACGAAAAATGGGGGCGCCAGCCGGCTCCTGGCGCCCCCAGCCACTCGACTGTTCTTCGATGTGGCCACGCGCGGCCAGGAGGGGAAGGGGGCCAACGCCGTCCCGGCTGGCCCCTGGGGGCTGGCCGCGCCGGGGGCGAGCAGGCGCCGGGTGCTCAGCGCCCGCCGTTGCCGCCCGGGTTGCACATGCCGGCCGGCCGCATGCGCAGCGCGCGCAGCTCGCGGCCGTAGTCGGCGCTGTCGCTGGCGACGAAGTAGAGGTCCCAGCCCGAGCGCACGAAGTGGCTCGGGTCGGAGTGCATGGCCCCCGGCGCGATGCCCTGCACCTCGAACGCGCCCGTCTCCCGGACGTCGCTCACCCAGGCCTCGCGGCCGCCCGCCTCCGTGTGGGCGCTGAAGAAGAGGAACTCCTCCACCGCCGTCAGCTCCGCGGGCTCCGAGCTTGCCGCGCCCACGGCGAGGTCGGCGTGGAGCTGCGTCCCCGCGCCCGTCCCGTCGCTGCTCCACAGCTCGCGGCCGTGCACCCCGTCATCCGCGGTGAAGAAGAGCCGGTCCTTCACCACCGTCAGGTTCTCCGGCCGCGACGGCACCACGCCCGGGTAGATGTCCTTCACCCGCACGGTGCCCGACGTCGTCCCATCGCTGCGCCACAGCTCGAAGTCCTGCCCCGCCACGCCGTTCGCCGCGCTCAGGTAGAGCCTGCCCTTGTACCCGGTCAGGCCCGACGGCGTCCCGGTGAACGTGTACACGAAGCGCGCCCAGCCGGACGTGCCGCTGGTGACGTAGAGCCGCGTCTCCGGCGCGTCGAGGTTCCAGGTGAAGAACAGCTTGTCCCCCACCGGCGTCAGGTCATCCAGCGTGTTGTCCTCCGGTCCGTCCGCCAGCCGGACGAAGTGGGTGCCGTTGGTCCGGTAGAGCTGCACCCGGCTCATGCTGCTGCTCGAAGGCGCGTAGACATTCACCTGCACGAAGAGCGCGTTCGACCCCGCCACCAGCTCGAAGTGGTTGGAGACCTGGTCGCCCTCGGTGCTGAAGTCACGCAGCAGGTAGGTGCCCTCCTCCGTGCCGTCGCTGCGCCACAGCTCGCGGCCATTCACGCCGTCGTTCGCCGTGAAGTACAGGATGCCGTCGAAGAAGGTCAGGTGGTCCGGGTCCGAGCCCAACGGCCCCGGCGCGATGTCCCGCACCAGCACCGTGCCCTCGAGGGTGCCGTCCGTCTTCCACAGCTCACGGCCATGCACGCTGTTCCTCGCGGCGAAGTACGTCGTCGCCCCGCCTTGGAGGAAGGGGCCCGCGTCCGACCCCTGGCCGCCCGAGTGAAGGTCCAGCAGCGGGCGCGTGTTCGACATCACCCCCGAGCTCATCCAGGGCTCGCGGCCCCACACGCCATCCGAGGCGGAGAAGAGGAGGACGTCGTTGCCGTGGGTGAGGTCCAGGGGGTCGGAGTGCCCCGCGCCCGGGACGATGTCGCGCACGAGCCGGGCGGTGGTGTCGCACAGCTCCCAGCCGTAGGGCGCGTCCGGGCGCGCGGCGTCTTCACGGCTGGCGGCGGCTTCCGCCTCCCCGTGCTCCAGGCGAACCGGGTAGGGGGCTTCGATGCCGCATCCGAGGGTGGCGATGCCTGAGACGGCGGACAACAGCAAAGGAAGGCTCTGTGCGCGAAGACGCATTCTCACTCCGTGTTCCGGTGGCTGGCTGCGGTGGGGTGCCGCGGTCGCGCAATCTGGCCGGGATGTGACGAAACCCAACCCGTCCCCGAGTCGGCCCAGGGCTGTCATTGCGTGACAGTCCTCCGCCCGGGGCGCCTCGGCGTACGAGGCCGGGGACGCCCAGGCGACACCCGGGACGCTCGCTGTTCGACGGAGCATCCGCCAGAACGCGCTTCCCGCTTTCCGAACCGCGGGCCCAGCACGAGACTCGACGCGCCATGCGTATCCGCTCCGCAGTCATCCTGTTGGCCTGTGTCTCCGCTTGCGCCTCGCGCCCGGGGCCCGGGCCGGAGTCGTCCCCGGTCATGCCCACCGCTTCAGCCTCCGCCGCGGATGCCAACTACGCCGTCCTGGTCCGCGAGTACCTGGACTGGTACGCGGCCGCGAACCCCACGCGGGCCACGCGGCTCGGCTACCACATGCATGACGCCCACCTGCCGGACGTGTCGTCCGGCGCGCTGAAGCGCAAGGGCGAGGCGCTGCGCGGCTGGCTGACGCGCCTGGAGCAGGTGGACCGCGCGGGCCTGTCGGGCGACGCCGCCGTGGACGTGCGCGTGCTGGAGAACGCGATGCGCGCCGACCTGCTGGAGCTGGAGGAGGTGCGTCCCTGGGAGCGCAACCCGGGCTTCTACGTGGGCCTCATCGCCAGCGGGCTGGACGGCCTGTCGTCGCGCGAGTTCGCCCCCGTGGCCGACCGCATGCGCGCCATGCGCTCCCGGATGGCGCGCATCCCCGGCGTGCTCGACGCGGCCCAGTTCAACCTGAGCGGCGTGCCGAGGCTGTGGGCGGAGTACGCCGTGCGCGACGCGAAAGGCACCGTGGCCTATCTGCGCACGGATTTGCCGCGGGCCCTGGACGCGCAGGGCTACGCGAAGGTGCCGCTGAGCGAGCGCGCCGCCTTCACCGCCGCGCGCGAGGAGGCCGCCCGGCAGATGGAGGCCTTCGCGGTGTGGCTGGAGCGGGAGCTGCTGCCCAAGGCGGACGGCGACTTCCGCCTGGGCCGCGAGCGCTTCGAGAAGAAGCTGGCGCTGGAGGAGCACGTGGCGCTGGGCGCGGACGCGCTGCGCGACATCAACGAGCGCGCCATCCGCGACTACAAGGCCTGGGTGGCGCGCGAGGCCGCGCGGGTGGACCCGACGAAGACGCCCGAGCAGGTGATGGCCGCGCTGGTGAAGGACCACCCGAAGGCGGAGGAGCTGGTGGCCTCGGCGCGGGCGCAGCTCGTGGCGCTCCAGCGCTTCGTGCGCGAGCGGGACATCCTCACGCTGCCGTCGGACCGGCTGCCCGTGGTGCGGGAGACGCCGCCCTATGCGCGGCTGGGCTTCGCGTCCATGGACACGCCCGGCCCCTTCGAGACGAAGGCCACCGAGGCCTTCTACAACATCACCAACGTGGAGCCCGGCTGGACGCCCGAGCAGAAGGCGCAGCACCTGACGTACTTCAACCGCGCGGGCCTGCTGGGCATCACCGTCCACGAGGCCATGCCCGGCCACTTCGTGCAGTTGCTCTACGGCGCGCGGATTCCCACTGACGTGCGCAAGGTCTTCACGCCCGCGTCGCTGGTGGAGGGCTGGGCGCACTACTCCGAGCAGATGATGGTGGATGAGGGCCTGGGCGACGGCGACCCGGTGGTGCGGCTGGGGCAGCTCCGCCGCGCGCTCCAGCGGCACGCGCGCTGGTACGCGGCGCTGGCGCTGCACGTGTACGGCGAGCCTTTGGAGGCGGTGGCGAAGCGCTACGCGGAGATTGCGTACTTCGAGCCCTTCCCCGCGCTGCGCGAGGTGGAGCGCGGGACGCTGGACCCGACGTACCTGTATTACGCCGTGGGGCGGATGCAGATTTTCAAGCTGCGCGACGACTACCGCCGCCACCTGGAGGCGCGCGGCAAGACGTGGGTGCTGAAGGACTTCCACGACCGGCTCCTCCAGCTCGGGCTGCCGGTGTCGCTCGCGCGGGAGGTCTTCCTGCCGGGCGACACCGCGCCGTCGCTGGAGTGAGCGGGCGCCGCGGCTACAGCTCGATGACCCGGGGCGTCTCCTCCTGTTCCACTTCTGGCCGGGAGGCGAGCCCCTGGAGGTTGAAGCCGTTGGGCGCGTGCACCGCGCCCGCGGTGTTCGGGTCCAGGTAGAGGCTCACCGGCGCGGCGAGTCCGTCGTACGTCACCTCGAAGACCTCCAGCTCGGTGGGCACGCCCGCGCCGCAGCAGGGCCCCACGCGGCGCCAGGCGATGCGCTGGCCCTGGGGCCCTCGCAGCAGCTCCAGGAAGGCCATCATGCCCCGGTCGCCCCAGCCGACGCGGACCGGGTCCTTCGGGTGGAAGCCGTACTCCACCACTTCCACTCGCGGCGCCGTGGACGCCGAGGCGCGGGGCTCGGGCACCGCGGACTTGTTGGTTGATGCACACGCCGCCAGGAACACCATCCCGGCGCAAGCAGCTCGAAGCAGCGTCATTCCCCCACCCTCCCCACACCACCACCGTCCCACGGGGAAGATGGGGACGGGTGGGGGCGGGTGCATCCCGGTAGCGGGGACGGCCGTTCACCGCCAGACGTTGCCCGGGCCGGACGTCACGGCTGCTTCGTCGCCCCGCCCGACATTTCGCGGATGAAGACGCGGTCGATGCCGTGGATGCGCAGGGACACCAGCTCGTCCGGCGTGACGTTGGGGTAGCCCGCCTCGCGCATCTGCTTCACGAAGTCCGGGGTGACGCCGTGGATGCGGAAGGCCACGGCCTGCTCCTGCGTGAGGTCCTTGAGGCCCAGCTCACGCAGCTGCTTCACGAAGTCGGGCGTGACGCCGTGGATGCGGAAGGCGATGACGTCGTCCGCGTCCGTGCCCTGGAAGCCCAGGCCGCGCAGCGCCTTCACGAAGTCGGGCGTGACGCCGTGGATGCCCATGGCCGTCAGCTTCTGCCAGGGCAGCCTGGTGAAGCCGACGCTGGCCAGCTCCTTCACGCGCTGGGGCGTGACGCGGTGGATGCGGCCCTCGACGAGCTGCTGGAACGTCAGGTTCGCGTAGCCCGCGTCGGCCAGCTCGCGGGCGTACTCGGGCGTCACGTCGAAGATGCCCGACTGGAGGAGTTCGTCCGTGCTGAGCTGCTTGTAGCCCAGCGCGGCCAGGCCCTTGATGCGAGCAGAGGTGACGTGGGTCGCCGCCATCTGGAACTGCGCCTCCGGGGTGATGTCCGAGTAGCCCAGCGTGGCCAGCGTCTTGAGGAAGGCGCTGCTGGCGTCGAAGCGGAAGTGTCCCGCGCCCTCGCCGTCCTGGAACTGGCCCTCGAAGCGGAAGGTGCCGGCCTCTCGCGGCAGGGTGAAGGTGGTTGCGCCGTTCGCCGTGGACAGGCCCTGGAAGGAGGCCAGGGGCTCGGTGAAGCCCATGTTGCGGCGCGGCCCCTGGCGGAGCTGGAGGTTCAGGGTGCGCGGCTCCGCGTCCCGGGACGAGGCGGACCAGGTGCCGCGAGGTTCGAACGCCGAGGAGGCCGCGGCGGCGGAGGTGGCCAGCAGCAACAAGGCCACGAGGGACAGACGTGACGACACGGGACGCATGGTGGGCTCCTTCGGATGGACGTCTCCCGTGCGGCGCGCGTCCGGTGGGACGCGGCCGTGTGGGAGACAGTGGAGGGGAGGGGGACGCGCGGCCTACTTCGCGCCGTTGCCGCGCAGCTTCCGGATGACGTCGGCGTCCACGCCGCCGGTGCGCAGCCGCACCAGCTCGTCGACGGAGAGGTCCTTCATGCCCGCGTCGTGCAGCTCGCGGATGAAGCCGGGGTCCACGCCCGTGGCGCGGAGGCGCTGGAGGGCGGACACATCCGTCGTCCGCACGCCCGCCGCGCGCATGCCGGCGAGCCAGCCGCCGGAGACGCCCACGGCGCGCAGCCGCGTCAGCTCCTGGACCTTCATCTTGGACAGGCCGTGCTTGTTCAGCTCGCGGATGTACTCGGGGCTCACCCCCACCGCGCGCAGGCGGGCGAGCTCCTCCAGCGACACGTCCGTGTAGCCGGCATCCTTGAGGCCGCGGATGAAGTCCCCATCCACGCCGACGGCGCGCACGTGGGCCAGGGCCTTGGGGTCATCGACGTTGAAGCCCGCGGCCTTGAGCGACTGGATGTACTCCGGGGTGACGCCCAGGTGCTTCATGCGCGTCAGCTCCTCCGCCTCCAGCTTCCGGCCGAAGCGCGTGTTCATCTCCTGGACGTAGCCAGGGGTGACGCCCGCGTGGCTCATCGTCACGAGGTTGGACACCGTCGGCGCGTAGCCCATGGCCGTGAGCTGCTGCACGCGCTCCGGCGTGATGCCCGCCGTCTTCAGCGCGATGAGCTGGTCCACGGAGAGCGACTGGCCAGCGCCGACGCGCGTCTGCTGGTCCCGCTCACGCTGGGCACGCGAGCCCAGGCCCCGCGGCGAGGGCGCGGGAGCCGGGGCGGGGACAGGCGCGGCCTGAGCCGCCACGGCCGCGACACTGACCGGGAGCGCTGGGAGCGCTGGGGGCGCAGGGAGTGCGGCGGGCGCGGCGGGCGCGGGGAACGCAGGGAGCGCGGCGGGCGCGGGGAACGCGGCGGGCGCGGGGAACGCAGGGAGCGCGGCGGGCGCTGGGGGCGCGGGCGGTGCCATGGGCGCGGGCGGTGCCATGGGCGGCGGCGGCACTGGCGCGGCGCGACCGGGCACGGGGAGGCCGTGGGGCATCTGGAGCGCCGGGATGGGCGGGACGGGGTGGTGCACGACTTCCTCGTCCGGCTGTCCCTGAAGGAGCAACGTCAGCGGCGGGACCGGGAGGTGCCGCACGGCCTCGTCCTCCGGCTGCGCCGAGTCGCTCAACTGTCCCAGCATGAGCGACGTCAGCGGCGCGGCCACGGCGAGGCTGCTGACCAGGGTGAGCACGGAGGCGCCCGCCGCCCAGCGCGAGGCGCAGCGCGACGTGGGCATCGAGATGAGCCGCCGTACCCGCTCCGGCAGCGAGCCACCCAGCGCGGACATCGCGGGGCTCGTCGTGCTTGGGAACACGCGGAGGGCCTCGAGCGCCGTGAGCGCCCGGGCGTAGGAGACGGAGTTCCCGCTGGCGGCCACCGCGACGTCGTCACAGCAGTGCTCCCGCTCCACGCGGATGACGTGGGAAATCCAGCGGACGGCGGGGTGGAAGAAGAGCAGCGTCTCCACCAGCACCTGCGCCAGGTTCACCGCGAAGTCATGGCGGCGGATGTGGGCCAGCTCATGGGCCAGCACCATCTCCAGTTGCCGCGCGGGCAGGCCGGAAAGGGTGGACACGGGCAGCAGCACCACGGGCGACAGCCAGCCCACCGCGGCGGGCACGTCCACGTCATACGTCTGGAGCAGCCGCACCGCGCGGCGCAGGCCCAGCCGAGCGGCCAGGGTGTCCAGCCGCTCCTGCCAGGCGTCAGGCGCGGGCACGGCGCGGTCCGCGAGCCGGCGCAGCTTCATCCACTCCGCCGCCATCCGCCCCGAGCACAGGGCCACGCCGGCCACCCAGGCCAGCACCAGCCAGTGCAGGTGCGCCTCCACCTGGGAGAGCGCGCGCTGCGCCAGCAGCCCCGCCGCCACCAGGAGCGAGCCCAGCCCCGTGAGCATCGTGCTCTCGAAGCCGTCCGCCATGCCGTCCTCGGCCCGGTCCGCGTCAATCCACGCCGCCGGCGCCGCGCCAGGGGCCATGACCCAGGCAGGACGCGCCGCCGGCGCCACGTTCACCTCCAGGTGCCGCGGGCCAAAGGTGAGCGCCAGCATCCGCGGGCGCGGCATGGCGGTGGTCTCCAGCGCCGCCGCGGGCGTGCGCGCGGGCTCGCTCTGGAAGTGCTTCCACCCCGAGGCCACCGGCAGCGCGAGCGCCAGCACCAGCGCCCCACAGGCCAGCGCGTAACGCGCGTGCGCCGCGCGCCGCCCCACCGTGAGGAGCGCCGCCGCCAGCAGCAGCGCCACCAGCGTGCCCTGCCAGAGCGAGTGCAGCAGGGCCCACCCCAGCGACTCCATCAGCAGCCGGCTCATTCCTCGCCTCCTTCCAGCGTGTCCAGCAGCCGGCGCAGCTCCGCCAGCTCCTCGGGACGCGTCTTCTTCGACGACAGCGCCTGCATCGCCAGCCGCGCCGGAGAGCCACCGAAGGCGCGGTCCACCAGGTCCGTCACCAACTGCCGCTGGGTGCGCTGCTCCGTGGCCCGGGCGCGGTAGACGTGCGCGCGCTGGGACTCGTCGCGCTCCACCAGCCCCTTCTCCGTCATGATTTGCATCAGCTTCAGCACCGTCGTGTACCCGGTGCCCTCCGGCTCGTCGCGGGTGAGTGCCGCGTGCACCTCGCGCACCGTGCTGTCGCCACGCGCCCAGAGGACCCGCAGGATGGCCAGCTCCCCATCCGTGGGGCGCGGCAGCTTCGTCTCGCTCATGACGCTCCCTCAGTGACTCGATTGCCCAGGCCTATATTACGAACGCATTCGTAGATGTCAACGAAGCCCTTCGTAGATGCGGCCCGTCAAAAGCCCCCTGCCTCTGGGTGAGGGAGGGGGCTCCAGGCGGGCGGCGGGCCGTCAGCCCTCCTGGCGCTGGGCGGGCTCGGGCGTGGCTGGGGCGGCGGCCTGGGCGGGGTTCTCCCAGAAGCGGCGCGGGTGGCCGTCACCGCGGGTGCCGCCGGAGAGGCGGTCCACCCAGGGGTAGCGCTGGGCCTCCTCGGCGGTGTAGCCCAGGTTGAAGACGGTGGGGCTCTTGGGCCTGTCACCGGACTTCTCGTAGAAGGTCCCGAAGAGGCGGTCCCAGAAGTAGTTGGTGATGCCGTAGTTGCCCTGCTCGTTGTGGAAGTGGTGCGACAGGTGCAGCCGCTTGATGTCCTTCAGGAACCGGGACTTGGGCGTGTAGTTGAGGTGCTGGATGCAATGGCAGAACTCGTAGAAGCACGTAATCACCATGGCCCAGCCCAGCGCGGCGGCCGCGCCCGCCTTGCCGCCAATCAGATAGCCGATGGGCGCAATCACGCCGCCCACGGTGGGCAGCACGTTGGCCAGCGCGCCGAAGAGCACGCGCAAGTCATGCGGGTCCTGGTGGTGGTCGAAGTGGATGCGCTTCCACGTCGCCGCGGTGAGCGGTGACTTGTAGAGGAAGCGGCTGTGCAGGATGTGCTTGTGCACCAGGTACCAGCCGAAGGGGAACGCCACGCTGGCGGCGAGCATGGCCAGCAGCATGCGCAGCGGGTGCTCGAACCACTTCACCGCCAGGGCCAGGCTGATGAGGCCCACGGTGATGTAGGCCACCACCGCGTAGTAGGTGAAGAACGAGTAGACCAGGTCGCCCAGCGTCATCCGGTCCAGGTTGTGCTTGCGGTTCTTCAGGAACGAAAAGGGTGCGCTGGCTGCCACGGTATCCTCGCGGGAGGTCGCTGCCCCCCGCGGAGGCAGGCGAAACGGAAGGTGGGTGCGCGCCGTGCCCACCGGCCCTGGGGCATACGGCGGTGCTGTCAGTACCAGCGGCGCCTGAAATTGCCGCATTCGGTGGGAGGCGCCCTAGCGTTTTTCTGGAGCAGGCGAGAAGCAAGCCTGTTGAATGAACAGACGGCACCTCGCCCGCCCGCCCAGGAGCCAGCCCAGGCACGGGCTTCCTTCAGGTCCGACAGCAGCCCACTTTCCTGGAAGCCAGGATGACTTTCCGGGAGGCGCGGATGGCGGAGCACGAAGGGCAGCAGGCACCCAGGGCGAAGGTACGCAGGCGCAGGTCAAAGTCACCCACGTCCAGGACAGTGCGCACGAGTGAACGGAGCGCAGCGCCGGACCGGGGCAGCATCGCGCTGCGCCGCACGGTGTCGGAGTACCGGGCCACGGCGGAGGAGCAGGCGGCGCGCGTGCGGGAGGAAATCGAGGCGGCGCTGGTCCAGGCCCGCGGCACCCGCGAGGCCATCGAGCAGCGCATCGCGGATCAACTCCACGCGCCGCCGGTCAGCCGGAAGCCCGCGCCGCGCCGCAAGCGCGCCAGCCGGCCTTCGCGGAAGTAGCGCTTCGTTCAGGGGGTGACACGCGTGGGGTGGGGCGCGGCCACCGGGGCGAGGTCCTCCGGCGCCGCGCTGGAGGCCGGCTCCCCCAGTTGTTTCAGCTTGCGCGCCAGGTCGGCGGCCTGCGCGCCCTTGGCTCCCAGCTCGCTGCCCTGCGCGCCAATGAAGGACACCCGGGCCCGCTCCAGCAGCGCCACCTGCGCGTGCAACTGGGCGAGCAGGCGCTCCTTGCGGCGGTTCAGCACGTCCAGGTGGTTGAGCTCCTCGCCCAGCGAGGACGCGGCCAGCTCCAACTGCCGCCGGGCCACCGGGTCCTGCGTGGCGGCGGCGCGCTCCCGCAGCTCACGCACCTGGGCGTCCACGTCGTTGGCCACCACCGAGCCGAGCTGCGCCTCCAGCCCGAAGTGGGCCTCCGCCAGCGAGAAGCTGTCGCCCGTCATCTTCTCCAGCACGCCCAGCAGCTCCGCGCGCCCGGCGCTGGGCGGCATCTTCTTCACCACCGCCTTGCACTGGCGGTAGAGCGCCAGCGCCCTCGCGGCCAGCGTCTGGGATTCACCCTTGAACGTGTCCTCCAGCTGACGGCCCCGCGCCTCCACCGCGTCCAGCTCCACGCGCAGGTTGGCCGGCAGCGTGCCGATGCTCCAGAAGAGGCCCACGACGAGGAAGCCCACCAGCGCGGACAGCAGGCCGGTGCCCTCCAGGAAGCGCGCCTCCAGCACCTGCTGGACGTAGAGGCCCAGCGGGACGAACACGCCCGCGGCGGCGGCGCTGGTGGCCACCGCGGCGGGCGGGCCCGGCTGCTCGCGCCCATGGCCCAGCCAGGCCACCAGCGCGGCGGCGAGCGCGCCCGCGAGGCTCAGGGGCAGCGGCTCCGGGGCCCGGAAGAAGTAGGGCAGGGCGGGCAACACCACCAGCGCCATGCGCAGCGCCAGGGGGTGCACCCCCGTGGGCTTCACGCACGCCTGCGCCGCGGCCACCACGGCGAGGTACTCCGGCGTCAGGTGCAGGTCCGGGAGGGCCCCCGCGACCAGGCCCATGCAGGCGGCGCCTCCCAGCGCGCGAAGCGTGCGGGACTCGAACTCCTCGCGGTGGAAGTACTGCACGGAGAGGGCCATGGGTTCACCGCCTTGGCTAGTACGTATTGTTCTGGCCGAAGTTCCGGATGGACTTCTTGAGGAGGTTGCGCGACTCGGCCTGCGTCTCCTCCGCGCTGGAGGCTCCGGCCAAGGCTGCCTGGGAGCGGCTCACGTCCGCAAGCTCCCCGGACAGCGCTTCCGCGGAGGAGCCGAAAATGGCCCGGGCGTTGTCCAGCAGGCCACGGGCCTTCACCTTGTTGCCGCGCTTCATCTCCTCCGCGGCGGCCACCATCTGCTGGGTGCCCAACGCCCGCACCGCGTGGACCCGCACCTCCTTGTCCAGGTGCTCGCGCACGCGGGCCGTGTCGCCCGTCACCTCCGCGGTGAGCCGCAGCGCCGTGTCCGCCGGCAGGTCGCGGGCCACGTCGACGTAGTGCAGCCGGGCGTTCAGCAGGGCGAGCGTGCCGGACGTCTTGCCGGTGTCCAGCGTCAGCTTCGCCACCACGCGCACCGTCTGGGCGCCGGCCATGTCGTACAGCGGCACCTTCAGCACGTTGCCCTCGCGGAAGGAGGCCATGCCCATGACCTCCAGGTGGCGCACCTCGGGCGGGACGTCCAGCCGCAGCTCCACCAGGCGCGCCACGGTGCGGGTGGCCTGGTCCAGCTCGCGGGAGAAGACCTCCGCCAGCCGCTCCGAGTCGTCGATGAAGCCGGAGAAGCCGCCGCCCTGCTCGGCCATGCCGCGCATCAGCGTCTCCTGGTAGTCCCGGCCCACGCCCAGCGCGCTGACGGTGATGCCGTCGCGGCGCAGGCGGGCGACCTGGTCCAGCAGGCCCGGCTCGGACACGATGCCCGTGGTGGGCTGGCCGTCGCTGAGCAGGATGGCGCGGCTGACGCGGTACTCGCGCAGGTGGGGCCGCAGGGCGCTGGCCGCGCTGTCGAGCGCGCCGCTGATGTTGGTGCTGCCCTCGTCCCGCAGCTCGGAGATGAGGGCCAGCAGCTCCGCGCGCGCCTCGTCCGTCATCCGCCGGCTGGGCTGCACCCGCACGTCCGTGCCGTAGTCGATGAAGGCCAGCCGGTCCTCGGGCGTCAGGCGCCGCACCAGCTCCGCGGCGGCGCGGCGGGCGTCCTCCAGCTTCTTGCCGTTCATGGAGCCGGAGCGGTCCAGCACCAGCGCCAGGTTGACGGGCACGCGCTGGCCGGCCTCCGCCGGGCGCGCCTTCAGCTCCAGCCACGCGAAGGCCTCGCTGGGGCCCGTCTGCACGTACGCGCCGGACAGCTTGCCCGCCATGGAGAGGGCGCCGTCCTCCGGCCGGGACGTCACCAGCGGCAGCGTCCGGGTGGCGGGCGGGTCCTCCGCGCGCCGCACCGTGTGGCTGGTGTCCGTGACGACGGGGGGCGGCGGGGCGGGGGGCTCGGGCGGCGTGCCCAGCAGGAGGGCACCCACGGCGAGCACTCCAGTCGCGGCGACCAGCAGCAGCGTGCGGTTCATTCAAGGCCTCGGGGTTGGAATCCAGGCGGCACACTCGCCTGGAGCGCGCCGGGGCCGCATCGGTCACCGGGAGGAGGGTCCCCCCGTTGTCCGATGCGACGTAGGGCCACCCGCTCAGGCGCCCGGCGGCGGCTGCCGTTGCCGCACGAGGTCCTCCACCACGCCGCGGACGCGGGCTTCATCAAAGGGCTTCTCCAGCAGCAGGTTGGGGATGCTGGCCAGGAAGTCCCGCGCGCCCACGGTGAACGCGCCGCCGGAGACGAACACGAAGCGGCGCTCCAGGCCCGCGTGCTCGCGCCGCACGGCCTCGTACACGTCGCGCCCCGTCAGGTCCGGCATCATCACGTCGCACAGCACCGCGTCCGGCTCCGGGCCCCGCTCCAGCAGCTCCAGCGCCTGGCGGCCGCTGCACGCCACGTCCACGTGGTGCTCCCGGAGGATGCGCTGCAGCACCCGGCCCACCGCGGGCTCGTCATCCACCACCAGCACGCGGCCCCGCGGCGCGCGGTGCTCCCGGCGCGCGGACGGCTCCACGTTCGTGTCGCGCGCCACCGTCTCTGGCGTGGGCAGCACCACCCGGAAGAGGGTGCCCCGCCCCGGCTCGCTGTCCACGGTGATGTCGCCGCCCAGGCCGCTGATGATGCTGTGGCAGATGGACAGGCCCAAGCCCGTGCCCACGCCCACCGGCTTGGTGGTGAAGAAGGGGTCGAAGATGCGGTCAATCACCTCGCGCGCGATGCCCACGCCCGTGTCCGCCACCTCCACCACCACGCGCCCGGCGCCGTCCACCCGCGTGGCCAGCCGGATTTCGTGCCGGTGCGCCGCGCCCTCGGGAATCGCCTGCGCCGCGTTCACCACGAGGTTGAGGAACACCTGGCTGAGCTTGCCCTCGTTCGCCATGACGGGCGGGATGTCGCCGTAGTCGCGGCGGAGCTGCGCGCGGTGGCGGATTTCGTTGGCCGCCATCATCGCCACCGACTCCAGCACCGCGTGCACGTCCAGCGGCGACACGCGCTCCTCGTCCGGCCGGGAGAACGTCTTGAGCTGGCGGACAATCTGCCGCACGCGCTCGGCGCCCTCGCACGCCTCGTGCAGCACCTCCTGCCACTCGCCCAGGTCCGGCTCGCCCTTGAGCCGCGCCTGGAGCGCCGCCGCGCCGTCCCCGGGCGGCAGGCTGCGGTTGAACTCGTCGGACAGGAAGCCCAGGTTGGACAGCACGAAGGCCAGCGGGTTGTTGATTTCGTGCGCGATGCCCGCCGCCAGCGTGCCCACCGACGCCAGCCGGTCCGCCAGCGTCAGCCGCGCCTGGAGCTGGCGCTGCTCCGTCACGTCGCGGGCAATGGACACCACCGCGGGCTGGCCGTCGAAGCGCAGGGGCAGTGACACCACCTCCGCCACGCGGGTGCGCCCGTCGCGGCGCACCAGCCGCCGCTCCCCGGTGAGCGCGCCGTCCCGCACCGCGTCCGGGCTGCGCATGTCCCGCACGAACTCCGTGAGCGGCCGGCCCACGAGCTGGTCCGCGCGCTCGAAGCCCAGCGTGCCCACCAGCGCCGCGTTGGCGTAGACAATCTGGTTGTCCCGTTCGATGGCCGCCGCGTCCGGCACGCCCTCCAGCAGCGCGCGGAAGCTCGCCTCGGACAGCCGCAGGGCCTCCTCCGCCTGGCGGCGCTCGGTGATGTCGCGCGCCAGGCCCTCCACCGCCACCAGGCGCCCGGAGGTGTCCGTCACCGGCGACACCACGTGCTCCAGCCACAGCGTGCGCCCGTCGGGGTGGAGGAAGCGCACCACCACCGGCGCGCCCTGGAAGGGCTCGGGCGCCTCCAGGAGCTGCTCCATCAGCGCGCGGTCCTCCTCGTGCACGCGCCGGTACCACAGCTCCGCGTCCGCGTAGTGCGCCACCGGCCCGTAGCCCAGCTTGGCGTGGGCCACGCGGCTGACGTAGGCGAAGCCGCGCGGGGCCTCGCGCCGGTAGATGTAGAGGACGTCCGACGCGTTCTCCGCCAACTGCCGGAAGCGCCGCTCGCGCTCGCGCAGCGCCCGCTCCGAGTCACGCCGCTCCAGCGCCAGGGAGATGGCGCCCGCCGCCGCCGACAGCAGGTCCACCTCCAGCCGGTCCCACCGCCGCGCCTCCGCCGTGTTGTCGAAGCCGATGAAGCCCGTCAGCACGCCGCGCACGCGCAGCGGCAGCACCAGCAGGGACAGGATGCCCTGCGGCTCCAGGAGCTCCCGCTCCAGCGGAGGGAAGGTCTCCACCAGCCCCTCGATGACGTCACCCCGCGGCAGCACCTCCGCCCAGCGCCGCAGCGTGGGGGCCATGGGCAGGTTCTGCAGCTCCGGGTTGTCGATTTCCGGCTTCACGCCGGGCGCGCACCACTCCGCCCGCTGGCTGCACAGCAGGGTGCCGTCGGGGGCCCGGTGCAGCTCGAACGCGTAGACGCGGCTGGCCCCGGACGCGTGGCCCAGCGGCGACAGCGCGGGCCCGTAGAGGTCCCCGCCGTCCTGCGTGGCCAACAGCCGCTGCTGCATGTCCACCAGCGCGGTGAGGTAGCGCTCGCGCCGCGCCAGCGCGCCGTCCGCCGCCTTGCGCTCGGTGAAGTCGTTGAGCGTGCCCGCCGTGCCCAGGACGCTGCCGTCGTCGGCGTGCATCAGCCGGGCGAAGACCTCCACCCAGCGGTAGCTCCCGTCGCGCGTGAGGTAGCGCATCTCATGGCGCACGAACTCCACTTCCCCCGCGAACAGCCTCCGCAGCGGCTCCGGGTCCCGCTCCCGGTCATCCGGGTGGAGGAACTCCGCGAAGGTGCGGCCCAGGCTCTCCTCCACGCTGAAGCCGGTGATGTCCGTCCAGGCCGGGTTGAGGAAGGTCCACGTCCCCGCCAAATCTGTCTGGAACACCACTTCTCGCAGGCTGTCGATGACCAGCCGGTAGCGGTGCTCCAGAGAGGTCCAGTCAGGCGTGGAGTGCGGCTTCTGCATGATGGAACTCGAGAAAGGTGGCCGCACGGGTGGACGCAAGGTCACCCGGATGCGCTACAAAGGGCCAGAGAATCTGGATTTCCAGGCGGGCAGGCAAGGGGGCTTCGATGACCCTGGTTGGCGCGGGATGGGGTCTACGCCCCTTCAGTTGTTGTGTGGAAACACGGGGACTCTCTTTCTTCCAAGAAAGCGAGCGTGTCCCCATGCTGCCTCTGCTTGCGGGAAGTCTCTCATGGCCTCTGGAAGCGCCCCGCTTTCGATGACGCATCTGGACTCCGAAGAGGCGGACGCCCTGCTGAAGGAAGGGGTCCTCCGGTTGCTGCTCGAGCAGGCGAGCGAGGCGCTCGTGCTGGTGGATGTCACCGGGCGTGTGCTCGCATTCAACGTGGAGGCTGGGCGCAACTTCCGCATGAGCCAGCCGGAGCGCGCCGAGCAGGGCTGGCTGCCCGGCTGTGTGTGGATGCGTGCCGAGGACGCGTCCATGTCGGTGGAGGTGCCGCCCCTGGCGCGCGCGCTCACGGGCGAGTGGGTGGCGGAGTCCCGCTGGCGGGTGCGCCGGCCGGACGGGACGCACGTGGTGCTGCGGGCCTCCGCGGTGCCGCTGGAGCACCAGGCGGGGCTGACGGCCGGCGCGCTGCTGCGCGCGTGCGAGGTGGCCGCGTCCCCGGCGCTGGACGCGGTGGACTCCGCGCGGCTGCTGGCGGAGGCGGGCGCGTTGCTTGGCGCCGCGTTCGACGAGGAGGCGGCGCCCCGGCTGCTGCGCCTGCTGGTGCCCGCGCTGGCGGACGCGGCGGTGCTGTACCTGGGCCTGCCCGGCGAGCCGCCGCGGCCGGTGACGGCGCTGCACACCGAGCCGGAGCGCCACGCGCTGCTCCAGGAGCTGCTGCGCCGCTACCCGCTGCCGCCCGAGCGGGTGCTGCCGCTGTTCGGCGCCGGCCAGCCGGAGCGGCTGCGGGTGACGGAGGCCCACCTGGAGGCCGCCGCGCGGGACGCGGAGCACGCGCGGATGCTGCGCGGCCTGGGCCTGCGTTGCTACCTGGGCGTGCCGCTGGTGGCGCGCGAGCGCGTCATCGGCGCGCTGGCCCTCTTCCGCGCGGACGAGGCCCGGGACTTCACCGGGGAGGAGGCGCGGCTGGCGGAGGAGGTGGCCCGCCGCACCGCGCTCTCCGTGGACAACGCGCGGCTCCTCCAGGAGGCGCGCGAGGCGGTGCGCCTGCGCGACGAGTTCCTGGGCATCGCCAGCCACGAGCTGAAGACGCCGCTGACGCCGCTGCACCTCAAGGTGCAGCTCCTCCAGAAGCAGGTGGACGGGATGGCGGCGCACCACCAGCCGGTGTCCGCCGAGCGCGTGTCGGAGACGCTGGAGGTGGTGCAGCGCCAGGTGCGCAAGCTGACGAGCCTGGTGGACAACCTGCTGGACGTGTCGCGCATCACCGCGGGCCGCCTGAAGCTGGAGGTGGAGGAGATGGACCTGGCCAGCGTGGCCGCGGAAATCCTCTACCGCTTCGCGCCGTCCGCCTCGCAGCTCCAGTGCGAGCTGGAGCTGCACGCGCCGGTGCCCGTCATGGGCCGGTGGGACCGGCTGCGGCTGGAGCAGGTGGTGACCAACCTGCTGTCCAACGCGCTGAAGTACGGCGCGGGCCACCCGGTGCGGGTGGCGGTGGAGGCGGAGGGGCTCACCGCGCGGCTCACCGTGCGCGACGGCGGCATCGGCATCTCCGCGGAGGACCTGCCGCGCATCTTCGAGCGCTTCGAGCGCGCGGTGAGTGACAGGCACTACGGTGGCCTGGGCCTGGGGCTCTACATCACCCGGCAAATCGTGGAGGCCTTCGGCGGCACGGTGCGCGCCACCAGCGAGCCGGGGCAGGGCTCCGTCTTCGTCCTGGAGCTGCCGCGCGGCGACATCCCCGAGGAGTGGCTGACGGCGCACGGCGCGCCGGAGCCGTCCACGTCCTGACGCTTCAGGCCGCGCTCGCCGGCCTCGCGGGCGCGGCGCCGCGGGGCAGCCGGACGTGGAAGCTGCTGCCGCGCTGGGGCCCGGGGCTCTCCGCCCAGATGGTGCCGCCGTGGCGCTCCACGATTTCGCGGCAGATGAAGAGGCCCAGCCCCAGCCCGCCGTAGTGGCGCGCCTGCGCGTTGGACGCGCGGGCGAAGGGCCGGAACAGGTCCGCCACGTTCTCCGGCGGGATGCCGATGCCCTCGTCCCGCACGCGCAGCAGCACCTGCTCCTCCCCCGCCTCCAGCGACAGGCGCACCGCGCCGCCGTGGGGGGAGTAGCGCACGGCGTTGCTGACCAGGTTGGTGAGCACCTGCTCCAGGCGCAGCGCGTCCCAGTCCCCCTCCACGGGGTGGCCCGGCACCTCCAGCGCGAAGGTGACGCCGGACTCGGTGCGCAGCTCGAAGCGCTCCATCACCTCGCGCAAGAGCGGCACCAGGTCCAGGCGCTGGCGCTCCAGCTCCAGCCGCCCGCCCTGGATGCGGGCGGTGTCCAGCAGGTCGTCCACCAGCCGCGTCAGCCGCTCCGTCTGCCGGGCCATGGAGCGCAGCGCCTTGAGCAGCCGCTCGCGCTCCGGGAAGTCGCCGCCCCTCTCCAGCCGCTGGAGGGTGAGCGCGGCGAAGCCCTTGAGCGGGGTGAGCGGCGTGCGCAGCTCGTGGCTGGCCACGCTGAGGAACTCCTCGCGCGCGCGCACCGCCTCCTTCAGCTCCGTCTGGGTGGCGCCCGTGCGGGCCGCCATCTCGTTGAAGCCGCGGGCCAGCTCGCCCAGCTCGTCGTCCTCCTCCACCTCCACGCGCTGCGCCCAGTCCCCCGCCGCCAGCGCGGCGGTGGCGGCGCGCAGGTGGTCCAGGCGGCGGATGACGTCGCGGGCCACGAGCTGCGACAGCAGCAGGGCCATGAGGACGCCCAGCAGCACCAGCCCCACCACCGCGGCGCTCATGCGTGTAATCGCCGCGTAGGCCACCACCAGCTCCTGCGTCACCAGCACGCTCCACTCCGTGCCCTCCACGGGGGCCTCGGCGGCGAGCATGCGGCGGTCGGCCGCGTCGAAGGCCTCCAGCACGCCGATGCCGGGACGCCGCAGCTCCTGGTTGAGCGCTGCCGGCAGGTGCGCCTCGCCCAGCAGGGGCGCGCCGGGTGAGGTGTCGCGCAGCACCTTGAGGCCGCGCCGGTCCAGCACCTGCACGCGGAAGCGCCGCGACGCCGGCGTGGTGGCCTGGCTCAGGCGCTCCAGGGACAGGAGGCCCACCAGCATGCCCCGCACCTCGCCGTCCTCGCGGAAGGGCTGCGTCACCGCGACCAGCGGCTGGCCCGGCGGGCGGATGAAGGGCGGGGACACCTCCGCGCCACGGGTGAAGGCCGCGGGCAGGAAGTCTCGCGGCTTCAAGTCCCACCCCGCCACGCCGGGGGACGCGGCCAGGATGTGGCCCTGGGTGTCCACCGCGAGCGCCGCGTCGAAGGCGCGCGCCTGGGCCGCCAGGTTCACCAGGTAGGGCTCCAGCCGCTGGGGCGAGGCCGCGGCGAAGGCGGCGCGGAAGCCGGGAGACTCCAACATCAGCGCCAGGGACTCGCCCGCGTCGTCCAGGTAGCGCCGCAGGAAGTCGGCCTCGCCCGCGGCGGCGCGCTGCGTGTCGTCGCGCACCTGCTGTTCAATGGCGTTCTGCGCCAGGTACGCCGCCAGGCCGCCCAGCGCCAGCAGCGGCACCAGCCCCGCGAAGGCCAGCCCGCGCAGCAGCTTCCACCCCACGGTGCGCGGCGCGCGCGGGCGCCAGTCCAGCGCCTGCGCCACGCAGGCCAGCGTCAGCACCGCGTACACGCTGGCGCCCAGCCAGGACGTGCCGCGGCCCAGCGCGTAGGCCAGCAGGGCGAAGGGCACCGCCAGCACGCCCATGAAGAGGGCCGGCAGCCGGCGGTGCAGCCGGTGGGAGGGCAGCAGCATGCCCGCGCCGCAGACGGCGAAGAGCACGCCCACCAGGGGCCGCAGCGGAGCCAGGTGCGCGTAGACGGACAGCGGGAAGCGCTCGGGCACCAGCAGCATGGCCACGCCGAACGCCGCGCCGGTGAGCGCCGCGAAGGTGCGCAGCACGGGCCGCTGGCGCATGGCGGGCCACGCCTCCAGCACCACGCCGCCGAAGAGCACCGGGTAGAGGATGATGCCCGTGAAGCTGCCCGGCAGGACGTTGAGCACCCACCAGTACAGCGCCACGGCCGCGCCCAGCAGCACGCGCCCCGTGACGTCCAGCCAGCGCGGCGCGCGCGGGTACAGCAGCGCGCCCATGAGCAGGATGCTGCCCGTCAGGTACGTGAGGCCCAGCACGCGCACGTACGGGTAGAGCGGCCGGAAGGAGGCCACCCGGAACTCGTACGGCACGTACGTCATCAGCACGCCGAACATCAGCCCCACGACGGCCGCGGGCCAGGTGAGCGGCAGCGGTGAGGGCGGCGGAGCGGGCGCCAGGATTTGCGGTGAAGGCGAAGAAGACATCTTTGCGGATTCACGCGCGGCGGGCGCCATGGGTGCTAGTGCCCCCTGGGCTTTCGTCTTGGGCTCGACATCACGCGACCTCGAGCACCGTCCACTCACGGACCTCGCCCGCGAGCGTCACCTCCACCGTGTCGCCTGCCTTACGGCCCATGAGGGCGCGTCCCACGGGAGAGGCGGGGGTGATGACGGACAGGAAGCCGTCCCCGCCCGGGCCCGTCAGCTCGGTGCCCGCGCCCGCCGGCAGGACGAAGAAGGTCCTCTCGGAGAAGCCGTCCTCGTCCTCGGTGCTGACGTCCACGATGGCGCCCAGCCCCACCGGCCCCTGCCGGGGGAAGCGGGGGAACTCCGCCTGGCCGAACTTCGTCAGCGCCTGGAGCTCCTCCTGGACCCGGCGGGCCCGCTGGGCCTGGCCGGTGGCGAGGCTGCCGAACTCCAGCGCGGCCCGGCCGTCTTCCTTCTTCTCGGACTCCGTGGCCAGGCTGCGGGCCGCCTCGCGGGCCTCCGCCTCGGCGCGGTGGGCCAGCCGGTCGCTCTGCTGGAGGCGGTCCGCGAGCTGGCCCAGGAGTGCATGCTTGTCGAGTGGCATGGGTGGTACAGGACTGTAGCGTCCATGGCGGACACCTCCAGTTTTCGGCCCGGCACCCCCGCCCGCCCGGGCTTAGAGTGGGGGCATGACACCCCAGGAACTCTCGGAGAAGGCCCGGCAGCTCGTCGCCGGCGGGGCGGTGCTGCTGGATGTGCGCACGCCGCAGGAATTCCAGGAAGGGCACCCGGAGCCCGCCCGGAACATCCCCGTGCAGGAGCTCCCCCAACGCATCGCCGAGGTGGGCCCGCCCGGCACGCCCGTGGTGGTGTACTGCGCCGCCGGTGGCCGCAGCGCCCAGGCCGCCCAGCTTCTGCGCGCCAACGGCTTCCCGGACGTCTTCGACCTCAAGTCCGTGAAGAACTGGTAGCCACCAGCGGCAGGTGACACCGGCGCCCGGTTGGAGCAGGGTTCGCCCGCTGGCCTCCAGCACCGTCATCCTGGGCTCGGCGGGCTGCTCCTTCGGCGTGGCCATGCTGGTGTGCGGGCCCGCCTTCCCGGGCTCCGTCATGGGCTGGGCCGCGGTGGTGGGGCTGGCGCTGGTGGCCACGGTGGCCGCGGTGCTGCTCTTCTTCGTGGGCATCCAGCGCATCGGCACGGTGAACACGTCGCTGGTGTCCAACCTGGAGCCGCTGACGGCGGTGGTGCTGGGCGCGCTCTTCCTGGACGAGCGGCTCACCCCGCGCCAGGTGCTGGGCGGGGTGCTCATCCTCGGGGCGGCGGTGATGCTGGCGCGCGCCGACGTGCCCCGCGCCTCGCCAGCGCCGCCCGCGGGGGGCGGTGCTCCGGGGCCGGTGCCCGGCACCTGAGCGCGCCGGGCACCGGGGGGCGTGCTACCAGCGCGTCACCTCGCGCAGGAAGCGGTGCACGTCCTGGTTGAAGCGCCGCGGCCGCTCCGCGTGGGGCGCGTGGCCGGTGTCCGGGTACAGCTTGAACTCGGCGTCCGGCAGGGCGTCCACCAGCGCCTGCTGGTCGGCGACGGGGAAGAAGCCGTCCTGGTCACCGCCGATGACGAGCACCGGCACGCGGATGCGGTCCAGCCGCGCCGAGTGGTCCTCCGCGAGCATCCCGTCCATCGCGTCCTGCCACACGCGGGCGGGGACCTTGCTGCTCTCGGAGACGAGCCGGTCGATGTACGACGCCGGGACGGGGCGCACGAAGGTGCTCTCCTGGAACGCGCGGATGAACTCCGGGTCCACCGCGCCCTCGTACGTGTCCACGATGGACTTCACCTCCAGCGCCACCGGGTTGCCGGCGACGGTGGGCGCCGAGCCGGCCAGCACCAGGCCCTTCACGCGCCGCGGATAATCCAGCGCCACCTGCTGCGCGATGAAGCTGCCCATGGAGTGGCCCACGAGGATGGCGCTGCGCTCCCCCACCGCCTCCAGGAAGGCATCCACGTCCGCGGCGAAGGACTGCTGCGTGTAGCAGCACGCCGGCCGCGTCGAATCCCCGTGGCCGCGCTGGTCCAGCACGTAGACGTGGTAGTTGCGCGGGAAGGTGCGCAGGTTCAAATCCCACGTGTGGTGGGAGTCCGTGTAGCCGTGGAGGAACACCACCGCCGGGCCCAACGGCAGGCCCTGCTCCACGTAGCGCAGCGTCACGCCCGTGCGCAGGCGGACGGAGCGCTCACGGGGCGTGCCGAACAGCTCCTGCTCGGTGGTGCCGACCTGGGCCCCCTCGGGCGCCGGCTGCGTGTCATTCGAGTCGGACTCCGGCGCGGGGCCACAGGCGGCGAGGACGGGAAGAGCGAGCAGGGCGGCGAGGAGCTTTCTCATGCGTGAATGCCTCGGGGCGCTCCGGCGGGGGAGTCCGCCGGTGGGTTGCTTGAGGAGTCTACGGCTACCTCTGACATTGCTTCGCCCGAAGTGACTCCCGGGGTTGTCACGCACCCGCTTTTCAGAGCGGAGAGTCAGCCGGAACCCGCCCAGAAACGCACCTGGGACGGAAGGTTCTCGCGACGGCGGAGCGTGTGTCACGGAACGTGCACCGCGTGCCCGCGTAACCTTCTGGCCCCCGCCTTCGTGGTGCCGCTGGAGGCCCGGAATTCCACCGGGCCCTTTGGGTGGAGGACGGCACATGAAGGCACCTCGGGTGGCGGTCATTGGCGGAGGACTGGGCGGCCTGGCGGCGGCGGCGCTGCTGGCGCGGGGCGGCTGCGCGGTGACGCTGCATGAGCGCTCGAAGCACCTGGGCGGCCGGGGGCAGACGTCGGACGTGGAGGGCTTCCGCTTCAACCTCGGGCCGCATGCGCTGTACCAGGGCGGCACGGGGATGCGCGTGCTGGGGGCGCTGGGCGTGAAGCCTCCAGGGGGCATGCCGGGCGCGGGCTCGTACCTGCTGAGCCGTGGGCGGCTGCAGACGATGCCGCGCGGGCTGGTCTCCATGTTGACGACGGATGCCCTGGGCCTGGCGGGGAAGCTGGAGCTGGCGAAGCTGCTCGCGGGCCTGGGCCGCGTGGACCTGGCGCCGCTGGCCAACGTCACCCTGCGGGACTGGGTGGCGCGGCACCTGTCGAACGAGGACGCGCGCGCCATCCTCCTGGCGCTGACGCGGGTGACGACCTACTGCGCGGACGCGGACGCGATGAGCGCCCAGGCCGCGCTGACGCTGCTCCAGGCGAGGCCGGACGTGCTCTACGTGGACGGCGGGTGGAGCACGCTCGTCTCCGCGCTGGAGGCCCGCGCGCGGGAGGCGGGCGCGGCGCTGGCGTGCGCCTCGCGGGTGGGCGCCGTCCTGCTGGAGGAGACGGGCGCCCGGGTCCGGGGCGTGCGGCTCGCGGATGGGACGGAGCTCGCGGCGGACGCGGTGGTGGTGGCGGGCGGGCCGGGCGCGCTCGCGGAGCTGCTGCCCGGTGACGCGGCGCTGGCGCGTGACGCGGCGCGGGCCGTGCCGGTGAAGGCCGCCACGCTGGAGCTGGGGCTGTCCCGGCTGCCCCGTCCGGACGCGCTGTTCGCGCTGGGCACCGACGGCCCCTGGTATGCCTCGGTGCACTCCGCGGTGGCGAGGCTGGCGCCGGAAGGCGGGGCCATGGTGCATGTGATGCAATACCTGGGCGGCCGCGGGCCGGAGGCGAGCGAGGCCCGCCTGGAGGACGTGATGGACGCGCTGCAACCCGGCTGGCGGACGTTCGTGGTGGCGCGCCGCTACCGGCCCTCGCTGCTGGTGTCGAACTGGCTGCCGACGGCGGAGACGGGAGGCCTGGGCGGGCGGCCCTCCGTGGAGGTGCCACACGTGCGCGGGCTGTACCGCGTGGGCGACTGGGTGGGGCCGGAGGGGCAGCTCGCGGAGGGCGCCTTCGCCAGCGCGGAGGCGGCGGCGCGCGCGCTCGTCGCGGGCCCGCGGGCGGTGGCACGCCGGGCGGCGGGGCGCTGACGCATGGGCCACGCCGCGCGGGAGGGACTGACGCAGGCCGTGCACGCGCACGAGCGCTTCCTGTGGGGGCTCTGCTACCGCATGACGGGCGTGGCGGCGGACGCGGAGGACCTGGTGCAGGAGACCTTCGCGCGCGCCCTGGCCTCGCCGCCCGCGCGCACGGACGAACTGCGGCCCTGGCTGACGCGGGTGGCGGTGAACCTGGCAAGAGACTTGCTGCGGCGGCGCAAACGCGAGGGCTACGTGGGGCCCTGGCTGCCCTCGCCGGTGGACACGGGCGAGGAGGAGCTGCCACCGCCGGGCGTGGAGGCGCGGCTGCCGGGTGGGGGCTCCACGGAGGGCCGCTACGCGCTGCTGGAGAGCGTCTCCTTCGCCTTCCTGCTCGCGCTGGAGGCGCTGTCTCCCAAGCAGCGGGCGGTGCTGCTGCTGCGCGACGTGTTCGACTACTCGGTGCGCGAGGTGGCCGAGGCGCTGCGCATGAGCGAGCCCAACGTGAAGGTGGTGCACCACCGCGCGCGGGCGGCGATGGCGGCGTATGACGGGGCGCGCTGCCTGCCGACGCGGGAGCTCCAGGCGCGCTCCCGCGCCGCGCTGGAGGGCTTCCTGGGCGCGCTGTTGACGGGCGATGTGGCGGCGGCGGAGGCGCTGCTCGCCAGTGACGTGTGCGCGCTGTCGGATGGCGGCGGCCAGTACCGCGCCGCGCGCGTGCCGGTGTGGGGAGTGGAGCGCGTGCTGCTGCTCTACCGGCGGTTGATGGAGATGCGCGGGCCGCCCTCCGCCGCGGAGCTGCGGATGCTCAACGGCCTGCCCGCGGTGGTGTCCGTGTTTCCGCCATCGCGGCGAGACCCGCGGTTGAGCACCCAACTGGTGGTTCGTGTGGACCTGGACGCGGACGGCCGCATCTCCCAGGTTCACTCCATCCTCACGGACCGCAAGCTCGCCGGGCTGCGCATGCCCGTGCCCGCCTGAGCCCGCGCTGGCCCGCGCGTCAGCTCGCCGGGCGCCGGGCGATGATAAGCTCGCTCACGCCGTGGAGCCGCTGCACGCGCCGCTCCACGTCGAAGCCCGCGCGCCGCACCAGGTCGAAGGTGTCCCGGTCCAACCGGCATCCGCCCGTCACCCGCATCCACGCCGGGGTGAGCAGGTCCTGCACCGTGGCCAGCGCGGGAGACGGCGCGCGCACGTGCTCCAGCATGTGCAGCGCGCCGCCGGGGCGCAGCACGCGGAAGATTTCCGCCAGCGCCCGCGCCGGCGCCTCCACGCTGCAGAACACGAGGCTGGACACCACGGCGTCGAAGGACGCGGCGGGGAAGGGCAGGTCCTCCACGTTGGCGCACAGCATCCGCGCGCCGGGGCGTCGCCGCTGGGCGCGCGCGAGCGCCGCGTCATCCACGTCGATGGCGGTGACGGCGGTGACGGTGTCCGGGTAGCCGGGCAGCGCCAGGCCGGTGCCGGTGCCCACCTCCAGCACGTGGCCGGACAAGCCGCGCACCAGCTTGCGCCGGGCGGCGGTGAGGCCCAGCCAGCCCAGGGGCGCCATGACCGCGTCGTATGCGAGTGCCTTCATGCGGTATCCCCCCGAAGCGAACGGCCCGCTAGCCCGCCGCGCCTGCGCCGAGCCCCGGGCCGTTGATGACGCCATGCTGCCACGAAGCGCGGCGGCGGGCGCCGCCGCTACCGCGCGCCCACCGTCCCCTGGCTCTTCGGCGCCGACGGCGGCGAGGCGGCCGTGCCCGGCTCTTGGCGGCGGAGCAGGCCCCACACGCCGTAGAGCGCCAGCGCGATGCAGCCGTACTGCGCCGGCGTCAGCCCGAAGTAGCGGGCATCCACGTAGGACATGTCCGTGGCGCGCAGGAAGTCGAAGAGGAAGCGGCACACCGAGTACAGCACCGCCAGCAGCGGCAGCAGCCGCCGCTTCAGCTTCCCCGCGTTGCGCAGCGCGTACAGCACGCCGCTGATGGCGAAGAGCGCCATGGCGTCGTACATGCCCAGGTCATGCCGGGGGCCGCCGGGGAAGGCCACCGCCAGGAAGAAGTCGGTGGGCACGCCCGGGTGGTCATGCACGGCGAAGCAGCCCAGCCGCGCCACCGCCCAGCCCGGCGCCACGCCCAGGGCGAACGCGTCCGCGTAGTCGGAGAAGCGCAGCTTGCGCACCTTGAAGAACACGACGGCGGCGAGGATGCCGCCCAGCAGGCCGCCGAACGAGGACAGGCCATCCCAGACCTTCAGAATCTGGAACGGGCTCTTGGACAGCTCCTCCGGGTGGTAGAAGAACAGGTGCACCCAGTGGCCCACCACGACGCCCACGCCCACGCCCCAGGGCGCGAAGTCGGCGAGCGGGTCCGGGTTCAGGCCTTCGCGCTCGGCGTTGCGGCCAAGCAGCCGGGCGGCCAGCAGGATGCCCACCGCGACGAAGATGCCAAAGGGCTCGATTTTGAGGGGCCCCAGCTCAATCGAGGGGGCTTGCCAGTAGGGAATCACGTCAGGCGGCTCCAGGAGAAGCGAACGTCCCACCCTTAATCCGGGCGGAGGGATGTGGGCGAACAATTGTCGGAACGGAGTCTTTCCCGGCCTCGTCTTTCCCTGGGTCGGGTGGAGGACACCGCTCCTGTGTGCCTCCGGGCACCTCGCTCGTACCCGGGAGGGAATCACTCCCACTTCCGGACGTTCGCGCAAGGCCAGTTAGAACCGAATTAATCCATTCGTGCGTGTACTACGGGAAATCCGTGGTTTTTTGTCAGGCCCTCCCTGTCCAATCGAACGGGGAACACAGGGCCGCTCTGGAGGAAAGGGGGACAGGCATGACGCCGCGAGCAGACTGTCACGTCGGGCCGGGCGCGCGAAGGCGCGCGATGCGGACGTGCGCGCGCTCCTGGCCACGCCACCCCTGGCCCGGGCAACCCCTTCCACCCGCCGGGCCGGAGGTCCCGGGGGGACGTCGCCACGGGCACGCGGCGCGGAGGTCGCGCTGGCGGGCCGCCCTTGTCGGAGGCGCGCGGCCACGCGCGCGCCCCCTTCGCCCCTGCCGCACGCGCGAGGCTCCGCACGCGGCGGGCGCTGAACTGATGCTGGACGACCTCGCCTCACGCGTCCGGCGTAGCACGGTGGTTCAAGGAGCACACAACCCATGAAGTCCTACCTGTTGGTTCCAAAGGAGTCCATCGAGACGCAGGCGCGCGTGGGGCCTCGCGGCACGGAGCAGGGCGAGCGCGTGCTGTCGCGCACCACGGCGCTGCGCTTCACGGTGGCGAACCGGGCGCCGGACACGCTGTCCGCGCTCGGCCTGCGCTCGGCCACGCTGCCCGGCGCGCGGCCGCCCGTCAGCGGACAGGAGGAGCGCCGCCGCAAGGGCAAGGGCGCGCGCGCCGGCACGCGCGGCGCGGACTCCTCCACGCCGCCCATGCCGGGCGCGACGGTGGCGGAGCAGACGGGCGCGGAGCCGGGCAGCTACCGGTACATGCCGCTCATCGGCGCCACCATGGCCCACTTCTACGAAGCGCACACGGAGAAGGAGGCCCGCGGCGAGCTGGAGCGCGACTTCGAGTTCATCCCCGACGTCGTCCCGCTGTCCTTCCCCGGCCCGGTGTCGGCCGGACAACCGGGACCGCGCAACCGGGGCATGTCCTCGCTGGCCGAGCGCGAGTGGCCCGACGAGTCCGGCGTCCCCCTGGCCCACGCCCAGGGCATCCGCGGCGCCGGCGTGATGCTGGGCATCCTCGACACCGGCGTGGACGCGGACCACCCCGAGCACGCCGCGCGCGTCATCCAGTTCCGCTACGTCTCCCTCTTCCCCAACTCGCCGCACAACCCGGCGCGTGACATCCGCGGCTTCGACCCGGACGGCCACGGGACGCACGTGTGCGGCATCGCCGCGGGTGTGCACCACGGCGTCGCCCCGGAGGTGGACCTCTACGTCGCGTCCGTCATCGAATCGGAGACCATCCGCACCAGCCTGGGCCGCGTGGCCGCGGGCATGGAGTGGCTGCTGCACCAGTTCAGCCGCCCGGAGAACTCCACGCGGCCCGCGGTGGTCAACCTGTCGCTCGGCTTCCCGCTGATGCCGCCGCCGGGCATCTCGGAGGCGGACTACAACCTCAACCTGCGCGCCCTGCAGACGATGATTCGTCGCCTGCTCGACAGCAATGTCCTGCCTGTTGTGGCGGCAGGCAACAGTGGACCTGACACGGTTGGTTATCCAGCCGCCTTTCCGGAATCACTGGCTGTCGGCGCGGTCGACTTCGAGCGTAACGTGGCCACATTCTCCGCGAGCGGCACCGTGGGTAGGCGCGTCGTGCCGGACATCATGGGTTATGGCGTGAATGTCTATTCCAGCACGGAGCGCCGTTGTAACAACCAGGCGTTCTACGAGCGAATGAGTGGCACGAGCATGGCCGCGCCTTATGTAGCGGGTATCGCAGCGCTGTACCGTTGCCGTGCCCCTGACTTGACGGCGCTCGAGGTGAGGGATTTGATCCTGTCGAATGCGGTGAAGCTCCCTCGGTCGGGGACGCACAAGACAGGCAAGGGCCTGGCCGTATTCAGGTGACGGTGGTGGTTGAAGCCGGGGTCGGCGCCATCCGAGCGCCGGACCCGGGAGAGGATGAGGGCCATGGGCAGGAAGAATGGCGAATGGGGGGACGTCCGGGTCGGCGGCGGGCCAGGCCTGTCCGCGCGCGTGCGCCCCTTGCCGGGCGCCGCGGGTGCGGACACGCAGCCGGACTGGATTGACGTGACGGTGATGCCCCGCGAGGAGCCCGCGGCGGTGTCGCGTGGGCGCGCGTCTCAACGTCCGCCCGTCCGCTCACGCGCGGAGGTGCACCAGGCCGGCCTGGCCGAAAGCGCGCGCTTCCACCAAAGCCTCATGCGCTGGCTGGAGGCCCACCATCTCCTGGGCGCGGTGCGCTCGGTGAGCGAGCCGGGCTCCATGCCCATGCTCCACCTGCGCTGCGCGCCGCGCGTGCTGGACCAGCTCCAGCGCGCCCCGGAGTTCGAGGCGGGCACCATGATGCCCCTCGACCTCATCTAGCGGTGGGCGCCCCTCGCCTCGCGCCCCTGGTCTGGGACTCCCTCCCTGTCCGAGGAGGGCTGCCCCGGTGGCCCTGCCGCCACCGACTTGGAAAAGGCCTTGTTCCTGCCTTTCCTGAAGATGCGTTCGGGTCTGCGTTTTCGCCACTGAGAACCGACGACCTCGCTGCTTCTTCCTGAATAGCTTGGAATCTCGCGATTACCCCGCCATCCCGCCAGTCGCCCGCGAGTCGAATGGTGACGTCAGTCATTGGACGGCGCCTCGGGCAGCGCGTGTGAGGTTGTGCGTCTGACGACGGCGTGAGGCGTGACTGTCTTCGCGTGTCGCCGTGGCTCGCTGGCACCCGCGTCGCGCGGTGTGACGTCCATTGCACACGCGCACAGTCCATTCGTCCCCATGCCGTCCCCGCGCCGCCAGCAAAACCAGGGACCTGCGTCTGTTCGTTGAAAGGCATGAAGGTTGCCTTTCGCGGTTCCTCGGACGCGAGCCCCCGGAGTCCACCCATGCAACTGGAGACGAAACCCTCACGCGGTGCGTGCACCCCCTCTCACTCGGAGGTGGCGCGATGACGGCCTGGAAGCCGGGAAGCTCGTGCCGCCGCTGCCGCCGCAGGCGCTCCCCCCGGGTGTCCCGCCCGCCAGCGACCTCCAGCGCGCCCAAGGCGGGCCCACACGCCAGCGTCGCGGCGCGCTGCGTGGCCGGCAGGCGGTGTGGCTGCCTGGCCTCGGGCCACCGCAGCGTCCGGCGCCGCGTGGAGCGGATCCGCCGGCAGACGCAGCCGTGGTGGTGACCGGTGACGCCAGTCACCAGCCGGTGAGCGGCGTCACCGGGCTGCCTGTCCCCCGTCCTCTCAGGGATAGGTGCAACCCACTGAAATCACGGACTCTTTGTCGCGGCTTCTGACGCGCTGCGATAGGCACGGGAGCTGCTCTGGTGTCAGGGAGTCGCCTACCTCCCGCTCCCGAGGCTCCCCATGAAGCTCCGCTCCAGGCCGTCCTTCTCCATGCCTTCTTCTTCCTCCTCGTCCTCGCGCCCCCGCTCCAACAGCGCGCCGCCGAAGGTGGACACCCGCAAGACGCAGCAGGCGGACAAGACGCCGAAGACGGAAGCCTCGGCGAAGCCCAGCGCGCCGCGCCCCACGCCTGGCGAGCTGCAGACGGGCAGGGACAACCTCCTGCGCGCGGACTACGGCGTGGTGCACCCGGACCTGCAGGGCATCCGCACGCGCCGTGACAACGGCCAGTCCGGCGCGGACTTCGCGGACTTCACCCGTGACACGCGCAACTCCACGCACCAGCTCACGTCCCAGCCCAACGGCCGCCGGATGATGACGGAGCTGGATGGCCGCACGCAGGCGGTGAACCCCGGCGCGGCGGGCAGCCTGCGCAACCCGGTGACGGTGGCGGACATCTACTCGGGCCGCAACGCCGAGCTCAACGGTGGCTTGCCCAACGCGCACGCGCCCCGCAACGACGGCACGTTCGCCTCGACGCGCCCGGCGTACCGCTTCGACGGTCAGCCCAGCGCGGGCCGGCCCAGCAACATCACGTACAACGAGCAGGGCGCTGGGCCGCGCTTCAACAGCCTGGGCCACGAGTCGGTCCACGCCTGGCGCGCGTCCAACGGACTCCAGGTCAGCCCCCTGGCGGCCAGCAAGCACGCGGACGCGCCCGTCTTCCACCAGCAGCCGCAGTTCACCGGCGACATGAAGCAGACGGTCGACGACCGCCTGCGCCTCACCGAGGAGTTCGAGACGGTGGGCCTGCGCCCCACGCCGCACACGCGCACGGGCTGGGCGCCCAACGAGAACCTGATTCGCGCCGAGCACGGCCTGCCGCTGCGCGACAACTACTCGGGCATGCGCCCCGGCAACAACAGCAACACCCAGAACCTGAGCATGTTCGACGCGGGCTCGGACAACCGGACCTTCTTCCAGCGGATGACCGGCCAGCCCACGCCCGTCGGCACCATTCTCAACGACCTGGAGCGCTGAGCAGCGCCAGAATGACACGGGCCCTCGTCATCCCAGACGAGGGCCCGTGTCTGCTTCAAGCGCGAGGGCTCACGGCACGGGCGCGGGGACGCAGGTGCCGTCCTGCTCGACGTAGCCCGTGTCGCAGTGGCAGTGGTCGCCGTGCGAGTGGCCGTGCTCGCCGCAGTCCAGCTCCGGCGTCTCGGGCACGCAGGTGTCGCCCTCCGCCACGTAGCCCGTGTCGCAGTGGCACGCGTCACCCTCCAGGTGCCCATGGCCGCCGCACTCGGCGGGCACGCAGGTGCCGTTCTCCTCCGCGTAGCCCTCGTCGCAGTGGCAGTGGTCGCCGTGCGAGTGGCCGTGCTCGCCGCAGTCCAGCACCGGCGCCTGGGCGACACACGTGCCGTTCTCCTCGACGTAACCCTCGTCACAGTGACAGTGGTCGCCGTGCGAGTGGCCGTGCTCGCCGCAGTCCAGCGTGGGCTCCTCGGCGACGACGCAGGTGCCGTCCTGCTCGGTGTAGCCCTCGTCACAGTGGCAGTGGTCGTCATGCAGGTGCCCGTGGCCGCCACATTCCTCGACGGGCTCCTCGGCCACGACGCAGGTGAGGCCGTCCGCGACATACCCGTCGTCACAGTGGCAGTGGTCGCCATGGAGGTCCCCATGGCCTCCGCACTCAATGGTGTCGTTGGGGTCGGAGTCGTCGGAGCCGCAGGCGGCGAGGAAGATCGCCGTCGCGGCCAGGAGGGCCAGTCGAAGAGGTCGAGGATGCATTACGGTTCCCGGCACTTGGGTGAAATGGCACGAAGCACCCAGATGGCTTCGGCGCATCCGGCCCTATCTCACGCGCAATGCGGTTGCGCAACAGGGTTGCAATAGAATCCATGGTGCTGGATTCTCCGGCTCCAAGAGAGGCGTGCCCGCGAGGCGCCGTGGCCCGTGGTGGCCGGGTGGTGCCTCCCGCCACCTGCCCGCAGGCGGGCCTACGTGCGTGCGTGTTGGCGCCGTTGGATTTCGTGCATCCGGCCCCGCACCGCGCGCCGCGCTGTATCCGCTGGATGACGGGCGCGCGGAAAGTCCCGTGAGGGCCCCGTCCCAATCGCACACCGAGTGCCGATGCATTGCCGCCCCTGGTTTCACAATGAGGGCAGTCATGGACGGACTTCGAGCAGGTGCCGTGGTGTTCCTGGCGTGCGCGGGCATGCTGGGAGCAGGTCCTTCCTGGGCGCAGGCGCCTTTGGAGGAAGAGCCCGGCGAGGTGCTCTCCGAGGACCAGTTGGAGGCGCTGCTCGACTCGCCCGTGGCGCAGCCCTCCGACGGCGACCTGTCCTCCGCGTCCTTCGGGCCGGAGCAGCTCGCGCCGTACTTCGCCGAAGGCCCCCTGGCGAAGGCCTGGTGGGAGTTCCGGCGCGGGCGCTACGCGAAGGCGCGGAAGCTGCTGGCACAGGAGCCCTCCACGCCGCAGGTCCGCTTCCTCATGGCGCAGAGCGCGCTGAGGGCCCGCAACCACGCGGTGGCGGCGGAGGAGTTCGCGGCGCTGGCGGTGGACTACGCCGCGCTGCGCGACCACAGCCTGCTGCGCGCCGCCCAGGCCTACGAGCGGCTGCGCAAGCTGGACACGGCCGCGGCGCATTACCGCGGCGTGAGCCCGGGCTCGCCGCTGTACCCGGAGGCGCGCTTCAGCCTGTCGCGGGTGCTCCAGCGGCGGGGGAACATCCCGGGCGCGCTGACGGCGCTCCAGGAACTCATCGACAGCCGCCAGTCCCGAGGCCCGGACGCGCTCCGGATGAAGGCGCTGCTGGCCATCTGCGATTTGGCGCGCGCGCAGGGCCAGTACAACGCGGAGCACCGGGCGCTGCTGGAGGTGTGGGCCACCAGCCCGCTGTCGCGCGAGGCGAGGCGCGCCGAGCAGCGGCTGAAGGGCCTGCCGCTGCCCCTGAAGTGGCGGGTGCGCCGCGCCGAGGCGCTGGTGGAGCTGCACCGCAACTACGCGGGCATGGCGCTGCTGGACAAGGTGCTGCCGCACGTGGCGCTGCCCGACGAGCTGGCCTGCCGGGCGCACCTCACCTACGGCCGGGCCCTGCGCAAGGAGCGCAAGCACCGCCGGGCCATCGACGTGCTGGCGCCCATGGTAGCGGGGTGCACCGCGTCGGAGCAGCGGCCGCAGGCGCTCTACATCCTGGGCTACTCCCAGTCGGTGGTGGACCCGAAGGCGGCCGTTGGCACGTATGCCACGCTGGCCCGGGACTATCCGGAGCATGGCTACGCGGATGACGCGCTCTTCTTCGAGGCGTGGATTCTCCAGCGCCTGGGCGACGTGGACACCGCGCTCGCGCGCTACGAGGAGGCGGCGCGCCGCTACCCGGCGGGGAACTTCGCGTCGGAGTCACTCTTCCGCGCCTTCTGGCTGCACTCGCGCAAGGCCAATGGCCCCGCGGCCCTGGCCGCGCTGACGGCGGTGGAGAACCTGCCCGAGGCGGCGCGCACGGACGAGGCGCTGTGGCGCGCGCGGTACTGGCGCGCGCGCGTGCAGGAGACCGGCGCCTCCGCGGAGGCAGCGCTGGACGCCTACGCGCACATCGCCGCCGAGCGCCCCGCGGCCTGGTACGGGATGCTGGCCCGCTCCCGGCTCGCGCTGCTCTCCCCGGAGCGCGTGGCGAAGCTGTATCCCAAGCCCGCTCCCCCCGAGGCCATGGAAGGCACGGGCGGCTCCGGCCGCGAGGAGGCCCCGGCGGTGGAGGCGGTGGGCGAGTCCGAGGAAATCTGGCCGCTGCCGCCCGGCGCGCTGGCGAAGGACGCGCGCTTCATCGCGGGCGTGGAGCTGATGCGCCTGGGGCTGCCCGGCGCGGCGGCGGAGCTCCTCGCCGTGGACGCGCGCGCGCTGCCGGAGGCCCCGGCGCGGCTGCTGTACCAGACGCTCAAGCGCACCGGCTACCACCGGGCCGCCCGGCAGGTGGCGCGCACGTCCCTGAAGCAAGAGGTGCACGGCCCGCTGAGCGCCGCCTCCCGTCCCATCTGGGAGGCCACCTGGCCGCTGGCCTACCGCCGCGCCATTGCCCGCTACGCCCGGGCCCACCGCGTGGACCCGGACCTGCTCCAGGGGCTCATCCGCGAGGAGAGCCGCTTCAACGCCCGCGCGCGCTCCGCCACGGGGGCGCTGGGCCTGGCGCAGTTGATGCCGGCCACGGCGCGGCAGGTGGCGGACTCGCTGGACATGCCGGCGCCGGGCGAAGCGGCGCTGCTCCAGCCGCACACCAACATCCGGCTGGGCGCGGCGTACCTGGGCCAGCTCCTCAAGCACTTCGGCGGCAACGTGGCCTACGCGGTGGCGGCCTACAACGCGGGGCCTCGCGCGGTGGAGCGCTGGCGGCACGCGCTGCCCGACGCGGAGCTCGACGAGTGGGTGGAGCACATCGGCTTCGAGGAGACGCGCGGGTACGTGAAGAAGGTGCTGGGCAGCTACAGCGCCTACAAGCTGCTCTACGCGGACGAGCCGGCGGTGCTGCGGGACTTGCGCCTCAGCGACGCCAGCCGGCGGTGAGCCAGGGGCGTCCACGCGGGCTCCGCGGGCGGCACGAAAGGCCATGCCGCCCGCGAAAGACGCGGGGCCTCTAGAAGTTGAGGCCGCCGTCCACGTCGATGGTGCGGCCGTTGAAGTAGTCGCACTCCAGGATGAACTTCACGGCCAGCCAGATGTCCTCGGGCACGCCGATGCGGCCCACGGGGATGTTGGAGACCAGCGCGTCGCGGGCCTTCTGATTCATTCCCTGCGTCATCGGCGTCTCAATCATGCCCGGGGCCACCGCGCCCACGCGCACGCCGAAGGGGCTGAACTCGCGCGACCAGGTGACGGTGTTGGCCGCCAGCGCCGCCTTCGCGGACACGTAGTTGGACTGGCCGCGGTTGCCGTGGCGGGCAATGGACGACATGTTGACCACCACGCCGCCCTTCTGGCCGGACTCGGCGACCTTGGCCACCACCTCGCGCACCATCAGCGTGGCGCCCGTGAGGTTGACGCCGATGACGGCGTTCCAGTCGGCGGTGGACAGCTTCTTCACCTCGCCGGTGGTCCGGTCCTTCTTCACCAGCAGCGCGTCGCGGAGGATGCCCGCGTTGTTGATGAGGCCGTTGAGGCCGCCCATGGCGCCCTGCGCCCAGCTCACGAAGGAGACGATGTCCTCCTCGGAGGACACGTCCAGCTTGCGGCGGTGGATGCCGGCGGGCAGCGCGGCGAGGCGCTCCTCGGCCACGTCACCCACCGCCACCTGGGCGCCCGCCTCGTGCAGGCGCTGCGCGAAGTGCGCGCCCATGCCCTGGGCGCCGCCCGTGACGATGATCTTCAGGTCCTTGAGCTGCATGTGTCTGTCTCCGGCAGGTGGGGTGGTACGAAATGCCGCGCAGGGTACGAAACCCCGTCCGCGCTGGCCAGCGGCGAGCGATTTGAAACCTGAATCAAGCTTCAACTCTGCTGAAAGGAAAAGCGCCGCGTCGTCTCCGACGCGGCGCGGCAAGGACGCTCTGTCCTCGGCTACCCCAGCTCTGCGGCAATCACGGCGCCCAGGCGGCGCATGCCTTCCGTAATCAGCTCCGGCGGGCGGTTGGAGTAGTTGAGGCGCATGAACTCCGGGCGCGGGTTGTTGGCGAAGAAGGGGGCGCCCGGCACGAAGGCCACCTTCTGCTCCACCGCCTTGGGCAGGAGCGCCTGGGCGTCCAGCCCGTCCGGCAGCTCCACCCACAGGAACATGCCGCCCTCGGGGTGCGTCCACCGGGTGCCCGCGGGCATGTGGGCCTGGAGGGCGTCCAGCATGGCCTGGGCGCGCTGGCCGTAGACGGGCCGCAGCGACTCCAGGTGGGCCGCGTAGTCGAAGCGCGCGAGCAGCTTCACCACCGCGCGCTGGGCCAGCGTGGCGGTGTGCAGGTCCGTGGACTGCTTGGCGACGGCCAGGCTGCGCACGAAGTCGCGCGGGCCCGCCACCCAGCCCAGGCGCATGCCCGGGGCCAGCGTCTTGGAGAAGGTGCCCAGCGACACGACGACGCCCTCGTCGTCGAAGGCGGCCAGGGACGGCAGGTGCTCGCCGCGGAAGCGCAGCTCGCCGTACGGGTCGTCCTCCAAGATGAGGAAGCGGTGCTGCTGGGCCAGGCGCACCAGCTCGCGCCGCCGCTCCAGGGACAGGGTGGTGCCCTTGGGGTTCTGGAAGTTGGCCACCACGTACACCAGCTTGGGCTTGTGCGTGGCCAGCAGGCGCTCCAAGTCATCGGTGCGCATGCCCTGGTCGTCGCTGCCCACGGTGGCGAAGCGCGCCTCGTAGGCGCCGAACGTCTGGAGCGCCGCCAGGTAGCTGGGGTTCTCCACGATGATGAGGTCACCGGGGTCCAGCATCACCTTGGCCACCAGGTCGATACCCTGCTGGGAGCCGTTGGTAATCAGCACCTGATCCGCGTTGGACTGACGGCCGCGCTTCTGGAGGTGGCCGCAGATCCACTCGCGCAGCGGGCCGAAGCCCTCGGTGGTGCTGTACTGGAGCGCGGCGCGGCCTTCCGTGGCCAGCGCCTCGGCGTGGGCCTCGGCGATGGCCTCCAGCGGGAAGAGCTCCGGGGCCGGCAGGCCTCCCGCGAAGGAGAGGATGTCGGGCCGCTCGGCGACCTTCAGGATTTCGCGCACCGCGGACGTCTTGATGCGGGACATCCGCTGGGCCAGCCGCCACACGGGCGGCGGGGGGAGGGGGGCGCTCATCGCGTCAGCGCTCATGCATCACGCTCCTTTCGGGTTCTCTGGAGGGACCTGCACATGCGTCTCCTCCTTCATGGACGTCAGGACGATGGTGGTCTGCGTGCGGGTGACGCCCGCGATGGTGCGCAGCGTTCCCACCAGGAGGGAGTCCAGCGACCGGGTGTTCGCCGTCTTCACCTTCAACAGGTACGAGTCCTGGCCCGCCACGCGGTGGCACTCCAGGACGTCCGGCAGCGACAGCACCCTCTGCAGGAACGCGTCGAAGTACTTCGGGTGCTCGATGCTCACGCCGATGAAGGCCGTGATGTCCTTGCCGAGCTTCGCCGCGTCCACCCGGGCCGAGTAGCCCGTGATGACGCCGCGCTCCTCCAACTTGCGGATCCGCTCCGCCACCGCCGGCTGGGACAGCTTCACCGCACGCGACAACTCGAGCTGCGTGGCGCGGCCATCGCGCTGCAACATGTCGATGATGCGGAGGTCGAGCTCGTCCAGGAACATGGGGGCGTTTGCCTTGAATTTATAGGCGGCTTGGCGGAAACGCGGATAATTTAAATTTGAGGCTCCAAGTATGCAAGGCCGGCGGTGGCGCCGGGTCCGGCTGGCAACTGTGCCGGTGTTGGGGGTTGGAAGGTGTGCCTGGCTTCCGGGCGCGGGCTCGGTTGGAGGGTGTGTCGCGCTGGGCGGGCAGGTGCCGTGCGTGGGTGAACTTCGTGACGAAGCCGTCATCTCCCACGCGCGTGCCGGGAGATTCCCGATGCCATCTTCCGGACAGCGGCACCCTGGGTCAATTCTTGGAGGCGTTACCTCTCAGGTAAGGCATTGCGGGAGCGATGCGCGGACGCCTGGGGGGCACGCATGTCCGACAAGGGTGAGGTGTATGTGAATGGCCTGACGCCGGTCACCGCGGAGAGCGGAGGGACGGTGGTGGGCTTTCCGGACGTCTGCCGGGTGCCTTCGCCTGGCGGGCCCATGCCCGTGCCATTCCCCAATGTCGCGGTGAGCCGGGACCTGGAGAATGGCTCCCGGACGGTGCGCATCAACGGGGCGTCCGTGGCGCTGCGGGGCTCATGCCTGGGCAGGTCCACCGGCAACGAGGCCGGCACGGCGGGCGGAGGCGTGGCGTCCGGGACGACGAGGGGGCGCGCCCATCCGGTGAGCTACGCCGCTGACGTCTTCATCGAGGGCAGGCCGGTGGTGCGCAACCACGACCTGTTCACGCTGAATGACCACAACACGGCGCCATTCCCCATCATGCAGCCGCAAGGAGCGCCGCCGGTGGCGGTGGAACTCGATGCCGCCGAGCAGCGCGAGCCAGAGGAGACGTGTGACTTCTGCGGGAAGGAGGCGCACGCCTTCGACAGAAAGGGCAGGGTGGGGTGCAACTTGGGGAACTCGGCCGTGCTGGGGCGCAACATGCTGGAGGGGCGGGAGCTGTCCACGCATCCCTGGTACGCGGGCCCCTTCTCGCTGGCGGCGCATCACCTCATCTGCCTGGAGGCGCTGGACAACCCGAGATGGGAGGTTTTCTGCGCGCGGTTCGGCTACCACCCCGACCGGAAGCAGAATGGCGTCTTCCTGCCCATGAAGATGGCGCTTGCGTGTCAGTTGCATGTGGCGGTGCACCGGGGCAATCACGCCGAGGGGTTCGCCCACGACCTGCACCTGCCGTATCCGAAGGCGGTGAAGAAGAAGCTCCGTGATCTTGAGAGGCGGGTATTGTCGGGTGAGTCCTGCTCGGACCCGGAGGCGCTCGCCGCGACCCTGGACAAAGTGAGCGCGGAGATTCTTGAGCGCGTTGAGTCGGGCTTGTGGACGCTTACCCGGGATGGGCTCGACTATCGGAATGGAGGCGTGGGCTGTGGCGGCTTGCGGAGTATCAGCCAGAAGCCCGCCTCTGCACCATGTCCGCAGGGACGCCATCATGGGCTGGCCCATGGCGTGACGAGACAGCCGCTGACCTCACGGAAACTCGCCGTTGGAGCGTGACCGCCATGCAGAATGAGTACTGCGTCCTGGAGTCTGCTGCCTCGAATGATTACCCCATGCTGAGTTGGGACGAGTACTTCGTGGGGCTGGTGCGGCCCAAGCCCGTCAAGCCGTTGGGGCGTCCCGTCAAACTCAGGTTGGGAAAGCCCATCCCCAGGAACCCAATCATGGCGGACTTCCACGAGTTGCCCGAGCCCGTGTTCTCTCCGCGCATGAAGAATGCGTTGGAGCCGCTGGGTCTCCACGGCGTGCAGTTCATTCCAGCCGACGTCCTCGTGAAGCCTGACGACGTGCGGCCCTATTGGATCATGCACGTCCACAACTGGATTGCCTGCATCGACCGTGAGCGCTCGGTGGTGTCACTCCACGAGGATGGAGATGTCTTCGGCGTCCAGAAGTTGGTGCTGGACGAGCGGGTGCTCGAGGCGATTTCGTTGGAGCAGCGGCTTGCCTTCTGTCTGGCGGATACGCCCTCGACCCACGTCTTCCACCAATCCCTGGTGGAGCAGGTGCTGGCCCTGAAGCCGGAGGGGCTGCGCTTCATCTCCGTGAGCCAGTGGAGCGACTCTGCCGCGTTCCAGCCGTGACGAGGTGTCCTCCGCCCCAGGAGGTTCTGGAACTGCCTCGTTGGAAGGATAGCCTCCCCTAGATGTGGTGAATGCGCGGCGGTGCGGAGCGCTGTGGGTCCTCGGCGCTGCTTGCACCGGAGGCGCGCTGCGACGGTCGCGGCCAGGAGCTTTCACCTCGGTGGACCTGGGGGTGGACAATGCGCACGGACGTTCTGCTGTTGGCCATGGTGCTGCTGGCCACGGGATGTGCCTCGGTGACGCCCGCTCCCGGGCGTGACGGAGCGCCAGGTTACGCGCCGCTCGCGGCCTCGGCTCCTGCGTTGGGCGAAGCGCGGGGCGATGAGTCGCCCCGTCCCTCGGTGTACCCATTGCGAATGCGCAGCCATGGGACACATGACGACGCAACGCGCGTCGCGCCTGGCCCTGTCTGGGGTGGAACGCGTCGCGCCGCGACGGCGCGTCAGGCGGTCCTTGATGCCATCGGCGAGGTGAAGCGCTCCATGGAGGGCACCGACGCGGCACTCGCTCGGCTCGCGTCGCGTCCGCCATCTGTCGGTGGCCGGGGGCTCGACGGCGTGTTCACACGCTATCTCGACCATGGCTCCAATCAGCGGGTGTGGCTTCGCGGTGCGCTGCGGAGCGCCACCTCGCTGGCGACAGCGGCGTCGGAGGTGGAGGACCCGGACATGGCGTTGGGCGTCCTCCGCATGTCGGGGGCTCGGCTCCAGGCCGCGATGTTCGGGGCCCTGCTGCTGGCGACGTGGGTGGACTTCCTCCAGCTCGCGGATGCCGTGCTCCGGGACTGCCCCATGTGCGGCGCCGAGAAGCTGTTCGCGGACCTGCATCGAGTTCAAGCCTTGATGACTCCGACGCTGGCGGACCTCGCATCAGCGGATTCGGAGCGGATAGAGGCGGCGGCGTCCGCGACGCCCGCGTTGATGGGGACGCTGACCCGCGAGTTCGACGTGCTCCAGCGAGACGCCCGCTCGGCCATGACGTTGGGCGGCAGGGTCATGGTGGCGACGCAGGTGCTGGAGCTGCTCACCCTGGTCTCGACATTGAAGATGTCGCTCCCCCGGCTGCCCCCGGCCGCCCCCGCGACGCTCGGCGTGGGGCTCGTCATGCGTTCGGGAGGCGTCATGGCGGGCTCGCGGCTCGTCGTCTCGGCCGAGTGGGTGGAGCTGATGCGCGGGTTGGTGCGGGCGGGCGTCATCTCCCTCCCTGCTGTCAGTGCGGCGGTCCGCATTCACGGCGGGCAGGTGATGCTGGCCCAGGCGCACCAGGACTTGCCCAAGGGTGTGCGTGCCGCGCTGGGGGACAGCCCCGAAGTGCGCGGGATGCGGGTGACGGGCAAGGCGGGCGCGGGCATGTCCGAAGCGCCGAGGCACCATGTGTTGCCGAAGGAGCACCGCGAGTGGTTCGAGCAGCGCGGCTTCAAGGGCGACATGGACATCGACCAGTTCTGTGTGCGGCTGGAGCGGGCCAACCATGAAGCGATTCACGGTGGAGGGAACTGGAAGCTGGGGCGCACCTGGCCCGGCGAGTGGAACCGGACCGTCATGGAGACTCTGCTGGATGCCGAGGTCGAAGCAGGCCGAAGGTTGACGCGCAATCAGGTGCTGGACATCGTCGCGGAGCGTATGACGTTCTACAGAATCCCGCTCACGTTCACGAAGGGGAGGAGCCGATGAGCGCTGAACATCCGTGGGACGGCAACTGGAAGGCCCGCCTGTACGAGCGAATCCGTGAGCGAGGCTACGACTCCCTCACCGCTTTTGCCGAGGCCCGCCCCACCGCGTCGTGGGTGGCCTTGGCCGAGGAGCTTGGTCCGGACGATGTCGCGGGCGCGCAGGTTTACGACTGCCTGGTCACCGAAGCGGTGCGAAGCAAGCAGGTGACCCGTCTGGTCCGTGGGCATCTCGCGCGCGAGCTGTGGGGCGGCCTCCCGGAGGGTTGGCCCGCCGTGTTGGATGACGACAACCGCTTCAAGGTCGCCAAGGCACTTGCGCTCTGGTCTGGCATCGTCCCTGAAACTCATAAGGAGCGGGTTCGATTGGCCAGGGAGGCGCTTCGCGCCAATCCCCCGACCGCTGGCTGGCGCCCGCTCGGGCCCGACGACGAACTGCTGCGGACGCTCCTTCCGGACGAAGAAGCCTGACCTATTTGCGTGCCCGCGCATCCAGTGACGCGCCTCCGCGCCCTGACGCGCTCGTCGCTCAAGGCAGGACGATGCGCGGCAGAGAGGCTTGACGAGGCCGCATGAGTGCTCGCCTGGCTACAGCGGACTGGGGGCTGAGTCAGCGCGCCCTGTGTCCGCAATCAATCTGGCCCGAGGTCGGGCGCGGGCATAGATGCCGCGTGCCGTCTACGGCAGCATCACGCCTTGGATGATGGCGGTCCTGCCGCCCGTCGCTTCCCAGAGCCGGAGTGTGAAGGGGCCTTGGAGCGGCGGCCCCGAGGCTTCCGCCTCCACGGCGATGGACAGCGTCTTGCCGGGCTGGATGGGCGCCGCGGGCCATACCTTGAGCACCTTCAGTTCCACGCCCTTCTTTCCCTCCAGCGCCATTCTTGCGTCCTGGACGACCCATGGAGCGGCGCCTTCGGGGTTCAGCAGGCGCATTGTTACCGCGACCCGATTGGATGCGCGGAAACTCAGCAGAGGACCGTCTGGTATCAGTGCGCTTGCAGGAGGAACCCGGACGCTCGCGGTGCTGTCCCTCGCCATGAATGCCTTGTCGTCGAGCAGGCCCGCGGCATGGAGGCCCGCCAGCCCGCCGGGGCCTGCGCTTTCCGCGCGGAGCCGATGGTTCTCCTCGCGGAGTTGGTGGAGTTGCGCCTCCCGGGCTCGCAGTTCTTGATGATAGGACTCCACGGTGCGCGTGAGCCGGTGGATGTCCACCAGCGGCTCGGCCTGGGCGGGATGAACGACAAGCAACAGCGTCGCGCTCGACGGCGCGGCGCTCCCCTGGAATCGCACGGTCAGCCGCAACCGTTCGCCTGCGGTCAGCTTCTCCGAGGGCACCAACTTGAGGCTGCTCGGGCCGGGCTCCGCCTGGGTGAATCGCTCTTCACCCTCAAGTGTCATGGAGCCGGGCACGAGTGCTCCGTCGAAGTTGATGAGCGTGCTCTGTCCCGGACTGATGCAGACCTGCGCGGGCTCCGCTGGGGCGGTCGCTGGGAGTTCGATGTGGCGGACACCGGTCTGGCACGGTGGCGTTCCCCGTTCCGCCGACGCGGTGCCCGTACCCATCAGCAGGGCCGTGATCAACAACGCGAAGGACGGAGCATGCACGAAGCGTAACCTCTGGCGTGGGGCGCGGGGCCGTCGCGGTGACCGTGACGTAGCCGGTCCGTGCCGTAAAGACTCGGCTGGAAGGTGCCTATTCGAAGTGGCTCACCGCGCGCAGAAAGCCCACGGAGAAGACCCGGGCAGTGTCGGGGCTGTCGCCCGGTTCCATGCCCAGCCCGCGTTCACTGCCGGAGGTCAGCAGCTCGAAGCAGACAGGCACCGTCCGGCCCGTGCCCTCCATCTTGACCTGGGTGAGGCGCCCATAGACGCGGTCTCCGAAGAGGAGCCGTCCGGAGGCCACGGAGCCATTCGGGATGTCTCCGAAGTCCCTCCCAACGATGCGGACCGACGTCCAGCCCTCGCGCACGGTGAGGTAACGATTGCCACCACCGAAGCTCCAGGCCTCCTTATCTCCCACGTCGATGCCGAGCGCCGCCATCGTCTCGACGGCGCCCGGGGGACACGGTTCGGGGGAGGGAGTCGCGCGCACCTGTGGCCCCGGGCAGCCCAGCAACGTGCAGGCCGCCGCGGCCGCCTTGAGCACCCTGCCCGTGTTGCCTCGCGCCGGGGCGGGGGGCGCGGGCGGCTGGGGCGCGCCAGCATGATTCTGTGTCGTCACGGGTGCCGGTTCCTTTGGAGTCCTCGCCGGGAGGGCGATGGCCGCGGGAGTGTGGACCGCACCGGGCGGCGCCGCGGCTCCACTACTTTCTAGCGGCTGTCCGTCTGGCGCCACTTTCCGGGCGAGTCCAGGGGTGGGTCCGTTCACTCCGGGCGTCAGCGCCTCCCTGTTCGTCAGGAGGAACGCCGCGCCGAGCACGACCATCATGACGACCCAGGTCCACCGCCATGCCGTCCGGCCGGCGGTAGGGAAGCCCGCCGGATGGGGCCGTGCCAGTTCGCGCCCAAGTGGCTGAAGACGGGCCTCTCCATTCGGAGCGGGTGGGGCGGTGACTGGGCTCCACGGCGAGGGCTCCAGCCAGGGCCGCTGTCCCCGGCGCGGCGGCAGCTCCTCGCGTACCTCGTTGAACCACAGCGCCTCCTCATCCGCGCCAGGCCCCGGCCGGGTGGTGAGGTTGTGCGCGTCAAACGCCTCGCAAAGGGGGACATGCCAGTCCGGTCCGTCCCGCGTGAGCAGCTCCTCCACGCAGGTCACCAGGGGCGCCGCATCGGGCCGGAGCCCGGGCTGCTTCTCCAGCATGCGCAGACACAGCGTGCTCAACTCCTCGGGCACACGGCCATTGCGGACGCGTGGCGGCTCGGGGCGCTGGGTGATGACCGCGGCTTCATCCCCCGCCACACGCAGGGGGAAGGGCCTCCGGTCCGTCAGGAGCCAGTAGAGCACCACGCCCAGGGCATAGATGTCATCGGCGGGCGTGGAGCGGTAGTGCGCGTCGGGCTGCTCGCGGTGCTCCAGGTGAAAGCGCCAGGCCTCCGGGCTCAGATAGGCGCGCGTGCCCGGAGGCAGCGAACCGCCGGTGACGCGCGACATGTCTTCGTGGCTCCCCACCCCCAGGTCCACCAACACCGCCTCGCCGTCTGTCCCCCGCACGAGGATGTTGGCCTCCTTCACGTCCCGGTGAAGCGCGCGGTGTTGATGGAGCGCGCGCAGGGCTCGGGCCACGCCCAGCACCCGGCGCAGCACCGCGTGCGCGGACGGGTTCTCCGTGGCGGCCCAGACGTCCAGCCGCTGGCCGTCCACGTACTCCATGATGATGACCAGGAAGCGGGGGGCGCGGTCCGGCCACTGCCAGTGGCCCAGCAGGCGCACGACGTTGGGGTGGCGCACCTTGGTCAGCATGAGCAGCTCGCGCTCGCCCCAGGCGCCCAACCCAGCGCCCGCGAGCGGCAGCAGCTTCAGCGCATACCGGTGCCCTCCGCGCTCCGCGAGGTAGACCTTGCCGAAGCCGCCCTGGCCGGCCAGTCCCTTCAGGCGGTATCCACCCACGTCGTCGCCAGGTACGGGCTCCGGAGGGGGCGAGGTGTCATACGGGGTCATGGGAGGGTTGATGGCACTGCTACCACGCCCAGGGGGGATGACCCGTGTCTCCGTGGGAGGCCGCTCGTCGCGAGGCGTGTCGGCGACGCGGCCGGGTGGTATGACGCCGAGTCCTCGCGGGTAGCGTCCTCGCCATGAATGAGAAGCTCGCCTCCACCATCGGAAAAGCCGCGCGCGTCGCGCGAGAGCGCCTGGGGCTCACCCAGGTCGAGGTGGCGGGTCGCATGGACTTGTCGCCCATTGTCTACAACCGGCTGGAGCGCGGGCGGATGCTGCCCAGCGTGTCCACCCTGGTCCGCCTCTGTGAGACCCTGGAGGTGTCCCCAGAAGTGCTGCTCGGGCACGGCGCGCCCGCGGGCAGGGCACGGGCGCGCGCGCCCGTGCGCGACGAGGAGCCCGCTTCCCTGCACCAGTTGACGGGGCTGGCTCGGAAGCTGGATGAGGACCAGCGTCAGGCGCTCCTCCTCCTGGCGAAGCTCCTGCTGCGCTGAAGAGGGTGCGACCATGGCCTTCTATCGGGCGTCCTTCGTCGATATGGGCATCAGCTCGTGCATGTCGAGCCCGACAGGGTAGATGCCGCCTTCCACGGGCTCGCCCAGGACACGGGCCGCGCTGGCCTCGACGATGACCTGGGCCATGTCCTCGGCGGCGCGCCGTCTGTCGTAGCCAGGCGCCAGCTCCTGGAGCCGGGCTCGCAGGGTCAGGCAGACCTCGTCCGCGGAGGAGGGCCGGTCGGAAGGGGGCTTCGCGAGCATCCGTCGCAGCAGCGCCTGGAGGCCCGGGGACAGCGGCGCGGTGGCGCGCTCCACATTCTCCGGGGTGCAGCGCTTCATGAAGGCGAGCAAGCAGGGGAGTGGGACGTCGGGCGGCTCGTCCGCGCGGAGGTCTGGCTCGGTGTGCGTCGCGCCCTCCCACCCATCATTGAAGAGGTGATGGTGCGTCAGCGCCTCGAGCAGCAACAGGCCCAGGGAGTAGAGGTCGGACCGGGCATCCATGGGCGCGCCGAGCAGGTACTCCGGAGAAGCGTACATGAGGTCGCCCTTCAGGAGTTTCTCGGGCGTCTCCTCCCGGCCCACCCGCTTCGAATAGGCGGCCCCGAAGTCGGTGACCTTCACCTGGCCCGTGGCGCGCTCCACCCGGATGTTCCGGGGGCTCACATCGCGGTGGATGATACCCAGGGGCCTCCCTGATGCGTCCGTGAGGGTGTGGGCATGCTGGAGCGCGTCAGCGACCTCCGCGGCGACGTACAGCACGAAGGCGGTCGGCAGCGGCTGGCCTCGCATCATCGCCAATGTGATGAGCGCGTCGAGCGACGGGCCCGCCACGTATTCGAGGATGGCGTGAGGCGCCCGCCCGATGATCCGGAAGTGGTGGACCTGGGCGATGGCGGGGTGATGGAGCCGGAGCGCCAGCAGCACCTCTTCCTTCAAGCGCTGCCGCATCAGGAAGGAGCTTGGGTTGCGCAGGCGCTTGACCACGACCATCCCTGGAGGGCCATCGTGCAGGCTCCGCTCGAAGAGCAGCACCTCCGCGCCGTTGCCGCGCGCCTCCAGCGGGCGCACGAAGCGGAACCCGATGGGCCCGGCGGAGAAGCCAGCCCGCGCCAGCTCCAGGCTCAGTTGCTCAAGTCCGCGCTCCATCGCGCTTCCGCGGCCCGCGCGGCGGCCTCTCCTGGCAGGTGAACTCATTGATTAACCTCCTGGGTTAATTGACCTGTTGAGCTAGCACATCCGTCAGGACGGGGAAAGCCCGGGCGCTTGACGGCGCGGCGGCCCCGGGGCGCCTCCCGCGCCCGCGCCCGCGCCGCATGCCCAGACACGCAACGGCTCCCCTCGCGAGCCCGCGTGTACTGAACATTCGGAGTAGGCTTCCCACACGCCAGCGCGGCACGAGCGCTGACGCCGTGCGTCGAACGTGCGGTTTGACGCGCGGAGCCATCGGCCGTGCTTTGACACCCTCCCTGCCGGGTGCTACCGCTAGGTGAAACATGAATCGGGCTTCAGCTTCTCCAGACCGCTCCGGACCCGTCACGCCGCGAGGCCAGAAGACGCGTGCGAAGCTGTTGAAGGCCGCTGAGTCGGTCTTCGGTGAGAAGGGCTACGAGCGCGCCTCCATCGCGGACATCACGCGCAAGGGCGGCGTGGCGCTCGGGACGTTCTACGTCTACTTCCCCGACAAGCAGTCCATCTTCGTGGAGGTGGTGGACGAGCTGGGCACGCGCCTGCGCCGCCTCATCGCGGAGTCCGTGGCGGACTGCGAGGACCGCGTCGACGTGGAGCGGCAGGGCCTGCGCACCTTCTTCCAGTTCGTGCGGCAGCACCCCAACCTCTACCGCGTGGTGCGTCAGGCGGAGTTCGTGGACGAGGCCTGCTACCGCCGCTACTACGACCGCTTCGCCCGCGGCTACGTGAGCGGGCTCACCCGCGCCATGGAGGCCGGCGAGGTGCGGCGGATGGACCCGGAGGCGCTGGCCTACTGCCTCATGGGCATCAGCGACTTCCTCGGCATGCGCTGGGTCCTCTGGGAGGAGGACCCGGGGCTCGAGCGCGTCCTCGACACGGCGATGACGCTCATCTCCCACGGCCTGGACCCGCGCGCGTCCACGGGCCGCAACACCGTGAAGTCCGCCTCCGCTGCGAAGCCGAAGCCGAAGCCGAAGGCCAAACCGAAGTCCCCGAAGAAGAACACCCTGCGTTCCGCCCGCCGTCCGGCGCGCGGCGCCCGGAGCTGACGAACACCCATGCGATACGCCCAGATTCTCTCCACTGGCCGCTACGTCCCCGAGAAGGTCCTCACCAACGCCGACGTCGAGAAGATTCTCGGTGAGAAGGTGGATGAGTGGCTCCAGCAGAACGTGGGCATTCGCGAGCGCCACATGATGGCGGATGACCAGGCCACCTCCGACCTCTGCGTGGGCGCGGCCCGCCAGGCGCTGGAGCGCGCGGGCACGAAGCCGGAGGAGCTGGACCTCATCATCATCGCCACCGACACCCCGGACTACCTCAGCCCCGCCACCGCCTCCGTGGTGCAGGCCAAGCTGGGGGCGGTGAACGCCGGCACCTATGACCTCAACTGTGCGTGCGCGGGCTGGGTGACGGCGCTGGACGTGGGCTCCAAGACGATCGCCGCGGATGACAGCTACCAGCGCATCCTCGTGGTGGGCGCCTACGGCATGTCCCGCTACATCAACTGGAAGGACAAGAAGACGGCCACCCTGTTCGCGGACGGCGCGGGCGCGGTGGTGCTGGGCGCGGGCGACAAGCCCGGCTTCATGGGCGCCAGGCTGCTGGCCAACGGCGAGTACCACGACGCGCTCGGCGTCTACACCGGCGGCACGAACCGCCCGGCCACGGCGGAGGCGCTGGAACTCACCAACGGCAAGCCGGCGGTGCAGTTCGTCCGCAAGTTCCCCGCCACCTTCAACACCGAGCGCTGGCCCATGCTGCTGGACCAGCTCCTCAAGCGGCAGAACCTGAAGCTGGACGACGTGAAGCAGTTCGTCTTCACCCAGCTCAACCTGCGCACCATCGAAGCCACCATGAAAATCCTGGGCCAGCCGATGGAGAAGGCCCACTACACCATGGACAAGTGGGGCTACACGGGCTCGGCCTGCATCCCCATGACGCTGGATGACGCGGTGGTGCAGGGCAAGGTGCGCCGCGGTGACCTGGTGGCCCTGTGTGCCAGCGGCGGCGGGCTCGCCATGGCCTCCGCCCTCTACCGCTGGACGGCCTGAGGCACGCCATGACGGAGGGCGCTCACATGTTCATCGGTGACTGGATGGGCCGTGGCGCCCTGTACTGGCCCGACAGTGTCGCGGTGGTGGACCCGTCCCGTGGTGACGCGGGCCGCTTCACCTACCGCGCGATGAACGCGCGCGCCACCGCGCTGGGCGGCTGGCTGCGCGACGTGGCCGGCGTGAAGAAGGGGGACCGGGTGGGCATCGTGGCCCACAACGGCGTGGAGTACCTGGACGCGCTCTTCGCCTGCGCGAAGCTTGGCGCCGTCTTCGTCCCCTTCAACTGGCGCCTGCACGCCGCGGAGCTGGCGGACCTGGTGCGCGCCATCCGCCCCGGCGTGCTCCTCTTCGGCGACGACTTCCGCGACACCGTGGCGGACGTCCGCGAGCGCCTGGGCGGCGGCCCCCGCCTGGTGGCCCTGGAGTCCCAGGGGCTGCCGGGCGCGGACGCGTATGACGTGGCGCTGGCGCACGTGCCGGGCGCGCCGGTGACGCAGGACGCGGTGTCCGAGGAGGACATCCTCTGCCTCATCTTCACCGGCGGCACGACGGGGCGCTCCAAGGGCGCGCGCGTCAGCTACCGCATGGTGGCGTGGAACACGCTCAACACGCTGGTCCACGAGGTGCGGCCCGGCGACGTCACGGTGACGCACACGCCCATGTTCCACACGGGCGGGCTGCTCGTGTACACGCTGCCGCTGCTCACCGTGGGCGGCACCGTCGTCATCATGCGCCGCTGGGAGCCGGAGGCGCTGCTGGACCTCATCCCCCGGGAGAAGGTGACGCTCTTCTTCGCGGTGCCCACGCAGTATCAGCAGTTGCTGGAGTCGCCGCGCTTCAAGACGACGGACTTCTCCTCCGTGCGCTTCATGACCAGCGGCGGCGCGGCGCTGCCGGTGCCGCTCATCCAGGCCTGGCAGGCGGTGCACCCGGTGCCCTTCAAGCAGGGCTTCGGGATGACGGAGTTCGGCCCGGGCCTCTTCAGCATGGGGCCGGAGTACGCGGTGTCCAAGGCGGGCTCCATTGGCCGGCCCAACTACTTCATCGCCGCGAAGCTGGTGGACGACGACGGCCGCGAAGTGCCGACGGGCGAGGTGGGCGAGCTGCTTCTCAAGGGGCCCTCCATGTGCTCCGGCTACTTCGAGGACGAGGCCGCCACGCGCGAGGCCATTGACGCGGACGGGTGGCTGCACACGGGGGATCTGGCGCGCGTGGACGCGGACGGCTTCTTCACCATCGCCGGGCGCAAGAAGGACATGTTCATCTCCGGCGGAGAGAACATCTACCCGCTGGAGCTGGAGGCCGCGCTCTACGAGCACCCGGACGTCGCCCAATGCGCCGTGGTGGGGATGCCCGACGCGAAGTGGGGCGAGGTGGGCCGCGCCTTCGTGGTGCTGAAGCCGGATGGGAAGGTTTCAGCCGAAGCACTGTTGGAGCACCTGCGCGGCCGCGTGGCGCGCTTCAAGGTGCCCAAGCGCGTGGAGCTGATGGAGCGCCTGCCCGTCTCCGCGGCCGGAAAGATTCTCAAGCGCGAGCTTCGCGAGGCGGCGGTCGCCTCGGACAGGGACAAGCCGCGTCATTGAGTGTGAGCGCACCTTGAAGGACGGGCCACGCCAACGGTGGCTCGCTGCCTGTCGACTGTCGCGTCAGCCCGGCGATGCCGCCGGAGGAAGAGGAGCAACCATGAAGAAGAAGCTGCTGTCCGCGGTGATGACGTCTGCGCTGTGTCTGGTGGGTTGTGGCGAGAGCGACCCGAACGACGACGGCCCCGACGGAGGCCCCGGCAACACCCCCAACCTGAGCACGTCGCAGGGCATCATGACGTTCCTGGAGGGCAAGACGCTGACGATGACCGGGGACGACATCCCCACCCATCCGAACGGCTTCAGCGAGGACATCAACTTCGGCGCCAGCTCGCAGTGCTACCAGAGCGTCACCATGTCGGTGCAGGGTGGCAACTTCCGGGTGGACAGCATCCCGGGCACCATCGAGGGCGCGCCGCAGGCCGGCCAGGTCGGCACCTGCAACCCGGAGCTCCCGCAGAACGCGCTGAGCTTCACCTCCACCGTCGTGAGCATCGAGAACGTGTCGGCGAACGGCGAGTGCTTCGACGTCGCGTTCACCTTCCCGGGCTTCCGCCAGGTGGGCCGCGGCTCGTTCTCCGCGGACCAGCGGCGGCTGGAACTGGAGCTCTTCTTCGAGGGCGGCGCCACCGGCGCCAACTGCGCGGCGGGCGACGTGGGCTCGGACACGGTGAACCAGGTCGTCGGGGGCGAGAGCCGTGCCTTCGAGGGCAACGCGGTGCAGCGCTACGTCATCAGCGGCAGCTAGCGTGAGACCCGCCGGGAGGGAGGCGTGCTCCTCCTCCCTTCCGCGCGGGGCCCGTGCCCGGCGGTGGCCGTGTGGCGCGGGCAGTGGGGTGGAGCACGGCCTCGCGAGGCGGGCAGTCCGCGGGCCACGGAAGCAATGAGCACGCAGCCGTTCGCAGTCCGGCCGGAAGGCTGGGAGCGCCCCCTGGCGTGGGGCCGAGGTGTTTATGGCACGGTGGTGGTTGTCCGAGGCACGCAGGGCGGCGCGGCGGTCCGCGGGAGCCCTGGCGTTGGCGCTGGCGGGAGTGTCGCTCCCGGCGGCGGCGCAGAGCACGCCGGTTCCCGGCCTGTATTTCGGTGAATGGAACGACGAGGAGAACCGCGACGAGGACGCGAAGCCGCGCGAGTTCAGCCTCATCAACTACTTCTTCACGCGCGTGTCGGTGCAGAACCAGGTGGGCGACCCGGCCGGCCTCCGCGGCGTGGCGCTGGGCCCCATCGGCCTGCCGGCTGGGAGCGCGGTGCGCGCCGAGCCCGGCCTGTCCGCGTACTTCATCGAGCAGCGGTGGATTCCGGTGCTGGAGTACAGCCCCCACTTCGTGGACGGGCTGGCGTCCTTCCGGGCGCAGTTCGAAATCGACTACATGTGGGGCCGGTCGGCCAACGCGCTCCAGCAGAACGAGGGCGGCGGCTTCAACGCCGACCAGGTCAACATCCAGACGAAGAACGTCAACGTCGCGCTGTACCCCACGCGCAACCCGCGTCAGTTGACGCTGCTGCTGGGCACGCAGCCCGTCTACGACAACGTCTACGACCCCACGCGCACGCCGCTGTCGGACATCACCCGCAGCGGCTACAAGATGAGCTTCCTGGGCAGCGACGCCACGGGCCTGTCCATCTTCAGCGGCTACAAGGGCCTGGCCAAGCTGAGCCTGATGCCGCTGGGCACCGCGCAGGCGGACAAGGGCACGCGCAACGACCCGCGCCTGAAGTACATCTGGCTCCTCACCGGCGACTACGTCTATCCGGTGCGGCCCAACACCAACGTGGGCGTGTCGCTGTGGATGCTCAACGACCAGACGAAGGGAGACGCCTACGCCTTCGAAGGTCTGGTGAAGAGCGGCCCGTCCTCCACGGGCCTCAACACCTTCACCGGCACGGCGCGCTTCGACATCCTGCGCCCCACGGGCACCGTCTTCTGGGCGGGCGCCAACTTCAACCACAACATCGACTTCCGCACGGGCCGGTTCGGCGCGTCCGGCTTCGTCATGTACAACGGCGGCAAGTACGTCAGCGACGACCCGGAGCGCTCGGCCCTGGATGAGCTGACCATCTCCGGCCTCTCCGCCAACCTGGAACTGCTGTACCAGTGGGGCCGCGGCCCGGCGGACCTGCTCACGCTGGAGGGCATGTACACCACCGGCGACAATGACTTGTCCGACAGCCGCTACACAGGCGCCTTCACGCTCAACCAGTACGGCCTGCCGGGCGCGGTGTGGTTCAACCACAAGATGCTCATCCTGTTCCCGTTCACCAGCACGGTGAACAACTACACGGGCGCGGTGACGGACATCTCCAACCAGGGCTACGGCATGCGCGCCGCCATCGCCACGGCGGCGTGGGACGTGGTGCCCAACAAGTTCAACGTCAAGCTGGGCGTGGGCACGGCCACCTCCGACGCCACGCCCGCGCGCTGGACGCCCGAGGTCGAGCGCGGCCGGTACATCGGCACCGAGGTGAACGCGGAGCTGCGCTACCACATCCGCTACCTCATGACGGTGGGCCTGCACGCGGGCTACCTGTTCCGCGGCAGCTTCTACGACGGCTCGCCCACCATCCGGACCAACCCCTTCTCCGCCTTCACCACCTTCACCTGGTACGCGTTCTGACCATGAGCACCTCCCGCGCCTTCACGGCCCTGCTCCTCGCGGCGGGGCTCTCCTCCGCCGGCTGCGTGCGCTCGTTCGCGCACCAGCCCGCGCTCTCCTTCCAGGACCTGGACTACACCGCCGAGGGCACGAAGCAGCCCTGGCCGGTGAAGCGGATTCCCCTGCCGCGCACCGCGGCGCAGTACGGCATGGCCGTGGTGCCTGAAATGGCCTACGTCGACCTGCCCGGCGGCGGCCCGGACGCGAAGACGGTCGTCTTCATCCACGGCCTGGGCTCCTACCTGAAGTTCTGGCGGGCGCAGCTCAACGCCTTCCAGCAGCAGGGCTACCGCGTCATCGCGGTGGACCTGCCCGGCTACGGCAAGTCCGACAAGCCCGGCACCTTCCCGTACACCATGGAGGCCATGGCGGACGCGGTGCTGGAGCTGGTGGACACGCTGAAGCTGGACAAGCCCGTCCTCGCCGGCCACTCCATGGGCGGGCAGACGTCGCTCTCCTACGCCATCCGCTACCCGCAGTCGTTGAGCGCGCTGGTGCTGGCGTCGCCCGCCGGCTTCGAGAAGTTCAGTTGGAAGGAGAAGGCGTGGTTCGCCCGGGCGATGAGCACGGAGTTCATCAAGTCCGCGCCGGAGGCCGCCATCTGGGGCAGCGTGCGCCAGGCCAACTTCATGCACTGGCGGCCGGAGCTGGAGTGGTTGATTGAGGAGCGCGTGCGGCTGGCGAAGTCGCCCGAGTTCGACGCCTACGCCTACGCCAACGTGCGCACGGTGCGCGGCCTGTCCAACAACGACTTCGTGCGCGGCAACCTCCACCGCGTCACCGTGCCCACCGTCATCATCTACGGCACGGACGACCGGCTCATCCCCAGCCCCTTCCTCCACGGCGGCGAGACGCGCGGCATCATGGAGTACGGCGCGTCGCACATCCCGGGCGCGAAGCTGGTGGCCCTGGAGGGCTGCGGCCACACCGTGCAGTTGGACTGCCCGGAGCGCTTCAACGAGACGGCCTTCGCCTTCGTGCGTGACGCGACGGCGGGCCGCATCGAGGCGCCGGCCGCTCCCGCGGGGGAGGAGGCCCCGCGGCCGGAGTCTCCGGCCACGCCGTCGTCGGAGCCGCTGACGCCGGAGCCGCTGCCTCCGCCCACGCCGGGCCAGGAAGGCGAGCCGACGCCGGGCGTGCAGCCCCTGCCGTAGTTCCGGTCCACCTCCACCCTTTCGCGAGGGTGGAGGTGCCGGGTTCGGAGCGCTACGGGATGGTGTGGTTGACGACCATGCCGTACTGGACCTCCGCCGTCAGGTCCTTGGAGTTGAAGTGGCCGTAGGGGTAGCCGGTGTAGCGCTTCTCCCCCGTCTGCCCGGGGATGCGCGACGTGTACTCGCCGTAGACGATGCCGTCGTAGCCGATGATTTCGTCCGCCGTGGAGTAGATGCTGTAGCGGAAGGCGCCCTCGTAGCCGCTCTTGGAGCGCAGGTCATTGAGGTACGAGGAGCGGCCGTAGACGCTGCCCCAGGAGAGGTAGCCCGGGTACAGGCCGTTGGTGGAGCCGCAGGTGGGCGTCGTCGGGCCGGACAGGTAGCAGGACGTCAGGCCCAGGTTGGCGCCGGCGATGCCGACGAAGGTGTCCACCGAGGACGTGAGCGGCGCGCCCACGTTGTACGAGCCGCCGTCCGCCGCGTCGTGGGCGGTGCCGCCCATGATGGCCTTGCGCGCCAGCGTCACGCCCATGGAGTGGGCGATGATGTCCACCTTCGAGGCCCCGGTGTACGCCTTCACCGCCTCGATGAACTTGCGCACCTTCATCACGTGCTGCTTCGAGTGGTACTGGTTCGGCGACTGGAGCGCGTTGGCCGGGCCCCACGTCGTCGCGTACAGCTCGCTCGTCTTGTAGCCCCGCGAGTGGAAGTACTCGATGGAGCTCGTCCAGCCCGTCTGGCCGAAGATGGAGCCCACCGCCTTGTCCGAGTTGCCGTGGATGAAGATGACGGGCTGCTTCGTCACCTTGTCGGAGGCGCTGGCCTTGCCGCCGTAGCTCCCGCCCGACAGGTCCGCGCGAACGAAGTCGTAGCTGCCGTAGCCGTTGGATGAGAGCCAGCTGCGGAAGTGCGTGGTGGCGCCGGAGGTGGAGACCGCCGCGGCCTCCACCGCGCCGAGCGCCTCTTCGTGGGACGCGATGTCCTCGCCACAGCCGGTGGTGATGCCAAGCAGCAGCGTGCTCGCGAGATACAGCGAAGGCCTCAGTCGCATGGGCATACTCCTTCGTTTGTTTTTGGAAGTCGCGTCCGGGACAGGGCCTGCCCTCGAGCGCGATACACAGTCTAGATACATCACCCGCGAGCGTCTTCCGCTGATTGGCCGTGCCTGCACGTTGTCGCGCTGCGTCGCGTGGTACTCAACGGGGCATGCGCGCACGCAAGGTCGTCATCCGCAAGGCCGGTGGGTACGAACAGCTCCACCTTGAAGAGGTGAATCAGGTTTCACCTGGATTGGGGGAGGTCCGGGTGGCCACGGAGGCCATCGGGGTGAACTACGCGGACTGCGTCATCCGCATGGGGCTGTACGCCTCCGCGAAGGAGTTCGTGGGGTGGCCCATCACCCCGGGCTTCGAGTTCGCCGGCCGGGTGGACGCCGTGGGCGAGGGCGTGGAGGACCTGGTGCCCGGCGCGCCGGTGTTCGGGGTGACGCGCTTCGGGGGGTATGCCACCCACGTCACGGTGCCTCGTCACCAGGTGTTCACCTTGCCCGCGCGGCTGAGCATGGCGCAGGCGGCGGGGTTCCCCACGGTGTTCCTCACCGCGTACTACGCGCTCTTCGAGCTGGCGCATCCGCGTCCGGGGGCCCACGTGCTGGTGCACTCCGCCGCGGGCGGCGTGGGCGGGGCGTTGTTGCAGTTGGGGCGCATCGCCGGGTGCCGGATGGTGGGCGTGGTGGGCGGGACGCACAAGGTGGAGACGGCCCGCGCGCAGGGGGCGGAGGTGGTCATCGACAAGAGCCGGGAGGACCTGTGGGCGGCGGCGGAGCGGGCGGCGCCTCGAGGGTATGACGTGGTGCTGGACGCGAACGGGCCTTCCACGCTGCGTGACAGCTACAAGCACCTGGCTTCGCCGGGGAAGCTGGTCATCTACGGGTTCCACTCCATGCTGCCTCGCACCGGCGGGCGGCCGAACTACGCGAAGCTGGCGTGGGACTGGCTCAGGACGCCGCGGTTCGATCCGCTGTCACTCACCAACGACAACACCAGCGTGCTGGCGTTCAACCTGTCGTACCTGTTCGAGCAGCGCGCGGTGCTGGAGGAGGCCATGGCGCGGCTGTTGGGCTGGGTGGAGGAGGGGAGGCTGGTGGCGCCGCCGGTGAAGTCGTTCCCCTTGGACGCGGTGGCGGAGGCGCACGGGGCGCTGGAGTCCGGGAGCACGGTGGGGAAGCTGGTGCTGGTGCCGTGAAGCAGGCGATTCCCTGCTGCCACCACGGTGGCAGCAGGGTGGCAGTACCTCATGCGTCTCACCTCAACCGGGACGCACACGATGTTCACTCTTTCGATCAATTGGCTCGCGGTGCTGCTCTCGACCGTGGCGCTGCAGATGCTCGGCGCGGCGTGGTTCATGGGGGTCATCCCAAAGCCGTATGCGCTGGCGCTCGAGCGCACCGACCTCGTGGACCGTAAGCCGGAGCCAATCTTCATCGCAGGTCCCCTGCTCTGCGGTCTCGTGGTGACGGTGGCGAACGCGATTCTGCTGCGTTCCTTTCATATCGACACGATGCCGGATGCGCTCGTGTTCGGAGCCATCAGCGGAATCGGTTATCTCGTCGCCACGGTGTTCAACGTGGCCATCAACCCGAACATCCCTCGGCCCGTCTTGTACGGTGCCATCAACGCGCCCTACTTCCTGCTCAGCAACCTCGTGAGCTGCGCTATCCTGACCGCGATGCCATAGCGCAGAGGACGCATGCGACGCGCTGACCGGCTGTTCGAGATTCTGCAGGTGCTCCGGCGGGCAAAGGGGCCGATGACGGCCAGCGCGATCGCCGAGCAGCTCGAGACGAGTCAACGCACGGTGTACCGGGACCTCGCGGCGTTGATGGCGCGCCGCGTGCCGATTCGAGGAGAAGCGGGGGTCGGCTACGTGCTCGAGCGCGGCTTCGACCTGCCGCCGTTGATGCTGACGCCGAGCGAAGTCGAGGCGGTGGTGCTCGGCGCACAGTGGGTGGCGGCCAACGCAGACAACACGTTGTCGGCAGCGGCGGGAGAGGTGTTGGCGAAGGTCGCCGCCATTGTGCCGAAGCACCTGCGCGAGCTGATTGACGACCCGGTGGTGGGCACTCCACCGGCGAAGCAGAGGCATCCGGACGGAACCGTCGACCTGAGCAGATTGCGGGAGTGGGCGCGGAAGCAATTGAAGCTCCACATCCACTACGCCGATGCGGAGGGCACGATGAGCAAGCGCACGGTGTGGCCGATTCTCGTGGGCTACGTGACAGGCGTTCGCGTGTTGGTCGCATGGTGTGAGCTTCGTCGGGACTTCCGGCTCTTCAGGACGGAGCGGCTCCTCAGCGTGGATTTCCTCGACGCGCCCTACACCGAGCGCCGTTCTGCGTTGCGCCGGCGCTGGGAAGCCCAGATGCGTCACACGAAGTAGCGCCGGGGCCGCGCGCTCGAAGGTCGTCCTGGACGCTGGCGCCGGTCGTCACCGTCACGAGCGGCGGCCCGCCGTGGCGGTAGGTCGCCGTTCGAGAATCACGCTCCATGGTCTAGCGTATCCGCCATGCCCATCGTCCATGACTGGCTGGCCCGACGCGCCGCGCTGGCCCCTGAGCGAATCGCCCTCATCGACGCGAACCACGGCGAGCGGCGCATCTCCTTTCGGGAATGGAATGAGGCGGCGTCGCGTACCGCCGCCTTCCTTCATCACGGGCTCGGCGTGGGCCGCGGGGACCGGGTCGCCGTGCTCGCCTACAACTGTGTCGAGTTCCTCGACCTCTTCTTCGCCTGCGCGAAGCTGGGCGCCATCCTCCAGCCCCTCAACTGGCGGCTGAGCGCCTCGGAGCTGGGCGGGCTGCTCGCGGACGCAGCGCCGTCCGTGCTCGTCTTCGGGCCGGAGTTCCGTGCCCAGGTGGAGGCCGTGCGGCCTGACGCGTCGTTCGTGCGCCACTGGCTCAGCCTCGCGGCGCCAGCGCAGGGGGAGCGGGCCTTCTCCGAGCGCGACACGCAGACGGAACTGTCCCTTCCGCCGCTGGAGCTGGAAGAGGATGCGCCGTGGGTGCTCTGCTACACGGGCGGGAGCACGGGCTTGCCGAAAGCCGCGGTCCTCACGCATCGCTCCATCACCGCCAACGCGGTGAACACCGTGATGGGCTGGGGGCTCACCGCCAACGACGTGGCCATCCTCAACGCGCCGCTGTTCCACGCGGGCGGGCTCAGCGTCTTCACCGCGCCGCTCGTCTACGTCGGCGGCGCCTCGGTGGTGTGCCGGAGCTTCGACGTGGAGGGGGTGTTCGACCTCGTGCGGCGGGGCGTGGTGAGCCTCGTCTTCGGAGTGCCCACCATGTTCATCGAGATGCAGCGCCACCCGCGCTTCGACGCGGTGGACCTGTCACGCCTCAAGCTGGTCATCAGCGGAGGCGCGCCGTGTCCCGGCCCTGTCTTCGAGCGCTTCTTCACCCGGGGCGTGGACTTCAAGACGGGCTATGGCCTCACCGAGGCGGGCCCGAACAACTTCTGGCTGCCGCCCGAAGACGTGCGGCGCAAACCGGGCGCCGTGGGCGTGCCGCTGTTCCACGTCGAGGCTCGCATCGACGGGGAGAGGCAGCCGGGCGACGTGGGCGAGCTGCTCCTGCGCGGCCCGCACCTGTGCGCGGGCTATTGGCGCCGCCCGGAGGACACTGCCCGCACCTTCGCGGGCGGCTGGTTGCATACCGGCGACCTGGCCACCCGGGACGCGGAGGGCTGCTTCCGCATCGTGGGCCGCAGCAAGGACCTCATCATCTCCGGCGGTGAGAACATCGACCCGTCGGAGGTGGAGAGCGTCCTCGCGGGCCACCCCGACGTGGCCGAGGTCGCCGTCATCGGCGTGCCGGACCCCAAGTGGGGTGAGACGCCGCGCGCGCTCGTCGTCCCGAGGCCGGGCACGGCGCCCTCCTCGGAGGCGCTGCTGGCCTTCTGTGAGGGCCGGCTGGCTCGCTACAAGACGCCGAAGTCGGTCCGCTTCATCGACGTCCTGCCGCGGACCTCCGCTGGCAAGGTGGATCGGCGCGCGCTCAGCGCCGCCCACGGCGCGCCTTGAGTTGCCCACAAGTCCTCCTCAGGCTGCTGGGGGCTGCTCGCTGCTCACGGCGCGACCTGAATCTGAGAGCGCGGCTCAGATGCGCTGCGCGACGAAGTCGCCACGGTGGCGCGCGGGTGCTGGAGCGCCAGCCCGGGGTGGGGACCCCCGTGCGAATCATGCTGCCGGGAGGCGCGCGGCTCACCCCCGCGCCGTGAAGCGCGCGGCCAGCTCCTGGAGCTTCGAGGCCCGCGCGCGCAGGTCCTCCACGGAGCGGGCAATCTGCCGCACGCCGGCCACCGACTCCGTCGAGCGCACCGACAGCGCCTGGATGCTCTCCGCGATGCGCTCCCCCGACGCGGACTGGCGCGTGTTCTCCTCCGCCATCCGCTCCACCTTCCCGCCAATCTCATTCACCCCAGCGAGCAGCCGCGACAGCGCGTCGCCCGCCGTGGAGGACAAGTCCAACCCTTCGTGCACCGCCCGGGTGCCCTGGCGCATCAGCTCCGCCGCCGCCCGCGTGTCCGACTCGTTCCGGCTCAGCAGCGTCTGCACCTGCCCCGCCGCGTCCCGCGTCCGGTTCGCCAGCTTGCGCACCTCGCCGGCCACCACCGCGAAGCCCTTGCCGTGCTGCCCGGCGCGCGCCGCTTCAATCGCGGTGTTCACCGCCAGGAGCTGCGTCTCCTCCGCCACCTGCTGGATGAGCCGCAGCATCTCCATCGTCGCCTTGCCCGACGCCTGGAGCCGCTCCACCGTCCGCGCCGCGCCCTCCACCACCTCCACGATTTCCGCCATCTTCCGCAGCGCCTGTCCCACCGCCGCGCCACCCTCGCGCGCCACTTGGCCGTTGGCCGCCGCCGTGCGCGCCGCCGCGCGGGCCGCCTCCGCGCCCTGGGACACCTGCTCGCTCATCGCCTGCACCGTCTGCGCCGCGCGCTGGAGCGAGTCCGACTGCTCGCGTGTCGTCACCGACAGCGCGTCCGCGGAGGCGCGGATGCGCTCGGCGTCCGCCGCCGTGGCCCCCGCCGCGTCCACCAGCGCCGCCACCACCTCGTGCAGCCCCGCCACCATGGTGTTGAAGGCCGCCGCGAGCTGGCCCACCTCGTCCGACGAGCGCACCTCCACCCGCGCGTCCAAATCTCCCCGCGCCACCCGGTGCGCCGCCTGCGCCAGCGCCCGCACCGGCCGCACCACCCGCCGCGACACGTAGATGCCCGCCGCCAACGCCAGCACCAGCGCGCCCCCCACCGCCAGGAGGATGCGCTGGCGCACCGCCGCCACCTCGCGCTCGATGTCCTCCACGTACACGCCCGTGCCCAGCACCCAGCCCCAGGGCGCGAAGAGCTTCACGTAGCTCTCCTTCGGGATGGCCTCCGGCGAGCCCGGCCGCGTGGCCTCGTAGGACACCGCGCCCTCGCCCTGCTCCCGCGCCAGCGTGACGATGTCCACGAACACCGGCTTGCCGCGCACGTCGCGGTAGCCCTTCAGGTCCTTGCCCAGCATGTCCGGCAGGTGCGGATGCATGACGAGCCGGGTGTCCAAATCATTGACCCAGAAATACTCCACCTGGGAGTAGCGCAGCCGCTCCAGCAGCGCCGCCGCCTGCGCTTGCGCCTCCTGCCGCGTCAGCGTGCCCGCCCGCTCCCGGGCCTCGTACGCCTCCAGCACGCCGTAGGCCGTCTCCACCGCCTGCTTCAATCCCAGGACGCGGTCCTCGCGAAGCTGCTCCCGCAACTGTGGCAGCACGAACCCCAGGATGACGACGAGCAGCGGCAGCGCCACCACGCTCATCGCCACGCACAGCTTCACCAGCAAATTCCGGCTGACCGCCATCGGCCCCCAGCGTATCCGCCGGACCTTCGCGCCGCTCGTTCACCTGAGTCTGGAAGCACCCCCGGTATCACTCCCCCACAGGTTCACACACCCGGTGAGGTCTTCCATGTCGCACCAAACCCTGTATTTCCAGATAGATATGGCTCCATGTGAAGCCCTTACGCGCACGCTGAAAACATGAACCAACCCTAGAGGGCGGGTTGGCGTGCAGGACTCGACGGAACCGTAGGAACTTCGCCGCACAACGTGACAGGTTCTCCGGGGGCCCAGGGGGCTTCGCGTGATGGAGCACCCCGCATGGGCCTGTCCGCCGCCATTCTCCGTCGAGGAAAGGCCGCGTGCGCGCGTCGTGAACGGACCCCGCGAGTCCACCTCGTGCACAGCAACCCTATGGGTGAACAATTGGAGACTGACCCGGCAAGTTCTGTCTGTCTGCCCCCATACGTCCTATGCCAGCGGCCAAACGTTTCGGGTCGGTAAGGCATGGACAAGAAACTCGCAACCACCATCGGAGCTGCCGCGCGCGTCGCTCGCACCCGTCTGGAGCTCACCCAGGCGGACGTGGCCGAGCGTATCGATGTGGCCACCGAGGTCTACGGGCGCCTGGAGCGCGGCGGGATGCTGCCCAGCGTGCAGACGCTGCTGAAGCTGTGCCACGAACTGCACGTCTCCGCGGACGAGCTCCTGGGGCTGTCCGCGAACGGCGCCAACGGGGGCTCGCGTCCCGGCGAGCCGCCCACCGCGCCGCAGGAGCGCCCCGAGGTGCGGCGCCTGCTGCGCACCGTGCGCCCGCTGGAGCCCGCGAAGGTGAAGCTGCTGGGGCTGGTGGCCAACGCGCTCAACCGCCGCTGAAACCCCGCCCTCAATCCCTCACAGCTCGGAGAGGATCCGGTCCAACTCGTCAGGCTTCACGGGCTTGACGAGGTGGCGGTCGAAGCCCGAGCGCAGCGCCTGGTCCCGTCCCTCGGGGCCGCCATAGCCTGTCATCGCCACCAGCCGGATGCCGTTGCCCACCCGGGCGCGCAGCGCCTCCGCCACGCGGTAGCCGTCCAGTCCCGGCAGGCCGATGTCCACCAGCGCCAGCTCCGGCGGCTGCGACACCGCGAGCGCCACGCCCTGCAGGCCGTCCGGCGCCACCGCCACCTGGTGGCCCCACAGCTCCAGCAAATCCCTCATGGCCTGACGCGCGTCCGCGTTGTCCTCCACCAGCAGGACGCGCCGGCCGCGGCGGAGGTCCGCCACCTGGCGCGCGGGCGCGGGGGCGCCCACCGCGTGGTCCAGGGGCAGCTTCACCACGAACTCACTGCCCGTGCCCGGGCCGTCACTGTGCGCCAGCACCTCGCCGCCGTGGAGCTGGACGAGCTTGCGCACCAGCGTCAGGCCAATGCCCAGGCCGCCGCGCGTGCGCTCCAGGGACGTGTCCGCCTGGGCGAACAGCTCGAAGATGCGCGGCAGCACCCCCAGCGGGATGCCGATGCCGGTGTCCTTCACCCGCACCACCGCCCGGGCCGAGCCGTCCACGCCCTCCTGCGCCACGTCCAGGCGGACGCCGCCGGCGTCGGTGTACTTGATGGCGTTGTCGAGCAGGTTGGTGAAGACCTGCTCCAGCCGCGTGGCGTCCGCGTGCAGCCACAGCGGGCCTGGGGGCAGGGTGACCTCCAGGCCCAGCCCGCGCGCGTCCGCCATGGGCTGCAGGACCTGCAGCACCTGCCGCAGCACGGGAATCAGGTCCACGCGGCCGGGGCGCAGCTCCACCCTGTCGCGGGTGATGCGGCTGACGTCCAGCAGGTCATCCACCAGCCGCGCCAGGTGGTTCGTCTGGCGCTGGATGATGCCGCGCATGCGCGCTTCCTTGTCATCGCTGGCGGGCCGGCGCTCCAGGATGCCAATGGCCGTCATGATGGCGGCCAGCGGGTTGCGCAGCTCGTGTCCGAGCATGGCCAGGAACTCGTCCTTGCGGCGGTCCATCTCCGCCAGCTCGTTGGCGCGGTGGCGCGCCACCTGCTCCGCGTGGCGCAGGCGCAGGAGCGACTTCACCGTGGCGACGAGCTCGGCGCCCTCGAAGGGCTGGGTGAGGTAGGCGTCCGCGCCGCCCTCCAGGCCGCGCACCTTCTTGTCGGACGTGACGAAGGTGGCGGAGGTGTGCAGCACCGCCATGGAGGCGGTGTTGGGGTCGGCGCGCAGGCGCTCGCAGACCTCGTAGCCGCTGATGTCCGGCAGCTTCACGTCCAGGATGACGACGTCCGGGTGGTGCTGCTGCGCCATCAGCAGCGCGCCCATGCCGGTGGCCGCCTCCAGCACGTTGTAGCCCGCGAGCGCCAGGATGCGGTTGACGAGGTAGCGGTTGGCGTCGTCGTCGTTGACGTTGAGGACGGTGGCCAGACGGGGTTCAACCACGGCGGCTCCCTTCCGTCAGGGCCTGGGAGCCCAGGCCGGCCTTGGACAGGGCGTCCCGGATGCGGGTGATGGCCACCTCGCGGCTCAGCGTGTGCTTGGCCAGGATGGCGGCCGTCTCCTTCGCCAGGCGCGTGCGCTCGTCCTCCTTCAGCTCGTGCGAGGTGTGGAGGATGACGGGCACGTCGCGCGTGCGCGGGTCCGCCTTCAACTCATCCAGCACGTCGAAGGCGGTGATGTCCGGCAGCACGAAGTCCAGGAAGATGAGGTGCGGGGACTGCTCCCGCGCCAGCCGGACGCCGTCCTTGCCACCGGCGGCCTCCTGCAGGACGTAGGGCATGTCCTTGAGGAGCTGCTTGAGCAGGTAGCGGTGCACGTCGTCGTCATCGATGATGAGGATGCGCTCCACCGGACCGGTGCGGGCCATGGCCTGCAGCTTGCGTTGCAGCCGCACCTCGTCCACCGGCTTGAGCCAGAACTCGTCGGCGCCCAGCGCGCGGGCCTTCTGCTCGCGGTCCGTCACCGTCACCACGAGGATGGGGATGTCGCGGGTGGCCTCGTTGTTCTTCATGTCCGCCAGGAAGCCCCAGCTCGTCTCGCCCTCCAGCATGACGTCCAGCACCATGGCGGCGGGGCGCACGCGCTCCAGCACGCGCCGCGCCTCGTCCGTGCTGCGCACCGGCAGCACCTGGAAGCCGGAGCGCGCCAGGTACTTCTCGTAGAGGAAGAGCGTCTGCCGGTCGTCCTCCAGCACCAGCACCGGGGCCCGGCTGGGGTCCAGGTGCTCGCTGCGCTCCGTCATGCCCGTCATCTCCGCGACCTCCATGTGGACGCGCGGGATGGTGACGGTGAAGGCGGCGCCCTGGCCCAGCGTGCTCTTCACGGTGAGCGTGCCGCCCAGCACCTCCGCCAGGCGGCGTGCCAGCGGCAGGCCCAGGCCGGTGCCCTTCGCCTTGCGTTGCAGGGGGCTCTCCACCTGGGAGAACTCCTCGAAGATGCGCTCGTGGTGCTCCGGCGCGATGCCAATGCCCGTGTCCTGCACGGTGAAGATGACCGTGTCCCGGGGGCCGGGCGCCGCGGACACGGTGACGTGGCCGGACTCGGTGAACTTCAGCGCGTTGGACACCAGGTTGCGCAGCACCTGGCTCAGGCGGGACTCGTCCGTCTCCAGCTCCAGCGGCGCGTCCGGCTCCACCAGCCGCAGCTCCACCGGCGAGCCGGGCGGCAGGAGCGGCTTCATCATGCCGCGCAGCGCGCTGAGCACGTCGCGCACCACGAAGCGGCTGTGGCGCAGCGTCGTCTTGCCGGCCTCCATCTTGGAGAGGTCCAGCAAATCATTCACCAGCTCGAAGAGCGCCTCCGCGGAGTTGCGGATGAACTGGACCTGCTTCTCCTGCTCGCCGCTCAAGGGCCCGTTGATGGGGTTGAGCAGCACCTTGGACAGGCCGAGGATGGAGTGCAGCGGGGTGCGGAACTCGTGGCTGACGTTGGCCACCACGCGGCTCTTGATTTCCGCGGCGAGCTGGAGGCTTTCGGCCTTCTCGTCCAGGGCGGCGTGCAGGCTGCGCACGCCGCGGTTGGACTCCTCCAGCTCGCCGTTGAGCCGGGCCAGCTCCTCCGCGCGGCGCTTGAGCTCGCGCTGCTGGCGCTCCGTCTCGCGGTGGAGCGCGGACAGCTCGCTCAGGGTGGTGCTCACCCGCTCCAGCGCGGTGCCGTAGTCCTCCGGCACCAGGCTGCCCACCAGCAGCACACCCCCGTCATGGGGCCGGGCGCGGAAGGCGAAGGTCGAGGGCACGTGGTCCCGGCAGAGGATGAGCTCCCAGCCCTCCACCTTCTCGTCGCGGGCCTGGACCAGCAGCCGGTCCACCTTCTCCTCGGTGCCCTGGGCAGCCAGGCCGCGCAGGGGCTGCCCGGGCTCGGCGGCCAGGAGGTTCCGGGCGCGCGCGTCCACCCAGGTGAGGGTGCCTCCCGCGTCGCAGGCCAGGGCGACCTCCCGGCTGAGGTCGTCGAAGAACGGCGGCTCGGCGGAGGCGGGTTGCCTCATGAACGGGTCTCCTCCCAGGACACCCCTGCTTCCGCGAGGAGTGTCCGTGCTTCGGGGTGACGTGAGCCCAGCACGGACTTCAACATGCCCAGCACACTGGGAAATGCCAGGAGGCCAAAACCGCGCCTGGGCCAGAAGCCGGCGTACCAACGCACATGGTCGCCCAGCAGGTCGGGCTTCCCGGCGGCGAGCGCGTCCGCCACATAGGAGAGCTGCAACTGGAGCTCCTCCTCCAGGCGGGGCTGGTCCTCGGGGATGATGTAGAGCGTGAGGCGGGCCGTGGCGGCGCGGGCGAGCTCGGGCGCCGCCTCTTCCAGCAGGTGGGCCGGGCCTTCCAGGTAGCGAAGGGCGCGGCGCGCGGCGCTCACGTAGTCCTGGGGCTGGCTCCCCGGGCCCCAGCCTTCCGCCTCCAGGGCGGCGGCCAGCCCTGCGAAGTGCCGGTCCAGGTGCCGCGAGCACATGCCGCGCGACACCAGCAGGGTGCGCAGCCAGCGCGCGTAGCCCTCCAGGACGGAGGGGCGCTGCTCGTCCAGGGCCTGCACCAGGTAGCGGACGTGGAAGCGCGCGTCCTCGTCCCCGAAGCGCTGCGCCCGCTCCAGGCCGTACCGGGCGGCCCAGAAGGGGTCCTGGTAGAGCGCCTCCTGTGAGGCGATGGCCAGCCGGTCCGCCCGCGCTTCCACGCTCTTGCTCACGCTCTGCATGCGGTTCTCAGACTCCCAGGACCCGGCAGGCGGACGCGACGAACTCGCGCGCGTCCTTGCCGAAGAAGTTCACGCCCAGCTCGTCTTCCAGGCCAGGTGCCCAGGAGAAGGCCAGGCCGCCCACGGCGATGGGAACGTCGGGGCAGGCCTGGCGCACGTGCGCCACGGCCTCGCGGAGCGCGGGCAGGTGGTACGTCATCGTCACGGAGAGGGCGACCAGGTCCGGGCGGATCTCCTTCGTCATCCGCGCCAGGTGCTCCGGCGGAACGTTGGCGCCCAGGAAGCGCACGTCGAAGCCGGCCATCTCCAGGAAGTCGCTGGCCATGCGCGCGCCGACCTCGTGCAGCTCCCCCTGGACGCAGGAGACGAGCACGACCTTGCCGTTGAACGGGTCCCTGGGCAGGTGCCGGTACAGGTGGGCGAGCGCGAGCTGGGAGACGGCGGTCGCCAGGTGCTCCTGGGCCACGGAGATGATGTTCTCCTGCCACAGCCGGCCGATTTCGTACTGCGCGGGCTGGATGACCTCCAGGTGCAGCGTCTGGAGGGGGACGCCTCGCAGCACGCCTTCATCCACCAGCAGCCGCAGCGCCTCCCGCCGGTTGCCGGCGAGCTGCGCGGCCAGATACGCGTTCAGCAGCCCGGTCAGGGCGGAGTCATTGGAGGTCAGCACGGGCGGCAGCGAGAGGGGGCGAAGGGGGGAAGGTAGCGGGGTTGCGTTTCTCAGTTACAGCGAACGCGCCCCGATTTCATCGCCAACCTGACAGTGACCACGCCTTCCTTCACGCGCCCGTGTGCCTGCTTGCTTGTAGCTTTTACCGATTCATGGCGCGGCATTGTACCTGGGTACAAGGGGCGGGCCCCCGCGATTCACTCATGAAGCATCCAGGGCGAAGGCGGCGGGGTCATCCGCCTGCAGCTCCACGCGTCCGCAGCGGGGACACACGTACAGGGAGGCACTCAAGCCGGAGCGCAGCTTGGAACGACCGGGAGGTGTGAGCGCCATCCTGAGGGCGCCCATGGACGCAGGCGTCATGGGGATGTCGCAACGCAGGCAGGCGACGGCGGGCCTCGGGCTCTTGGGGGGACGTGGCATGGTGCGCTCCTGTGGCAAATCCAGGGGTTGTCCGTGGAAGACGCACTGCGGGACCGGTATTGAAAAAAGCCCGGTGACAGTTCCCGGGCTCCGCGGTGTTCCCCTGGGCGCGGCAAGCGAGGGAGGCGTGAGACCGGTGTCTATCGATGTGGAGGCCTACTACCGGCGTTACGGCCCCCAGGTGCTCCGGCGCTGCCGCTTCCTCCTGCGTGACGAGGAGAAGGCCGTGGACGCCATGCACGACGTGTTCGTCCAGTTGCTCCGCTACCAGGGCGCGTTGAAGGACGCCGCGCCCTCCAGCCTGCTGCACCGCATCGCCACCACGGTGTGTCTCAACAAGCTGCGCGGGGCGAAGCGGCGCCCCGAGGACCGGGAGGATGAGCTGGTGCTGCAGATCGCGTCGGCCGAGGACACCGAGTCCCGCGCCGCCGCGCGCGGCCTGCTGGACCGCCTCTTCGGCCGGGTGCCCGCCTCCAGTCAGGACATCGCGGTGCTGCACCTGGTGGATGGGATGACGCTGGAGGAGACGGCCCGCGAGGTGGGCCTGTCCGTGTCGGGCGTGCGCAAGCGCCTGCGCGCGCTGTCCGCCGTGTTGCAAGAGCTGGAGCTGGAGGCCGCATGACATCCCCCCACCGGACCCCGGATTGGTTGCTGGAACGCATCGCCCTGGGTGAGCTGCCGCCCGGAGAGCTGGCCGCCGCCCGCGCCCGGCTGGCCGAGGAGCCCGACGGCCTGGCCCGGCTCGCCGCCCTGGAGGCCGATTCGCGCGCCACGCTGGAGACGCTGCCCCCGGCGCGGGTGGCCCGCGAGGTGGAGGCCCGCGCGGCCCGGCCGGACGCGGCCCGCCCTTTCTTCCGCCGGTCGCCCGCGTGGGGCCTGGTGCCGGCGCTGGCCGTGGCGGCCCTCTTCGTGGTGCTCCGTCCCTCCGGGCAGGTGGAGACCGGGGTCGCCCCGGGCAACGGCCCGGAGGTGACGCGCATCAAGGGGCTCGCCCCTCGGCTCGTCGTCCACCGGCAGGCCGCCGCCGCCCGGCCGGAGCGCCTGGCCGACGGCGCCGCCGCCGCCGCGGGTGACGTGGTGCAGGTGGGCTACGTCGCCGCGGGCCGGGAGTACGGCGTCATCGTCTCCCTGGATGGCAACGGCGCCGTCACGCTGCACGCCCCGGAAGAGGGGGCCCAGGCCATGCCCCTGGCGCCGTCGGGGACGCACGCGCTCCCCCGGGCCTATGAGCTGGATGACGCGCCCTACTTCGAGCGCTTCATCTTCGTCTCCGCTCACGCCCCCTTCGACGTGGCGGTGGTGCTGGCCGCCGCCCAGGCCCTGTCTGGAAAACCCGACGCTTCCTCGGCCCCTCTCGTCCTGCCCGGGAACTTGACGCAGGTGTCCCTCACGCTGGAAAAGCAGGAGTGATGAAATCCTTTGCGCTCCTCGCGTTCGGGCTGTGGGCGGGGGCGGCCTCCGCCGACTCCCGGTACGCGCCGCGTCTCTCGCTGATGGGCGGGCAGGGCGCCTTCGCCCAGCAGGCGGGGGACGACCTCCCCGAGCCGTCCTCGCGAGGGCTGCGCCGGGGGTCCACGCACATGGAGTTCTGGGTGAGCGACATCCAGGTCTCCAACATGGGCGTGAAGCTGGGCGGCGGGCCCGTCTACTTCACGCTGATGGCGGGCCTGGAGCCGGGGCGTGACGCGCGCTTCAGCTTCGCGGCGGGCGTGGGCGGACACCTGACGCTCGCTCGCCGGCTCTGGGTGGACCTGGACGTGACGGGCGGCGCCGTGCAGCCGGTGCGCAACCCGCTGGAGGGCGACGGCGGCAACGTGCTGGGGCAGGCCCGGCTGATGCTGGGCTTCCAGCTCATGTCGCGCCTGGCCGTGTTCGCCGGGCCCACCTACAACGCGTGGTTCGCCTGGGGGGAGTCGGACTTCGACGCCATCACCCGGCTGCCCTTCCGGGAGAGCAACCCGGAGCCGGATCAACGCCTCCAGCACTGGCCCGGCATCCAGGTGGGCCTCCACATCTAGCGAGACCCACCCGGGAGGGAGACGTCAGTTCTCCACCTTGCTGGCGCGCAGGACGGTGGCCGCGCCCGCGGGGCCCGCGTTGGGCCGCGTCTCCAGGGTGCCCTGCACCCGCAGGCCCTGGCCGTCCAGCGTCTTGCGGATCAACGCCTCTGTCTGCTCGTCCGAGCCCTTCGTCACCGCGGACAGCTCCAGCTCGTGCACCGGGATGGGCTCCGCGTCCGGCTTGTCCACGGGGAAGGCGTTGTAGGTGGGGCAGGGCGGGGCGAAGCAGCGCACGCCGCTGTCCTTGACGATGTAGACGGCGCTCTCACCCGGCTTGGACTCGGAATCGTTGGTGGGCGGTGGGGTCATGGTCGGCGTTCCGTTCTCACTGTCCTGGGGCGCGGCCTGGGGGGCCGGCGCCGTGGAGGGGGTTCCATTCTCGCTCGTCGGCGGCGAGGCCGTGGCGGCGGGCGGCTTGCTACACCCCGAGGCGAAGCCAAGGACCAGGGCGGCGACCACCAGCGAGCGGCTGTTCATGAGGGGCTCCAGGGGAGGAAAGAGGCGCCAGTGTGCTCCGGCTCGCCGCGCGGGGCCAGTCCGCTGGGGGAATTGGTGACTGGCGGTCATTTGCAGGGGCGCCAGGGCGCGGACATTGATGGCGCGGAGGTGCTCCGGGTTCGTTGACGGACTGGAGTGCAGGGGCTACATCCGGCCTGCATGATCGGCCTTCCGGGCCGAGACCTGTAAGGACGCCCTCCGATGGAATTCCGCATCGCCGCCGACGAGCTGAAGAAGGCCCTCTACCGCGCCCAGGGCATCGTGGAGCGCAAGACGACGATGCCCATCCTGGCGAACGTGCTCGTCAACGCGAACAAGGGCGGCATCACCGTCACCGCGTTCGACCTGGACATCGGCGTCGTGTCGGAGCACCCGGCGGAGGTCATCAAGACGGGCGCCGTCACGCTGAGCGCCAAGTACGTCTTCGACATCGTCCAGAACCTCCCGGACGCGCAGGTCACGCTGAAGAAGCTGGCCAACAACTACGTGGACA